>JBMFLH010000127.1:0-1032 GCA_049971295.1 Candidatus Ratteibacteria bacterium | reverse complement strand
CATATCTTTGCACCCTTTACTCCTGAATTTTTTAATATGAGTGGTATTTCTTTTTCCATCTATCACCTCGTTGAATGGATGTGAACAATATCTCCATCTTTGACAATACCCGTTTTTGCTTCACTTCTCAATAGCCCTTTTTCCCTGCATGCGGCAAAAGAACCCAGAGAAATAAAATCTTCGCATTTTACCACATCTGCCCTGACAAATCCTTTTGCGATGTCTGTATGTATAACTGCTGCTGCATCAAGCAAAGTTGAACCTTCTGGTAATAGCCATGCCCTTGTTTCCTTGCCCACGATTGTATAAAATCTTATCAAACCTGCTGCCACAAGGAGTTGGTTCCAGAATGTTTCAATGCTTTCTTTATCTGTTCTGATTGCATCTATCTGACAGAATCCAAAATTACTACGAGCGGCGCGATTTTGCAGTTCTGTTAACATCATGTTTCCATTGGCAAGAACAAAAAATTTTTTTGATGTGATAAGTCCAAGTGAAGTAAGAAAAACTTTCTCTTCCTGCCGCATCTCCATAGACGAAAGAAATGTTTCCTTCTCAAGATGACTTAAACATTTTTCAAGAAAATCTTCTTCCTGACTTTTTTTTCTTTTTCCGTGCGATATTTCCTGTTGTCTTTTTTCTAAAATCCCCTTTACCCTGTCAATGTCCCTGTACACAAGTTCCAGACACAAAGAATCAAGTTCATTCACAGGATTTCTCTCCTGCGAGAACACAGGAATGACAAGTGCGATTGTGTCGGAAAATAGCGCGTGTTCAATAATTTTTTCGTCAAAGCCCGTACCTTCTGGAGCACCCTTGATGTCAATAAATGTAATTTCTGGTTCAGTGGTTTTTTCTGGTTTGACCTTCTCTGCAATTGCCAGTAGTCGGCTATCGTGAATTTTCACAGAAATCACTATTGGCTTTTTTGGGTCAAAGCTTTCATGCTTTTTCCCTGAAAGAGCGGTCAAAATTTCTGTTTTCCCGGATCCAGAATAACCAAGCAAAGCTACCCTCATGTTTTTTCCTTTT
>JBMFLH010000126.1:0-1540 GCA_049971295.1 Candidatus Ratteibacteria bacterium | reverse complement strand
GCCCTCTTCAAAATTCAAAGAACTTCCTACAATCAATCCCATTTGAGCCAAAATCTGTTCTATATCATATTGTTGTCTGAATATCTTTTTCCTTGCCCATCTCTGAATAATTTCCTTTAATGGCGAAAAGGCAATTGCGATAATAAAGGAACTCGCAATCGCAGGGAATAACGATACTTCAGTGGTAAATATCCTGACAAAATGGGATAAAGACCAGACGAGAAATGTATAAACCAGCATCAATCCTGCAACCAGACATCCATAAACAAATGTCTTTTCTGCAAAAACAGAAATATTCAAAATTCTGTGTCTTGCGATTGCATATGTTATTATGGAACACATAATAATGGAAGACATTGATCCAAATCGGCATGGAATGGTCGTTCCTAACATTGGAGCAATCAGTGTTGTAACAACTGCAAATATTGTACCTGTAATAATAGAAAGGAAAACATACTGAATCTCTGTCTTCTGGGTACCGGTTTTACGCTTCATCAACCTGTAAAAATACCTCAATCCAAAAACCATTGTAGAGATAATAATCAACGAATAAAATACAAAAGGCCATCCATACACAACATCAGGACCTGGTAATCTTTCCTGTATATTTTCGCTTATTATAATACTTTTTATGAAAGAAGGGTGCAATGTCAACAGAGAAGCAGAAACGGATAGGAAAAAGAATGTCGTTTGAAGGTTTTTAATGCGTTTTTCACTATTTTCATCAGCCGGCATTTCAAATCCGACGGCAAAGAAGATGAAAGCCGCTGGCAACAGTGCGCCAAGTATTCCAGCAACTTTTAAAAGGAACAAGAGATGAATCACGTCTTTCAGGTTCATCAAAGGTATGCCCACACATGACCACAAAGCAAGAGCTGCAGCAAATACTGGAAATCGCCTGTTTGGTGGTCTACTTTTGTTCCTGCTGTATACAATCCAGGCAAGGATGCCAACGATTAATATCGTGATTATGAGACTTTCTACCCAGTAGTTCATGTTTCAATCCTCTTACAGATTAAAGCAGAACAGGTGCCACCAAGTCCACCACAATTAAGTAAAGCAGTATTTACCTTCAACTGATGCGTTTTGTTTGGCACATAGTAAAGGTCACACTCAGGATCCGGATATTCATAATTAATCGTGGGTGTGACGATATTTTTTTCAAACCAGAGCATAGCAGCAATAATTTGAAACAATCCAGCACTTCCCAGAGGATTACCAATCATTGATTTGATTGAACTGATTGGTATTTCGTATGCGCGAGGTCCAAAAATCTCTTTTATAATTTTTGTTTCCAGTTTGTCAATAAAAACATCAGATGGAGCATGTGCACTGATTGCGTCAATACCATCAGAAGAAATACCCGCGTCGCTCATGGCTCTTTTAATTGCGTTCCTTAATCCTGAAGACGGGTTTTCGTCAGAAATTTCACCTGTCGTTCCGTAGCCAATAATTTCTCCATAAATTTTTGCTCCACGGCTGATAGCATGATTGATTTCTTCAAGAACAACAATACCGCACCCCTCAGAAGGAATACCAC
>JBMFLH010000125.1:0-1817 GCA_049971295.1 Candidatus Ratteibacteria bacterium | reverse complement strand
GATGGGAATTATCCCACCCCGCAGTGGTCCTCTCTTCTCTTTTTAATTTTCAAATATTTTTCCAGTAATGTCCATCATTATTTGCCCCCCTACCAGAAATCATCAATAAATGTGAAACTTATTGACGTATAAGTGATACACAGAATTTTTGTAAAAAACTGTTTTTTCAAAGATAGAATGTCGTAATCCCATCGGCTATCGTAATTTCAACCAGGAGAAAAACAACAAGAATTGTACAAATAAGGGTGGATAAAAATTTGTAAAAAAAGAGATTAGCCATTAAACTATAAAGGAAAAATATAGGTTAAAAGAAAGGAGAAAGGCATGAAGGTGAAATTAGAAAATAAAATGAGAAAGTGGATTGAAGGACCTTACGTGATTGATTTTGATGAGGGCTCAAGGACAAAGTGTATTTGCCGTGGCAAAGAAATACTCTCCCAGTATGATGAAAAAAGAAAAAAACTTATACTGATGCTTCCTGACATTGAAAAAGATGAAAAAGTTGAACTTGAATTCAAGCAGGGCACCCCATCTTATTCAGAAGTAAAGTTGATAGACAATCCTGAAAAGGGCGTTGTTGACATTATGATTGGAGAGGAATATTTTTCTTCCTATCATTATGGAAAACATGTGGTAAGACCATTTTTGAATCCAGTAATTACTGTAAAAGGAAAAAGTGTTCTCAGACCACCTGTTCCTGAAGGTAATCCAGAAAAACTTGACCACATTCATCACAGAGGTATCTGGGTCGCACATGGAGATATTAATGGTGTTGACAACTGGAGTGAAAGCGAAGGTCATGGCTGGACAGTCCATCAGGAGTTTATTGAAATGACATCCGGACCTGTTTTTGGTCGGATCCACGCAAAGAGTTTCTGGATGGATTCTACTAAAACCAAGAAAATTTGCGAAGAGGAAAGAATTATTACAGTTTACAATATGCCGGCATCTGCAAGAATTATAGATCATGTGATGATTTTGAGGGCAACAGAAGGAGAACTGATTTTCAGAGACACAAAAGAATCAGGCCTTTTATCTGTTCGCGTAATGCCATCAATGCAGGCAGATAAACAGGGGACATTTGAAAATTCATACGGCGGAATTAACGAAATTGAATGCTGGGGTAAAAGAGCAAACTGGTGTGATTATTATGGGCCGGTTGATGGAGTGGTTGTGGGTATTTCAGTGTTTGACCAGCCAAAAAATCTCAGATATCCAACCTGGTGGCATATAAGAAACTATGGACTATTCAGTGCAAACTTTTTTGGACTCAGTGAATTTACTGGCGATAAAAAAATATCAGGAACCTATATTCTTCCTGCTTATCAGGAAATGAAACTTTTCTACAGGATTTATGTGCACGAAGGAGACACGCGAAAGGGCAATGTGCACACACGATATCTTAACTTTCTTTATTCTCCATCTATATCATAGGAGGAGTTCAGATGAAAAGGTATGTCATTGGCATTGACCTTGGCACAACAGGAGTAAAAAGTGTTCTTGTTGATGAAAATGGAAAAGTAATTGCGTCAGCTGTTCGGGAATTTCCCTTGATTACTCCAAAACCCGGCTGGGCTCAGCAGGATCCGCAACTCTGGTGGCAGGCAACAGTAGATTCCTTGAAAACCCTTTTGAAAACAATCAGTGCTGGTTCTATTTCTGGTATCGGCCTGACCGGTCAGATGCATGGAGCTGTGTTTCTTGACCAGGATGGTGAAATTCTGTATCCTGCAATTTTGTGGTGTGACCAGCGTACAGCAAAAGAATGTGAACAGATAAACAAAACTGTTGGTAAAGATAGAATATTTGAAATTACC
>JBMFLH010000124.1:0-1922 GCA_049971295.1 Candidatus Ratteibacteria bacterium | reverse complement strand
TTTCATTTACTTACCAAAATAAATGCTGACCAGTAGACTGGATGTTCATAACCTTTTCTGCGAATTTCTTGACGGGCAAGCCGTAGCGCTTCTTTTGGCTCTTTTCCTTCTTTGAGGTTTTTGAAAAATGCATTTGTTAAAGCCACAGTTGCACTTTCATACACCGACCATAAACTCATTAAAACATTACCAGCGCCAGCATACTGAAATGCTCTGCCCATCCCCATTACCCCTTCACCACTCACCTGCTTTCCCACACCTGTCTGGCAGGCAGTTAAGGCAACTACTTCTGCTGGCATCTTTAATCCCATTACCTCGCTCATCGTAAGAAATCCATCATAACCTTCACTGTTTCCAACCTGTGTTAAAACAAGTGCTGGTTCTTGGATGTAGGGAATTGTTTTGTCAAGTATCCCATGTGTGGCAAATGTAATATACTTGTATTTTGAAAATGGAAGTTTTAATACATCTTCTTCCTTTGCTTCTGAGCCAATTAAAATTGTTGCTTTGTTACCAAATAATGCTTCCATACCATTAGCAATCTCTGTCGTCTTTTCAAGGCGGAAGAATGTTTCTTCCTCAACCTCTTCTTTTTTTGTCCTTGCTCCTTTTTCCCTAATTCCTGCAACGCCCATCTTCCAGCTCTTAATCGCTCCCATTTTCTGGTCAGTTTGTTTATTTATATCCGCTTTTGCTAACTGACTAACCCTTTTGTCATTCCTTGAAAATATAGGGTCACAGACAGCAAGTGCCATATCTTGTGTAGATTTTTCTTTTTTAAGTGACCTCAATAGTGTAAGTGAAGTTGCTGATTGAGCATAGGTTATGGAATATTTATCACCAAGATATTTAACCCCAAGTGGAAATGGACCAAACTCACCTTCACCTATTTTTTCTTTCTCTGGAAGTGCAGTCACCAACGCCTCAAATGGAAGTATTCCAAGAATTTCATCAGGGACAATGATTATAGAAGTTCCTTCCGGTATGTTATCAAGCATTGTGCCTATGAGAATTGAATGAAGTTTTTTGCCTATTTTAGGGTCATACTTTACAAAGTCAGCACGGGTTTCTGTACTTTCAAAATAGTTCCTGTACTTTAAGACAAGCTCCTGAAGTTCCTTTCTTGAAATTGAAACCCCTCTTATATCTATCTTCCCATCTTTTAATAAGAAGGCATAAAGTTTTTCATCAGTTATTTCATACTCTATCAAGACCTCGTTCTTGTTGAGTTTTACCTCTGATGGTTTTATTGGCTGGGGATAGTTGATTGAGGCATATTCTGGATATAATCTGCGTAGTTTTGTTATAAACTTCTCCTGCTCTGCTTTTACTGTCTTTAGTTCATTTTCTTTTTCATAATATGTATCCATCGCCTTGTTTCTGTAAAGCACTTCCATCTGTTTTCTTAATCCACGGATTTTTGTTATGTAGTTTTCTTCCTCTTTTGCCAACTCCTTTGGAAGTGTTTTGATAGTTGATGAATGTGCTTTGGCAATTGCCTCAGCAAGAACCCTTGCTTTGAGATTCTCTGAATAGAAGAATGCATCGTTATTTTGATTCAAAGCAATAAGTGAGCGAACCATACCTTCATAAGGTTGGGTCCGTGGAAAGCCATGAACTTTAGCAGAAAAGAATTTTGATTTTTCTCCTTCACCAAGCCCTTCCCTTTGCTCCTCAGTTAATGTTATTGCCTTCTCATAGTTTTCTTTCGCTTTTTGATAATTTTTTAAACCAAGATATCCCTCTCCAAGACCAGAGTAATCAGCAAAAAGAAATTCTGCATTGCGGCTCTGGATGATTTTTTTGAGTGCTTCATCAAAATATTCTATTGCTTTATTGTAGTTATTTTTCATAAGATTAAGCCGTCCTAACCTTATTGGGTCACCAAGGCGCAAATATTCTTTTTCTGCTTTTTCAATCTC
>JBMFLH010000123.1:0-2281 GCA_049971295.1 Candidatus Ratteibacteria bacterium | reverse complement strand
AGAGGGTTGTTTATATTAATGGTAATTTCGTTCCGGAAAAAGAAGCAAAGGTTTCTATATACGATTCAGCTTTAATGTTTGGAGACATGGTTTTTGAAATGACCCGTTCTTTTAACAAGAAGCAATTCAAACTTAAAGAGCACCTTGAACGTTTATTCGCTGGTGTTCGTATACTGCGGATTCCATTGAATAAAACTATTGATGAACTTGAAAACATCTGCTACCTAGTTATTGAAAAAAATGAACCTGCATTCAGTCCAACGGATGAACATCGTCTCATGATTGAAGTAAGTAGGGGACCTCTAGCAATATACGCGCATGTTTTTGATGGAAAAATTGAGCCAACAATTGTGGTAGCTGACTTCCCTTTGAAATGGACTGTGGTTGGTATGGGGAATTTGTACGATACAGGCGTCAATGCAGTAGTACCATCGCAGAGAACAATACCGGCCTGCCTGATAGACCCAAAGATAAAAAACAGAAGCAGAATTTACTATCAGATGGCAAACATTGAGGTTGCTCAATACAAAGGGGATAGAAATTGGGCTTTGCTCCTTGATACGGATGGCTTCATAGCCGAGGGAACAGGTGATAATTTTTTTATTGTGAAAGACGGTAAAATCTACACCCCCGAAGGAAGGAATGTTTTGAGAGGCATTAGTAGACAGTATATTTTTGAACTTGCCCAACAATTAAGTCTGGTATGCACAGAAAAAAATATCGAAGTTTATGATGTTTATACGGCAGATGAGGCGTTTTACACCGCTACACCATTCTGCATTATGCCTTGCACAAGCATTAATAACATACCAATAGGTAATGGAAAGGTTGGCGAAATAACAAAACTTCTTTTGGAAAAGTGGAGTGATAATGTTGGTGTTGATATTGTTAACCAAATAAAACAATTTAATAAAGAGATCCAAGCGCTAGAAGGGCCAACACCATACCAGTTTAAATAACATGGAAAAACATAATCTATGCTTGAATGGTTTGTTATCAATTAATATTGAATTAACAAGCAGATGCAATAAGGCATGTTGGATGTGTGGCAGGCGCAAGGTTGAAAAGGAAATGCCTGAACGAGCAATTGCTTATGGCGATATGGATTTTGAACTGCTAAAAGAAATTGAAAAACAACTTCCATATGGAATTGTTGTTCAATTTCATAAGGATGGTGAAGCACTTCTTTATCCAAGATTTGGTGAAGCCGTCGGCTTGTTTAAAGGAAGGATCCGCAACATTGTTACCAATGGAAAGTTGCTTGTAGAAAAGGTAGATGAAATTATTGATAATCTTGAAACAATATCAATTTCCATCGTTGAAAATGACCCTGAAGCAGACCAGCAGCTTGAAACTATAAAAAAATTTCTGGAAATCAAAAAAGACAGAAGGCCGGCAGTTTCGCTGAGATTTGTCGGTGATATTGATGAAACAAGATATACTTCACTTGGGCTGCTGATCGTGAGGCGCCAGCTTCATTCGCCTCTTGGTTCATTCGCCTACAAGAAGAAACCACCAACAATTCCTGAAATAGGCATATGTATGGACTTTTTGAGCCATCCCACAATCAGCAGAGAAGGAGATTTCAGCATCTGCGTTCGTTTTGACCCTGAAAAACTCGGAGTTATTGGAAATGTAAAACAAACTACAATCTATGACATGTGGAACAGTGATATTAGAAGGCAGTGGCTCCAGTATCATATAGATGGAAAAAGGCACATGATTCCTTTGTGTTCCAAATGTGAATACTGGGGTGTTCCTACTTCAGGATTGTAAAACACATTATGAGAATACTGCTGCTTAATGTTCCTTCGAGAAAACATGATTGTACGCCACCACTTGGTTTATTTTACGTTGCAGGAATTTTACATAGGGCCGGCCATCATGTAAAAATTTTCGATCCTTATTTATGGGGCTCGGAATCTGGTAAACCTGAGTTCATTGACAATGAAATAAGAATTTTCAAATCTGATATTATTGGTTTTGGAGGTATTGTTACTTCATATGGGAGGACGAAGGTTCTTTCAAATTATGTTAAAAAAAACTTCCCTGGTATTGTACAAATAGCGGGTGGTGCACTTTCGTCTGGTTTTGAACTTTTACTTAAAAATACTTCTGTTGATGTCGTTTTTCATGGTGAATGTGAAATCGGTTTGCCATTATGGCTCAATAACGTGAAAAACCCTGAAGCATGGCACAGCATTAAGGGGATTTCCTTTCGAGAAAATGGAGGAGGGAAGCCGCATATAAATTTGACAAAATACCACAAAAAATTCGTAGG
>JBMFLH010000122.1:0-2482 GCA_049971295.1 Candidatus Ratteibacteria bacterium | reverse complement strand
CGGTTGCATCAATAAAATATTTTCCTTCAACTGTCATTTTACCGCTCTTATTGGCAAGTTCAATGCTGCTGATTTTTCCTGAGTCCACATGAGAAGAAACAAAATATGAATGATAGAGAAATTTCACATCAGTGTTCAGAAGAATCTGTTCTGCGGCATATTTCATTATTTCTGAATCAAAAGAAATTCCATACTTTTTGAATACTGTTTCCCATTTCTCACATCCGTCAAGTTCTGCCATTTTTTCAACAAGTGCCTTTAGAAACCCTGCAACTGCTGGTTGTTCTTCGTTGAGATAATGGCCGAGAATTGAACCGATAATTCCGGTAGTTGCCATACCACCGCAGAAGCCATATCTTTCAATCAAGAGTGTTTCAGCTTTTGCTTTTGCTGCTCCATATGCTGCTGCCATACCGGCCGGACCCGCGCCAATAACAACAATGTCTGTCATCATTCATTCCTCCAGTTTCAGTGAATCAAAAATAGTTTCCTTTAATACATTTTTTGAATTCTTCCAGAAATAGAAAGCGAGAAAAGTGAACACAGCAGATACAAAAATATTAAGAATCATTACAAAATTTGTCTGATTGATGTTTTGAAAAACTTTATCTGTCAGGAAATGACCGCCTGTTTTTGTTATTAAAAAAAAGGATGGTGAAAGAACGAGAAAAAAAATATTCGGTTTTTCTACATGAATTGCATAAATGATGTATAGGAAAGGTATTGCAATCAACCAGACGAAAATAACCAATGTCGCTATGCTATCAGCATTTTTTTCAACCATCATTCTGCTTCCCTCTGTCAGAAACAAAGTGAAAAACACACACATAATTACAAGCACAATCTGTGTGAGCAAAAATTCTGACTGAATTTAATCTGTTGCATTCTGGCAGCAGAATGTAAAAAGACAAGAAAAGATACGGTTAATAATGTAAGTATCCCTGTCAGACTTAAGGCAGAACTGTCGTCATGATGCCAGAAAGATTTTCGTTTTATCCGTAATTTTATTAAGTATCTCCTTAAATTAATTTTTCCTGGTATGCCAATGTACAAAAGTATGAAGGCAACAAAAACTAAGAAAAAAGAACCAATCGAAAAAATTAAAGAAGGGGCAAAGATCTGTTTAATATATTCTGGAATATTGAATGCTACTCCTGTGGTTCTTCCAAGAATTAAAATTGCGACAAAAAAATATAACCACAATATTTCTGTTTTTGAAAGTTTTGAAGAATCTTCTGAAGAAAAAATTTTTCTTCTTGAAGAAACATACACTATTATGCCGAATGTTAACCATAGAAACAGTGTATAAAAGATGGCTGGAATGGCAAATCTGTAAAAATTTACGTACGCTGGCAATACTGGCAACAATTCCGAGGTTTCTCCGGGCAATATAGAAACGATAGAAGGTAATGGTGACAACAATGCGATATCAGGAAGGCCAAATTGCAAAGGACAAATAATGGCAAGTACCGAAGCAAAACCCCACAATGATCTTGCGCCAGATTTCAGATACAGAGATTTATTAAGGCCACTCCATACAGCCAGTGAATAAAAAAACATTGCAGACATTAAAATCAATGCAGAACACGCAAGATACTGTGAAGCGTTTATTCCACCGAGCATTGTGCCAACAATTCCAAAAAAGAAACATACATACCAGAAAATCAATGCATCAGATGACTGACCAAAAATATAACCAAAAATAATACTATCCGGGGAAAGGGGTGTGATTCTATGAAAGTTGATGATATCAGAAATCCTGTCTCTGACAATCCTGCTTTCGATGGAAAATGTACCATATACCACAAGTCCTATATATTGAAGAATGAGAATGAAGTTAGTAAAATTTTCTCCGACTTTTCTCAGAAACATTTCATAATCAGTTTTGCTTAAAGGTAAATCGTGTATCCACATCAGGAGAAAAACAATAAAGAGCGAGAGTATTTCTCCTGCAATAAGGCAAAACAACCTAACAGGCCTTGTTTGAATTCTTTTTAACGCTGTGTATATTGGATTTTTAACTAACATTCTTTGCGCCTGTTTTGAAGAAAATAGTCTGGACGTCCTCTTTGAATTTTTTTACTTCCACAATTGCAACATTGCTATATATCAAAAACTTAATGAAATCTGTTATTACAGAATCGTCTCCGGATAGAAAAATCTGCCATGAATTTTCAGTTTTTTTGTCTATTTTCTTGACAGCTTCGTAATGTGACGCAACAGAGGGGAAATGATCAACATTGCTGGATATAACTACCTCAATACATGTGATTTCAGCGGGTAGATCAGATAACTGTTCGATTTTTCCCATCGTTTCATTTTGCCGTTTTCCATTATGCCGACGCTTGTGCAAAAATCAGATAATTCGGTCAGGATGTGGGAAGAAATAATAATTGTTT
The DNA here is from genome assembly GCA_049971295.1 of Candidatus Ratteibacteria bacterium. Lineage (GTDB taxonomy): Bacteria > Ratteibacteria > UBA8468 > B48-G9 > DTJG01 > DTJG01. The sequence continues at coordinate 83 of JBMFLH010000122.1, read as the reverse complement.
TTCCTTCTTTGCCGAGATTTGTAAAAATGTCTGAAAGTTCCTTTCTTGCAAGTGAATCAAGTCCACTGGCTGGTTCATCGAGC
>JBMFLH010000121.1:0-2545 GCA_049971295.1 Candidatus Ratteibacteria bacterium | reverse complement strand
AGTGCTCCTGATTCAAAAGTAAAAGTATTTGTCATACCTACAAATGAAGAACTTGCGATAGCCATTGATACATATGAGTTTACAAAAAAACAACTCAAATTTTGAAAGTATAGAAAACAAAGATATTGTAATTCTCAGAGAACTTGCTGCAGAGATTTCAGAAATTGCGCATTTACCTGGTCATTCAACAACCATTTCAGAATGGAAAAGAACCAATGATTTGAAGCCAGGCAGACCCATGGTCTGGATTAATGAAGTTCCATGGCATGAAATTCAGTCCTGTGGTTTGCTTAACATACAATGCGAAAACGAGTGTGCCAGAAGGATTGAGCTTGAGTTGAAAACACTTCTTTATATGTGGCATAACGCCAGAGTAGATATGATTGTGGAACCTGTTTACAGGGTTCCAGTGGTAATTTACGATACAGGTTTCGGGATATCACCTGAAGCAGAATACGCTCGTTCTCAATCGTCAGGAATTGTTTCAAGGCACTTTATTTCACAGATAAAAGATGAAAATGATGTTGATAAAATTAAATTTCCTGAAATTTCTGTTGATTGGAATGAAACAAAAAAAAGGAAAAAGATACTCGAAGAAATTTTTGGCAAATACTTAACAGTTGAATTATACGGCATAGGAGCGATATGGTTTGCTCCATGGGACTGGCTGGTAATGCTGCTCGGCGTTGAGGAAACACTGTTATCTTTGGCGACAAGACCTTCTTTTGCGCATGCTGCTATTGAAAGATTTCTTGAAGTAAACCTTAATAGGTTAGAGCAATTTGAAAAACTGAAAATTCTTTCACCAAATAATGGCAATTTCAGGATTGGTTCTGGTGGATTTGGTTATACGTCTGATCTTCCAGAATTGCCGTTTTCCACACTCGGGATTTTATCAAAACAGCAATGGGGTTTTGCAACAAGCCAGATTTTCTCTGAAGTTTCACCTGCCATGCACAAAGAGTTTGCATTGAATTACGAGAAAAAATGGCTTGAAAAATTTGGGCTTTCTTATTATGGATGTTGTGAGCCACTTCATAACAAAATCCATATTCTTGAAGAAATTGAAAATTTGCGAAAAATCTCAATAAGTCCTCGTGCAGATGTAAAAACCGCGGCAGAAAAAATAAAAAGTAGATATGTGATTTCCTATAAACCAAATCCAGCAACTCTTGCCCGTGAACACTGGGATAGTGACTTTGCAAGAGATGAATTGCAAAAAAATCTTGCAATTATGAAAGAAAACGGTTGCATCGTTGAAGTCATAATGAAGGATATCAGCACCATCAGGTATCAGCCGTCAAGATTGAATGAATGGGCAAAAATTGCTTCAGAAATTGTCCATCAGTTTGTATAGTTTTCAGTACTTTCCTCTGATGTAAGGTTCAATTTCGATTTTGTACAACTGAGATAGTTTCTGGTGCACATTTTCACCCAGTGGTGGAATAGATGATGCCATGGCATTACTTATTGCCTGCTCAATTTTTGTCGCCCCAGGAATGACTGTTGAAACAGCATCATGGTCAAGAATCCATCGCAAGGCAAGTTGAGCCATTGTGATGTTTCCAGTAGGATTAAGGATCGATTTGATTTTCTCTGCTATTTCCACTCCTTTATCAAAGGGAATCCCGGCAAAGGTTTCACCAACATTAAAGGCAGCACCATCTGCATTGTAATTTCTATGGTCTGTTTCAGGAAATTTATGCCCCTTTTTAAATTTTCCTGTCAGAAGTCCGCTTGCAAGCGGAACCCTTGCGAGAATACCAACATTTTTTTGTTTTGCAACCGGAAGAAGTTGTTCTGTGACTTTCTGCCTGAATATGTTATAAATCACCTGCAGTGTTTCACATCCAGGATGCTGCATGCAAATCAATCCTTCCTCAATGGATTCAATACTGCATCCCCAGTGCTGTATAAGACCCTTGTTTTTGAAAGTTTCAAGCAGGTCAAATGCCTCTCCGCTTTTCAACATTTCTGTTGGGATACAATGCCACTGCTGGAGAAAAATAGAATCGACGTCAAGATTTCTCAAAGAATCTTCAATATCCTTTTTTACCATCTCAATGGTATATTTTGCGGGCCATCCTTTGTTTTCAATCCATTCTCTTCTTCCAAGCTTTGTTGCCACATAGACAGTTTCTTTTGTTTCCTTCAAGAATTTTCCGATAATTTTTTCACTTCTACCCATGCCATAAACATCAGCAGTATCAATGAAATTAACCCCAAGTTCGACTGACTTGTGTAGTATTTCAAGAGCATCTTTTTCTGAAATATTGCCCCAGTCAGTTCCACCAAACTGCCATGTTCCAAGTCCTACTTCTGAAATTTTTATGCCTGTGTTTCCAAGCAATCTGTATTTAATACTGGCCTCCTTTTCAAACACTGGTTCTGTCAAAAATTTTGGTTGGTCGAATCATTTCTTTTTTTCTACGTCTTTTCAACATTGCCTCAACATGGGATATTATAGTCGCAAGATAATAAAAATCAAGGGTTATCTTTGGAAATAGCCACTTAGAAGAGATATAATGTGGTTATGACAAAGGTA
>JBMFLH010000120.1:0-2737 GCA_049971295.1 Candidatus Ratteibacteria bacterium | reverse complement strand
TAGAGGGATGGGGAAAAATTGCATACACGGGCAGTACACAGGTTATGATATGCTTGGAAAATTGTCATATGACAACAGGATTACACCATGGAAAAACCTGTTTCATGGCTCCAGATGGATTTTGTATTATCAGATGCGAAATCTGGTAGCACCAGGCGGAATTTTTCAGTCAATAATAAACTATGATGGAACTGTAAGGGAAATCTATAGAAACCTATACAAGGATGAACTCAGTGAAATAAAACAGGGTATCGGAAAATTGATTTTGAACTCAAAGCAAATTACTGATGGTATTATCTTCACATATTCCTATACAAGCTGTCTTTTTAACAGGCACACTTCTTCCTATTTTTCCGCCAAGACACTTATTCAGGACCTTGGTTACCAGCACGACCTGATTTCTTACGCTCAGCTTGAAAATTATCAAATTCCTGCTTCTGCAAGAATACTCTTTCTTGCAGATTGCATCAGTATGTCTGAATCTGAAATTGAATCTGTGAAAAAGTTTGTTTCTTCTGGTGGAATAGTAATAGCAGATGCTCAAGCTGCCATTTACAACCAGCACGGAGTAAAGTACAGTTTTTCACCGATTGATGAGATTTTTGGAATCAACCGTTCAAACATCAGGTATTCACCAGAGAAAAAAACAGTAATGTTTGGTTCTGAACAATTGTCGTTGTGGATTGCTGAATCAGTTATAAAAGTTCTGCCCGGTGCGGTTTTTAAAGGCACAACACAGGATGGGCAACCCGTGGTCATTACAAACTCTTACGGTAAAGGACAGGCGGTTTATCTTAATATGTACATGGTTCCTTATGCAGAGATTGCTGCTAAAGGTGCAGCAGGAGAGATTGTTGTTGAACAACCAGGCGCAAAGGAAATAGAAATCAGTTATCAGAAAATTATCAGACAGGCTCTTGAAGATTTTTGCGGGATTAAACCAATGGTTAATATATCGCCAGAGACATGCTTCAAAGAAGTTTTTCTGTTCACAGGAAAACAGGGTAAAAGTTTTCTTTTTGGAATTTTACCATCACCAAGGTTGCAGAAGAAAACAAAAATATCCATTTCTTTGCCAACCATTTCTAACATAATGACCATGTATGATGTGCGCGAGAAAAAACAATCTACCAGTGGAAGAAAGTTTGAATATTTTTTGAAGCCCGGAAGAACTGGTTTGCTGGCTTTCACACCATATTCCGTAAAGAAAATTGTTGTAAATGGCCCCAAACTTTGTTATCAAGGCGAGATATTTAATTTTGAAGGGAAAATCCACACTTCAACAGGCGTTGCCGACGGACATGTAATCAGGGTTCAGGTTTTTGACAGTCGTAACAGGGAAATTCCATACTGGTCGCGTACAATATGCGCGGATAGAAACACCTTCAAGTTTTCGTTATCCGTAGACCATTCAATGGAACCCAGCTGGTATAAACTGGTTGCTACAGACATAATATCAGGTACCAAAGGTACAGCGATATTCAGGATTTTACATAAGAAATGATAAAAATTTTTCCATCCGACATACAATCTTTTGCAGGAAAAGACATTTTTTTGAAATCTGGTCTTGCTATTATACCAGAGGATGCTGAGTTGTTCCCATGCGCAAAGCATTTGCTTGAATGTCTGAAAAAAATGGGTTTTCCATATGCAAGATTATCCAGTGAAGATCATGGTGATAGAATCATTTTGTCTCTATTGCCATCAATGAATGAAACGTTTCAGGTTTCCTTAAAAACAGGTTCCAGTGGTATCGCGTTTGAAATTTCAGGAAACACTCTGGCTTCGTGTTATTATGGAGTACATGCCTTTTTGCGGCATACAAAGGTTCATAATAAAGTTCTGGTCACACGGCTTAAGTCATACCTGGGTGCCACCAACAATCCTCACCGCAATTTGATTATTTCTCTGTCATGGATGGAAAACCTGATTGAATTTCCGTTTTATACTTTTGAAAAGTGGAAGAACTTTATTGAACTTGTTTCAGAACTCAGATTTCATCGCATAGATTTTATGCAGTGGGGCTGCACAATTCCTGAACCACCAGATATAGAAACAGAAGGTGATGATGAATGGGAAATGTGGCAGGATGGTTCAAGAAGAAAATCTGACTGGCCAATTCCTGAATCTTATCGTTGGCTGAAATATCAGGAGGGTGGATGGAAAAATCGCTGTCTTTTTGAACCATGGTTGTTTCCAGTTTCTGGGAAGACGATCAAGAACTCTGCATTGTTTAGTGTTTGTTATCCGCCGGAAACAACAATACCTTTATGCCACTGGGATAGCGGGAAACAAACACTTGTTCACAAATTATGGCGACCACCCTTTATTAAAGATAAAAATTTGTTTAGAAAAATCACAGACCTTATTCATGACCATGGAATGAGAACAGGACTTTTCACAACTTTGCGTGTTCCGTGTGTCAGGGATGAGAAAAACTTTGAATCGTACTGGAAACAGGTGATTGACTTTTTCATAAACCAGGGAGTGGATGATTTTCTTTTTGAAACAGAAGAAGGTCCTGCGTCTTTTGAACATCATAGAAGTTGTAAATTGTGTCAGACAGTATTCGGCGATATTTTTACAGGTTATACAAAGAAAGTTGCCAGGCAGACGCATGTTCTCGGTGAACTGATCAGAAAAAGAAGCAAAAATTCAAAAGTGGGCTGGGTTCTTCATGTTCCATTGCATAACGGCTATGGAAATCCTCCGGAAAGAAGAAAGTGGCTTGAAAACC
>JBMFLH010000119.1:0-2846 GCA_049971295.1 Candidatus Ratteibacteria bacterium | reverse complement strand
GTAAATGAGAAAAAATAAATTAACTTATAGTGCAATGTTGCACTATGCTTTCAGGAGAGGGGAAAATGGCAAACATCGGACTTCAGCTTTATTCAGTAAGAGCGGATTGTGCAAAAGATATTGTCGGCACTCTCAAAAAAGTTTCAGAGATGGGTTACCAGGGAGTTGAGTTTGCAGGATACCACGGCAAAGATGCAAAAGAATTGAGAAAAATTCTTGAGGATTTGAACCTTGTTTGCTGTGGTACTCATATCGGACTTGAAGCGCTTCTAAAAGACCATCTACTGAAAACAGTGGAGTTTAATGCGATACTTGGTAATAAATACTTAATAGTACCGGGATTAAAAGAAGAGTATTGCAATTCCATTTCTGCGTGGGAAAAAACTGCTGAAATTTTTAATGAGATTGCTGAAAAAATCAAACCATACGGAATGAAAACCGGTTATCACAATCACTGGATAGAATTTGAAATGCTCGAAGGGAAAAAACCAATGGATGTCTTTTTTCAAAAGGCTTCAAAAGATGTAATTATGCAGTTTGACACTGGAAACGCAATGCGAACAGGTGGAGATGTGATTGAGTATTTGAAAAAATTTCCTGGCAGAAGTGACACCATTCACATAAAAGAATTTTCTGCTACAAACGACAAGGCAATTGTTGGCGAAGGAGATATCAACTGGAAACAGGTCATTGAACTGTGTGAAACAATCGGCAATACCCAGTGGTACATTATTGAACAGGAAAGTTATGCGTATGAGCCACTGGAATGTGTTGAGAAGTGTCTGGTTAATTTTAAAAAAATACTTGGCATGTAATTTTTGACACAACCAGAGTAAACACTCAAAAAAAACTCATACAGGAGGTTAGTATGGCAAAACTTGCAATAGAAGGCGGAGAAAAAATTAATAACAAACCATTTCCCATGTGGCCATCGTTTTCAGAAAAAACAATTGAAAGGGCACTGGAACCATTAAAAACAGGAAAGGTTAATTACTGGACTGGCTACTATGGAACGCAGTTCGAAGAAGCATGGGCAAAATGGAATGGTGCAAAATATGCAATTACCACAACAAATGGTACAAGCGCTCTTCATACGGCTGTCGCAGTACTTGGAATAGGGCCTGGAGATGAAGTGATATGCCCTTCTTATTCATTTATTGCATCGTCCTTCTGTGTTCTTCAGGCAGGTGCGCTGCCTGTTTTTGCGGATGTTGACGAATCTCACACTCTTGATCCGAAGGATATTGAACAGCATATTAACGAAAGAACAAGGGCAATCATAGTGGTTCATCTGTATGGCATTGTGGCTGATATGGACCCGATACTTGAAATTGCGAAGAAATACAATCTTTTTGTTATTGAGGACTGCGCTCAGTGTTTCGGTGGTATTTATAAAGGGAAAAAGGCAGGCACAATCGGGAATGTTGGATGTTTTAGTTTCTGCCAGAGCAAACACTTTACCACAGGAGGAGAAGGAGGCGCAGTCATAACCAATGACGAAAATTTACACTGGGAATGCAAGTCCTTTAGAGACCATGGTTATGATGTTCAGGAAAGATTGCGACTTCTTGAACTTGAGGCAAAGCTTACCTATATTCACAAAAGGGTGGGTTTCAACTATAGAATGACTGAAATTCAGTCCTTGATCGGGCTATGTGAACTTGAAAGGTTTGATAACTGGAACCTGAAAAACCGAAAAAGAAATGGAAAGTACCTGATTCATGCGTTAAAAGGCCATCCACTTGTTCTTTATCCACCGCTTGATACAGAGGAAAGGCAGAATGCGTTCTGGTGGGCTCCATTTGTGCTTGATGCCGAAAGATTGAAGGTCCCGGTGAAACAATTCGTCGCAGCAATGGAAGCAGAAGGGGTTCCTGTATATGGTGTTCAATGGCCAGAAATGTACAAAGAACAGGCATATGTCCAGCAAAATGGTTTTGGCAGATTGAAATATCCATTCAAAGATCCGAATGCAAGACAAATTGATTATACAAAGGTTGAATGCAAGAAGGCAAAATGGCTTTCTGAACGGACAATGAGTTTCTTCACTCATCCCGTTTATGAAGAAAGCCACATGAAACTTTATGTTGATGCATTCGAAAAGGTTGCAAAAGCATATATGAAATAATACGAACCCGGGCACATTCTCGCAATAACAATCAATGAATTGTGCCCGTTTTTTTTGGCAAAAACTTGACGAAATTTCAATTGATGGTAATTTATGCTGGAGAGGATACGAAATGAAAAAAGTGATTTTTCTTCTTTTGATGCTTGTGATTGCCGCGAGGGTATCCTGCGGAGAAACCCTGAAGGTTTTCGGTCAGGACTTTTTTTCAAATATCAATCTCAGCGGGGTTGAGTTCATGAGGTTCGTCCCTGAAAAATATTATCTGGGTCCTGGAGACCAGATAGAAATATCTGTCTGGGGAGTTACTGAATTTCACCAGCAGATGGAAATTGACAGAGAAGGAAGCATTATTGTTCCAAGAATTGGCAAAATTTATTTATCAGGGAAAAATCTGATTCAGGCAAGAAAGTATCTTCAGGACATTTTTTCCAGAACTTACAGGGACATCAAACTTGAGTTGACTCTTGTGAAAGCTCGCCAGATGACTGTTTTTGTGATGGGAGAGGTTGTAAAACCGGGCACATACGCAATAACAACTTCAACTTCAATACTTGAAATTCTTGCTCTTGCTGGAGGCATTACCGAAAGAGGAAGTATGAGGAAAATCAGTATTGTCCATAAAGATGGCACAAAACAGGAAATAGACCTTTATCCAGTATTTTTTGGATATGGACTACCTGACATCACAATGCAGGCAGAAGATATCGTGTATGTGCCC
>JBMFLH010000118.1:0-2896 GCA_049971295.1 Candidatus Ratteibacteria bacterium | reverse complement strand
GAAAAAGAAATACAAATCATCGTAAAATTGCAAAATTCAAAGAGAGTCAAGATAACAACAAATTCAGTCAGATTGATAAAAATAAAAAGCGACTCTACCTATTCTGTCACAAAATAAACAACCTGGACATCACCGGGTTCAACCTTTGCTCTGACAGTTGATGTATTTGCGGTTTTTACAACATCCAGTTTTTGTATATTCACATATTCTGTGGCAGATTTAATATTCAGTTTAGTACGAATTTCGACATCAATATATTTTCTTCTATCAACACGGGCAATTCCATTCTGTGTTTTATCAATACCCTGGTTATTAAACAGTCCTATGAGCCATCCATCTTTTGTTCTGTTGACAAGGTACATCAAACTACCGGTAAGTTTCTTTCCGTCTGTGCCATACAATTCAACTGGCAATAGATTCTCAGTAATAAGATTCATTAAATACACAAGTGCGGGATGCGCTCGCATGTCCATACAAACCATATGAGGAACCAGTGTTACAATTGCTGCGCCTTCCCCAATAGGTACCCTCAAAATCAAAGGTAACTGCTGGTCAGCAAATGCAACAGGTATTGCTTTTTTTGCGGAAATCTGATACACAGGATATTTAATACAGGGATAAAATTTTTCAGCATCAGGAGACCAGCGATCAAAATATTGTATATTTTCAGAAACAGTCAAACCCAGCATCTGTAAAAGTTTGGAATTCTGCCTGATGGCTTCAATGTTCACAACAAAAGTGCCACCTTTTCTTAAATATTCGTCAATGACAGAGATCCATATTCCCTCTAATTTTACATCACCTGCTGCCCAGACAACAGGATAACTTAAAATTGTCTGTGCCTTTTCCTTCCTATCAACAAGAACATCAAAAATGTTCCCATAAATACCAGGCGGCATACTCTGAACATCTGGTGCCTGTGGTAGTCCTTCAAGAATTGCTGAAGGATACCATGCAACATTGAAAAGTTCCCGTAACTCTATATCATTGTCATCCTGAAGAAATACATTAAGCATTTTACAGGTGTAATTCACACTCTCGTAGCCATGACCCCAGCTGAGAAGAAAAGCAACTGGTGTGTAGGGTTCCCCCCTATCAGGTAATCGATCCACAAATTGCTGGAAATCAACAGTTGCTCTTCCAAATGGGCTTAATTGTACAGGATGGCTACCGGGACCTGGCTTAATCCACTGATTTGTAAGGGATTGTTCCCAGAATATGGCAGAGGCGCCTGAAAGGTAGTTCAGATAATAAAATCTTCTGTACCAGGCAATGCTCACGCCATCAGTAATTGCATACTTACTGTGAAACCAGGATTTTGCACCTCTTGGAACAATCGGCTCCTGTGTGAAGTAATTGCAGGCATCTGCCCAGTTTCCGCTTGCATAGTTAATCCATGCACCACCATATTGACGGGCGGCACCCCTTTCAAATGCGATTCTCATTGGCGCATGGATATTCGTTGCATCAAGTTCATAACCAACAATATCCATTCCAAGATGATGGAATTGATGGGCAAGAGCGATGCTTTCACATGAAAGGCATGGAATGCTTTTTTTAATATGGTCTGGTGATACAGGTGTTTTATAAAACTTGCTCCATTGGTCTGATTGAAGGGTTATAAGCTTTTGCCCCCACTGTTCAAGGTGCTCTCTTCTGTTTTTACCTAATTTCTCTGCACCAATATAAACACCAGCTGTACCAATTGCCTCACCATGGATGTAGCCCATAAATTGTTTTGCAAGAGGTCCTGTTAATGCCTGATATGTTGCAGGACCTGTATTTTCATTATATCCTGGATTAGCGTAATTTGTGAGGATATAAAATGGAGTTCCAGTTTTTTCAAGCCACTTTCTTAATGGACTATCAGAAGATAAATCAGGAGTTTCTCCAAGGTAAATACCGACAAGCATGTTTTTCCAGGATATTATTGGTAGGTCGGTTTTGTTTGCAAATTGCTTTTTGAATTCCTCCTTGATGTCTACGCCGCAGCCATTTTCAAATAGCACCTCATAGAGTGTGAGTTTGTCTATATCTTGCTTGTTCCACCAGTTTTTATCAGTTGAAATACCCGTCCACATTGAAAAATCTCTTCCTGCAACAAGAGGCCTTTTCCAGATACTTCCAATTGAAAGAGATTTTCCTGATCCTCTGCACTGCAAAGAAGGGTTCTTTATATCAAAAGAAGAAAAGTAAGCGAAGTTCGGTTTTTCTCTTCCAACTGGCTTCCAGTTGAAATCATCAGTAATACAGATTGCATCGACCTGTCTCCAAGCTTGCGCTGATTTATTGATGATTAGTTTTAATACTGCTTCTCCAGATGGAAGATTCCCTTCAATATAGTCCCAGCCAAAAGAAAATCCCCAGTAGAGTTGATATTCGTCATTTTTTGGAATAACAGGTTTAATTCCAAATTCGGCCTGTAAAATTGTTTTTCCTGCTTTTTCAATCGCTACTGTAAAGGGTTCAGTGCTATCTCTATGGTCAACGTATCTTACCCATATTCGATATTTTCCATCAATAGGAATGTTAATTATTCTCCTGCATTCAGCATTTGTTTCGTCGGCACCTGCGCCAATTGAATTCCACTCACTTTCTCCACCCTGAGACCATTCAGCAGAAATTCCAGGTCCAGCAATTCCCCAGAAACCGGTTGCTTTTTTTGCTGAATCAGGGCCAGGCCAGTAAGCAAAATGTCCATTAACACCCTCAAACCATTCTGGCTCAAGCCACAGATAAAAATTTACCTTTTCTTCACTGAAAAGAAGACACGCAGCAGCCAAAAGAGACAGACATAGCGCCTTTTTTAGCATATTTCACCTCTTGTTATTCAAGGCATGGCTCCAAGATTAACCTGCAAAGCCAGTTGCCAGAATCTCCATATTTTTCAGTTCAA
>JBMFLH010000117.1:0-3096 GCA_049971295.1 Candidatus Ratteibacteria bacterium | reverse complement strand
GCGGTCATCGTTTGTGGGAACCAGAAAGGAGAAGGAGGGTTCGGAGTGGGAAAGGCATCAGAAGTTCCTGAGGCAATTCGAAAGGGCAGGGAAAGAGCATATAGAAACAGGATCGCTATTTCTCTAAATGGTTCCACCATAGCATCTGCTGTCGAGGCAAAATATGATGCCTCTTGTGTTATTCTTAAACCAGCGTCGAAAGGACATGGACTTGTTGCAGGGAAAACGATGCGCGCTTTTCTTGAAGTGATGGGTGTAAGGGACGCTGTATGTAAAGTGATTGGTTCAACTAATACCATTAATGTTCTTAATGCAACTTACAAAGCCTTGAAATTTCTCGAACTAAAGGAGAAGAAAGGTGTTGAAAATTCATAACTTAAGACCGACAAAAGGAAGCAAGCACAAGAAAAAAATTGTTGGAAGAGGTCATGGGTCAGGTCACGGACAACAATCCACAAGAGGACACAAGGGACATAAATCAAGGTCTGGTTACCATCGCGTTGGTGGTTTTGAGGGTGGACAGATGTCTTTAATCAGACGAATCCCGAAAAGGGGCTTTAAATCTTTGCCAGGAGTAATTTTTGAAGAAATAAATATCAATCAAATCAACAGTAAATTTAACCAAGGTGAAATTGTTTCACCTGTGACGCTCGTTGAAAAAGGTCTTCTTAAAAGCAAAAATCAACTTGTGAAAATCCTTGGGGAAGGCAAACTTGAAAAATCTCTCGAAGTTCATGCACATGCGTTCTCAGAAAAAGCAAGGAATTTAATAGAAAAATCTGGTGGTAAAATCGTGGTGCTCAAAAAATGATTACAGCATTCAAAGACACATTAAAAGTCCCGGATCTAAAACGAAAGATACTTGTCGTTGTAGCATTATTAACCGTGTACAGGTTTGGCTGTTATATTCCTGTTCCCGGTATTAATGGTAAAGCGCTTGCCTCATTTTTTGACAGGATGTCAGGAACGCTTTTTGGTATTGCTGATTTGTTTGCAGGCGGCGCATTGAGCAACGCAACGATTTTTGCTTTAGGAATCATGCCGTACATCAGTGTTTCAATTATTCTTGAGTTGCTGGCATCAATATTTCCATTTTTTGAGCATATGTTAAGAAGTGGTGTGGAGGGAAGAAGAAAACTTACCCAGTGGACGCGCTATGGTACGGTTATCCTGTGTTTATTTCAAGGGTTTGCGGTAAGTATATGGCTTGAAAATCCAGCGCATTTTGATGGTGTTGTGATGGTCAATTCTCCTGGCTGGTTGTTCAGGATTACGACAGTGTTGACTCTAACTACTGGTACGGTTTTTCTTATGTGGCTTGGCGAACAGATTACGGAAAAAGGAATTGGTAACGGAATTTCTCTTATCATCACTGCCAGTATTCTTTCAAGAATGCCTGTTGCGATTCATCAGACTGCACAATTGGTGAGCGCTGGAGAAATAAATCCAGGGCTTATTGTATTGATGCTGGGATTAATTTTTGTCGTTGTTGGTGCAGCAATCATGTTGAATGAGGGCGAAAGAAGGATTCCTATCCAGTATGCAAAAAGAGTTATTGGCAGACGGGTTTATGGTGGACAGACAACCTATTTACCAATAAAACTGAATCCAGGAGGAGTATTACCTTTGATTTTTGCCGTATCATTTCTTACTTTTCCTTCAACTATACTCAGATTTACAAATAATCCATTTTTACAGAAACTTGCTCATGTTCTTAGTCCTGTTTCAGGCCCGGGAATGGTATTGTATGCTCTGTTGATTATTGGATTTTGCTATTTCTATGCAAGTGTCATTTTCAATCCTGAGCATGTTTCAGAAGATTTAAAAAAATACGGTGGATTTGTCGCTGGCATTAGACCGGGTAAAGCAACAAGTGAATATCTTGAAAAAATCCTTGGTAGATTGACGCTTCCTGGTTCTCTCATGTTAGTGGTAATCGCAATTTTCCCTTATATTATTATGCACATATTCAAAATTCCGTACTTGATAGCAAGTATGTTTGGTGGTATAGGACTTCTCATCGTGGTTTCTGTAATTCTTGAAACACTCAGGCAGATTGAAGCTCATTTGATCATGCGTCATTATGAGGGATTTCTCAAAAAGGCGCGGGCAAGATGAGAAAAATTATTATTTTGTTTGGTCCCCCTGGTATAGGAAAAGGGACTATAGGTAAAAGTTTAAGTGAAAAATGGGGACTCCCTCTTATATCAATAGGTGACCTGCTTAGAGACAATGTAAAAAAGAACACCAGTATCGGTATGAAGGCAGAGACATTTATGAAAAGGGGAGAACTTGTTCCGGACGATGTGGTATTTGATGCTCTTGTTGACAGAATTTCTCAGGAAGACGCATCAAAGGGTTTTTTGCTGGACGGATTTCCAAGAAATATGATTCAGGCGCAGATGCTTGAAAAAACGATTGATACAAACGACAGCGTTGTTGTGTTGCATTTTGTTGCTCCTGATAATGTTTTGATAGAACGATTATCACAAAGGAGGATATGCAAAAATTGTGGAGCAATTTATCATCTTAAAAATATGCCTCCTAATAAGGAAGGTATATGCGATATCTGCGGTGGAACGTTGATTCAAAGAGAAGATGATAAGCCACAGGTCATTGCAAGACGTCTTGAAATTTTCCGCAGTGAAACAGAGCCACTGCTTAAATATTATGACGGCAGGCATAAGGTATTGACAATTTCTGCTGTCGATAATCGAGATAATATATTAGAAAGAATAAAGGGGCTTTCACTGTGGGCGTAAAAAGACCCGATGAGATAGAAAAAATTAGAAATGCCGGAAAAATCTGCAAGAAAATTCTTCTTGAAATTTCAAGTGTTTTACAGGCAGGGAAAACGACGTTTGAAATTGCTAAATTCGCAGAATTGCTGATGGAAAAAGAAAAGGTGAAATCAGCATTTCTTGGGTACAGGGGTTATCCTGGGGTAATCTGTATATCAATAAATGAAGAGGTGGTTCACGGAATACCGTCAAAAACACGATATCTTAAGAACGGAGACATTGTCTCTCTTGATGTGGGAGTCATAAAAGACGGTTATATCGGTGATTGTGCCATTACCTGTCCTGTGGGAGAAAT
>JBMFLH010000116.1:0-3149 GCA_049971295.1 Candidatus Ratteibacteria bacterium | reverse complement strand
GGGCTGTTTACCAGTTTAGAGGAACTTGCCAGATATCCCTATGGATGTATTGAGCAAACACTCAATGGATTTTTACCTGCTGTGCAGGTAGCCAATACGCTGTCAAGAATAAACAAGGATGCCCTTGATTTTCTCGCCAGCGATAAAGAAAAATTTGAAGAAATGATTGCCCGACTTCCAAAAAAAGTGAGTGATGGATTGATAAAACTTTATCACTATCAAAATCAGGATGGCGGATGGGGCTGGTGGTCAAATGATGCAAGCAATCCATACACGAGCGGCTATGTAATGTTTGGACTTGCACACGCGAAAAAGTCAGGTTATCTCGTCAATGAGGAAAAATTTGAGATGGGTAAAAATTTCCTTAGAAATGCTATAGGTTCAGTGCAAGATTACAATCAAAAGGTATTTATGCTTTATTCTCTTATATACGCGGGTGAAAGGGATACCAGCGCAATGGGAGACATTTATAAAAACAGGGATAAACTTCATCCCTATACGATGGCGCAGTTATGCCTGATTCTTCACTATCTTGGGGATTCAAGAGCAAATGATGTTCTGAATGAGCTTTGCAGCAAAATCGTAAAACCAAATCCAAATTTCTGCTACTGGCAGGCAGAAGATGGCAATTACACCTGGATTCATAGTAATATTGAGGCGACAGCGTGGGCTCTTCGCGCAATTCTTGCGATTGATCCGAAAAGGCAGGAAATTCCGGGTATTTTGAGATACCTTGTGATGAAAAGGCAGGGCGGAATGTGGATGTCAACAAAAGATACAGCAATGTGTCTGTTTGCCATGACAGATTATCTTGAGAAAAGCGATGAACTTTCGCCTGATTATACAGCGGTTCTTTCAATCAACAATTACGAAGTTGCAAAGGAAAAAATTACCAGAGAAAGCATTAAGAAATTTTCTACCACTATTAATGTTGCTCCTGGAAATCTCAAAACAGGCAGTATCAATGAAGTGAAAATTCAAAAACAGGGCAAGGGTAATCTTTACTATACACACCTGATTAAATATGCCGTGAGGGATGTTGCAATTCCTGATTTTGACAGTGGTTTCAGGGTATCAAGAAGATACACGGAACTTGAACCACGTACAGTTCAGAATCCCAACGGAGAAATCAGTTATGTCTATGACGAGATTACCAGACCATTGAAAAGCGGCGAAAGAATTAGAGTGGAAATAAAAATTTCTGGTGGAGAAAAATACCAGTATGTGATGATAGAAGACCCGATTCCAGCAGGTTGCGAGGTTGTCCAGGAAGCAGTCGGTGATGACTGGTGGTATTGCAGAAAGGAAATCAGAGACGAAAAGGTGGCATTTTTTATCACCTTCTGGTCTGAAAAAGAAAGAATTATTACATATCAACTGAGGCCAGAAACACCTGGTTTTTATCATGTACTGCCGACAAAGGCGCAGTTGATGTATCTGCCTGAAGTATGGGGTCGTTCCAGAAGCAACACATTAACGATTGAGCAATGAAGAAAATTGTTTTTAATCTGTTTTTTCTTCTGTCAATTTTCATGTCAATTTGTTATGCTGAGGAATTCAAATACCAGTGGTCTTCGTATACCACTTATTTCAAAACCGACATTGACCAGCGGCAACACAATATAAAAATTGCCGCAATGTATCTTGATGGATTTGTTCTTTATCCAAAAACGATTTTTTCATTCAATAAACAGGTAACTGAGAAAATTCCTGAAGAACAATTGGGACCTGCAACAATCGTTTCAGGAGAGCAAACGACAGCAGGATATGGCGGTGGGCTGTGTCAGATATCATCAACACTTTACGCAGCATCCCTTTATGCAGGGCTTTCCATTTACGAAAGAAAGCCGCATTCAAAACCAGTCAGTTACATTAACATGGGACTTGACGCAACAGTGGCAAATGACGAAGGTGTGGATTTGAAAATTTTTAATCCCTATAGATGCAAACTGCTGATAAAAGCGTCTGTTATTGGGAATGGTTTGACTGTATCAATTTTTGGCACCAGACCAAAACCAGGGAAAATTGACATCTCTATTTCAAGACCAGAAAGGAAAGAAAATTTTTTCTATACCACGACAACCCGCACCGTTTTTTCATCAGGTAAGGAAATTTTTTCAGAAATCGTTTCAAGAGATCGGTATCTTGTGCCTGAGTGATTTTTTATCTGAATCTTCTATGTAACCAGGTGAACCATTCCTCAGGACTCTGTCTGACAAAATATTCTATTCGACTGTAGAAAAACTGTGTATTATCTTTATAATCCTTTTCTGAATTTTCTGTTTTCGCAAGTGGGTAAGGGCCTTCAATAAAAATTGTGTGTTTGAATTTTTTTCTGCGTCTGATAAATACGCCGAAAACGTTTGCGTCAAACTTTCTTGCGAAGACAGCAGCACCAGTTGGGGCGTGTACTATTTTGCCAAAAAAACAAACCTCTGTGCCTTTCCCAGAATGCTGGTCAATCAACAGGCATAGCGCGTTTTTCTGTTTTAACCAGTCAAGAGATAAACTGATTGCCTGTGATATGTTGGCTTTATTGATACCAAATATTCCTTTTTTTCTTCTGACTCTATCCATATATCTTGCAAGGTACTGATTGTTCGCATCTCTTGCTATCCAGGTAACCGGCAGTCCATAGTAAATCAATGCGGCAATCATAAGTGCAAAATTACCAAGGTGAGCGCTGACCAGTATCACTGGTTTTTTTGATTGACATGCCTGCAGCAGGGCTTCAATACCTTTAAATTCAATCAATTTCAATGCCTGCTCTGGACAAATTTTGGTCCATAGCGCCCACTCGACGAAAAAAAATGCATTTTTCTCAACAATTTTCTTGGTTAATAACGTTCTTTCTTCTGGAGTCAATTGATTGCCATACGCAGCAATAATGTTGTTTCTGATTTTCTTTTTCAGCGAGGCAGCGATGGAATAGAAAAATCTGCCTGTGGCTTTCCCTATCTCTGAATAAATCGCTGATGGCAACATTCTTATGATGTTGAAAACACCAAAAAAGAATAGATATCCGAATATGTCTGTGATGTACTCCGCTTTTTTTCTTCTCATGGATTTATTGTACTCTACAAAACAATTTTCTAAAGTTGATGGTTTTTGTTCTTTGACCGATATTGCAATAAAATATATCATATATG
>JBMFLH010000115.1:0-3249 GCA_049971295.1 Candidatus Ratteibacteria bacterium | reverse complement strand
AATCCATCTTCTTTACGCTTCATGACCAGATGAAAATAGCCGAAAAACTTGATGAGTTTGGCTTTGATTTTATTGAAGGTGGCTGGCCGGGTTCAAATCCAAAAGCAGAAGAATTTTTTAACAACATGGCTACAAAGAAACTTAAAAATAGTAAGCTTGTTGCCTTTGGAAGTACAAGAAGAAGAAACTTTTCTGCGGATAAAGATCCTTTTTTGAAGGCACTTGTCGAAGCCGGCACAGACGTCATTGTCATTTTTGGAAAATCCTGGGATTTACACGTAATGGATGTACTGCGGATTTCTCTTGAAGAAAATCTTGATCTTATTGGTGACTCAATCAGTTATTTAAGGTCAAAAGGGAAGACGGTTTTTTTCGACGCTGAGCATTTCTTTGACGGATACAAAGAAAATCCGGAATATGCAGTAAAGACATTGTTGATGGCTGAATCCAGTGGTGCGGAAAGAATTGTTCTGTGTGATACCAATGGCGGTACACTCCCTTTTGAAGTGGAAGAAATAGTCAAAAAGGTTGGAAAGATTTTAAAGACACCAATAGGGATTCACGCTCACAATGATTCTGGTACAGCGGTTGCAAATACTATTGCTGCAGTTCGTGCAGGAGCAATCCATGTGCATGGAACAATTAATGGTTTTGGAGAAAGATGCGGTAATGCAGATTTGACTGCAATTATTCCGATATTGCAGATAAAAATGGGTTTTTTTTGTATTGAAGAGGAAAAATTACATCATCTCACAGGTCTTTCAAGATATATCTATGAAATCGCCAATATTGTGCCCCCGGGAAATCAGCCATTTGTTGGCTTCAGTGCTTTTGCCCATAAGGGTGGAGTGCATGTTGATGCCGTCGGTAAAAATCCTCGTACCTATGAGCATATACCGCCTGAAAAAGTTGGTAATCAACGAAGGGTTCTGGTTTCTGAACTATCAGGTAAAAGTACGATTTTGCAGAAACTGAAAAAATACAAGCTGGAAAAACAGCCAGAATTGATAAAGAAAATCCTTGAAACTATCGGAGAAATGGAAAAGAAAGGTTATCAATTTGAGTCCGCGGAAGCGTCTTTTGAACTGATGGTAAGAAAGATGCTGGGTTTGTATAAAAAACCTTTTCATGTTGAAGGGTTCCGAGTAATCGTGGAAGAAAGAAATGCAAAGGTTGTAGCTGAAGCCACAGTGAAACTCAAAGTAGGTAAAACAGTGGAATACACAGTGGCAGAAGGAAACGGTCCTGTTAATGCTCTTGATAACGCGCTTAGAAAAGCACTCATTTCTTTTTATCCATTTCTTTCAAGTTTGCGGCTTATCGATTATAAAGTGAGAATTCTTCATCCAGAGAAGGCAACTGCAGCAGTGACAAGAGTATTGATTGAATCGATGGATGAAGAAGAAAGCTGGGGAACCATAGGACTATCTGAAAATATTATTGAAGCATCATGGAACGCACTGGTGGATGGGTTTGAATACAAAATTTTGAAAGAATTAGAAAATCCTAACCAGGTCCTAACGCAGACGAACTCCTGACTGCAACACTATTAAAAAACTTCAGAAAATACAAAGCAATTTCTTTCGAGTCAATTACAACAGCGGTTTCATTATTTTTTTCAAGGCTGTAATAAGACCAGTTAAAACTTCCCACAACAACAAATCTATCATCTATAATGAGTAATTTTGCATGGGTGGTTTGTTCTACCGGGTCTAACAAAACTTTTACCCCGTCCTTCTGCAATTTTTTAGCTGTTTGTATGTTTTCATCAGTATCTCTATCGGATCCGGGTTTATCTCTGTTCAAAATGACTGTAACTTTTATCTTTCTTTTTGCTGCTTTGCATAAGCTATCAATCAATTTATTAGAAGGACTGTCAGGATATTTCTCGTACCATACCATATTGTACATCATAACATTTATTGAGGTTTCAGCCTTTTCTATTAAATCCATCACTTTTGGCAAATAATATTGATTGGTTATTGGTTCAACTTCTGCTGGTGCGCATAAAGCCTCTGGTTTTGATATGTAACATACAACTGTCAGTGTAAAAACGACGAATATTTTGGAAATGTTTTTCATGTTTGATATTTTTTTATAACTGCATAAAGATTAATTTTTTGTTCATAGAGAGCTTTGCCAATCACAATACCTGTGATTGGAAGATTTGATTGTAAAATTGTCTCTATATCCTGTTCTGAACTGATGCCACCGCCAACAATAAATTCAAGGTTTTTTGTAGTGAGTTTTCTAACTTTTTGAATAATTGTGGCGAAAACGTTAATGTCAATTCCGTACAGGGTTCCGTCTCTACCGGTATCTGTGATCATGAATGATGAAAAATTTTTCTCAGCAAGTTTACTGATAACCCATGAAGGTTCTATAGGTATCACAACCTGCCAACCACTAAGCGCCACTGAAGTTCGGGATACATCAATACTGACAATAATTCTTTTTTTAATCTCATCATTGATTTTGTCAATAAGTTCTGGTTCAGGAATTTCTTTATTAACAAAAAATTTTCTGTTCGCAAGCGCGTACGCCTTTGAAATATCACTGATTGTGAAGTTTGCTTCCATAATCTGCGGTAGTACAATGGCAGTTCCGATAATCACATAATCAATTCCGATTGAAAACATTTGTTTGATTTCTTTCATTCTTCTGATGCCTCCGCCAATCTGTATAGCACATTTCCCGGATGTCATCAAATTTCTCATTTTTACCATATTTTCAATTACCAGAATGTCCTGGTCAAGTATTTTTCCTTCCTTTGCGCCCAGAAGAGATACAATATGTATTCGCCTGGCACCCTTCAAAATAAAATCCTTCACAATTTCTTCAGGATTTAATCCATAAGATGTTACTTTTTCAAATTTCCCTTTGTACAGACGAACAACCTTGCTCTTTTTAAGATCAATGGCTGGGATGATGGTCATTGTTTTTGACCTTTTCTGTATAACGACATTTTGGAAAACCGGTACAACCGATAAATTTGCCGTACCTGCTTATTCTTATAATTAAAGGTTTTCCACATTTTGGGCAATTTTTTTCTATTTTTTCAACCGTGTTATTATTATTTTCTATGGTTATTGTTTTAATGCCTGTATTCATTTCTGCTGTCGCCCTGTCAAGGGAGGGCTTGAAATTTTCATAAAATTCTTTTAGCACAAGGACTCCATCTTTTTTCCCTTCTGCAATTTCATCAAGTTGTTTTTCCATTTCAGCGGTAAATTTTACATTAATTACATC
>JBMFLH010000114.1:0-3437 GCA_049971295.1 Candidatus Ratteibacteria bacterium | reverse complement strand
CTGCAGTTCAATCTCCCGGAAGAAAAGAAGAAGTTCTCGCGGCAGATTCTTTCTCCCAGAGATAAAAGTGGAGAGACTTACCGACCAGAAAGAGTCTTTGTTTCTCCGACTGCGCTTCCTCGTTTTCAGGAGGTGGCCCCTGCTTCTTAAGTCACCAAGTTTTCAAAGAGCAGTTTTGTTCTTTGACAATTTCCTATAAGTCTTCACACTTATAGGACGTTCTTTATTACTCTTTCCTTTTATCTTTCCATTTCGCCTTCTCCTTCACCTTTTCCCTTGTGGAAGAAGAATTGGGCGAGAGTATTATGTTAAATTTCATCACTCATCTTTTAGACATAATAATACATAGACAGGTTTATTGCAAAAGAAAAGAGCTAGATATTCCAGCCCCTTTCTTTTTTGGACAAAAAACTTACTTTTTCGGTGCTTCTTTTGGTGCCTCCTTGCCAGGTGGAGGTGGCATCAGTTCCTGAAGCTGTTTTTTCAATGCCTGATATTCCTGATTACCTGATAGTAATGTTTCAAGCCGTGCTTTGCGCTGTTTTTCAAGTTCCTGCATCTGAGCTGTAATTTTCTTGCATTCCTCATCCTGAGAAGCAACCTGTCTTTCAATATTTCTTATCTTGTTCAGAACCTCTGCTGCCTGTTTTTTCTTTGCCATCATTTCATCCTGTGTTGGCGCTGGTGCACCGGGCTTTTCCTGAGCATGAAGCGTCATCGCATAGCCAAACATCAATGTTGCTGCGAGAACAACCATTATTACATATCTCATGATTTCACCCCCTTTCTATTGTTTGATAATAGTTAGAGTATCACATTCTGTAAAAGTTTAGTATTATGGATCACAATTACCAGGCATATGGCTTTGGTGCTTCACCTCCAGGACCTGGAAATATTTCATCAAGTTTTTGAAGTATTTCGTCATCAAGTTTAATCTCTGTTGCTCTTATAGCGCTTTCAAGTTGTTCCACTGTACGCGGTCCTATGATGGGTGCTGTAACAACAGGATTGTGCAACAACCACACAAGAGCGACAATGGCAGGTTCTTCTCCAATTTTTTTGCATAGCGAATAATATTTCTGCAACTGGTCTTTTTTCTGTTCAGCTGTCTTTTTAAGATTAGAATCTGTTCTTCTGCCCTCCGCAGTTGTTCCTTCTATTCCTGCAAGCAACCCGCCAGCAAGTGGACTCCATGCAATCAAACCAAGCCCGTAATATCGGCAGGCAGGTATTACTTCAAGTTCTATGGTTCTATTAAGGAGATTATAAATACTCTGTTCACTCACAAGGCCTGTAAGATTGCGCTTCCATGCCTCCTGACAGGCAGTCGCAATATCCCAGGCAGCAAAATTGCTTGAACCAGCATAAACAACTTTGCCCTGACAAATCAAAGAATCAAATGCCTGCCATATTTCGTCCCATGGACACTCGCGATCAATATGATGCATCTGATAAATATCTATCCAGTCGGTTTGCAGGCGCCTTAAACTGTTTTCACAGTGTTTTTTGATTTTCATGGCAGATAGACAACGGCTATCAGTATTTGGTTCAGGTTTGTTTTCCTTCCTTGTTACAGGGTTATATACCTTTGTTGCAAGAATGACTGCCTGTCTTCTACCTCCGCCCTGAGCAAACCATTTCCCTATAATAATCTCTGTATCACCCTGTTGACCACCCCATCCATATGTATCAGCAGTATCAAAAAAGTTAATTCCAAGTTCCAATGCGCAATCCATAATTCTGAAACTTTCTTTCTCATCTGTATGCCAGCCAAAATTCATTGTACCTAAACAAAGATTGCTAACAAGCACACCATGTTTTCCCAGTCGGTGATGTTGAATTGCCATTTTAAGTCCTTGTTATGTTTTCAGAATTCTGTCAAATTATTTTTTCTCAAGATATGGTAGCATATTTTTAAGAACCTGTTTAAAATTATGCTCTATACGCCATCAAAAACATGTGGTATCTGGGATACGTGGTGTTTTTATCGCAATGGCATCTACCATCTTTTTTATCTTCACAGGACAGATACCAATGTCATTTCGGATGGCATATCTCTGGCTGTTTCAAACAATGGCATTCTCCGGGAAGAAATAGGCGACATTTTGGTTTCATTGCCTGAAGAACCATCTCTGACCAGGTTTATTCGTTATGACATTAAAAATTGTGATGCGGGTAAAGAGGTGCCATGGAAATCAGGATATTTATCAGGAATCGCTTTTTTGAGTTGTAAATTCACGACATTCTTGTGCGGTGTTATATAATGATAGAAATACCCACTGAGAGCATCGGATTTATTGTAGAATTAGGTTTAAATATCAAAATCTGGAAATACCTTTTCAAAAAACCTGAAAC
The DNA here is from genome assembly GCA_049971295.1 of Candidatus Ratteibacteria bacterium. Lineage (GTDB taxonomy): Bacteria > Ratteibacteria > UBA8468 > B48-G9 > DTJG01 > DTJG01. The sequence goes on along the minus strand of JBMFLH010000114.1, from coordinate 1,082 downwards.
TGGCATAAAAAAGTTTGTTTTTGAGCGATATTTTAATTAACTCATACAGGGATCTTGACAAAAATTCTGTCAGAGTTCTTAATATGTTGGGCGTACCTATGAAGAAAAAGAAAGGACATAGCTTTCAAGTGAATTTAAATTGTGAGAATGTAAAAACACAATTCCCTTATATAATCTTATTGTTCATTCCCAATCAATACTCCGCAATCTGCAATAGTGTTGAGACATGGATTAAAAAATGTTATTCGCTTCATTGATATTTTTAGTAAGGATAAATCATATTTTACAGAGTGGGGATGATGTCAAGAGGCAAAGAGAAGCATCTCCCCCTTGATAAGTTTTGACAATTTTCAAAGAGCGACTGTATAAAAGTAAATCCTCACTCAACACCGTCACCTGGTTGCAGAGCAACTACCTTCTGATATAACGGATTGATTGCAATAGATGTCTTCCACACACTTCCTTAAAGGTGCCCCATTCATATTCGGGATCTGTAAACGTTGGTTTTATCTCTCTTGATAGGTGCCGGTTATTTTGCCTGCCTGACCTCCGTAATGGAAGGACAGACAGGCTTAGCAGGGAAAGGCGGGTTCCTCCGATGTGCACACCCGTTTATAGTGGAACTGTAATCTTTTTCTAATATCAGGGGAGAGTTTATGCGGCAAGAAACAGTCTATCTCATCTTCAGACGGAGCAGCGCCCCTCTTGACACATTCTGACAGATACCAGGTAAGATACTCCTTGGGCGAGATATCATTGTAAGAGCAGGTTTGAACAATTGAGAACATAGCGGCGGGTAACTGGCCTGCCCAGAGAGTATGATTGCCCCAGTAGTTTTTCCTACCCAAAACCGGGCTTCTTAACATTCTCTCCGAAGCGTTGTTATCCATGGCCACTTCCGGGTTATCTACAAACAGGGTTAAACCCTGCCAGTGTTTTTTCATACTTTCCATAAGAGATACTTGTTGCACATGAGGATATGGTTGATTAATCTCAAAACTCATCTGGTCAATCGTTTCTCGTACTTGTTTATCGTATATTTTGAAAGATTCAGTTTCCGGGTCATGTTGTATCCGTTCGTT
>JBMFLH010000113.1:0-3439 GCA_049971295.1 Candidatus Ratteibacteria bacterium | reverse complement strand
CTTGTAATTTCTCTAAAACTTCTAATAGTTTTATCAGGTATATAAGAAGAAAGATATTTATTTCTGTTAAATTCACCGGATATAAGCAAAAAAGCAAAACCGGTAGCATCACGGAAATCAGTTTTAGGCTTATTCCAAAAGTATTTTTTAGTTTCTATAGGATTTGCAAGGATAAATTTTTCTACTTTATCAGAAATCAAATCATAAAACCAGTAATAAAAACCAATAGCTTCACAAGCGACAATACAAGGAGAAATATTAGGACTGGTAAAAAACTCCTGGATTTTGCCAATACATTTAGTAGGGATTCTTTCTTTAACAAAAATAACATTATTTTCATTAACACCAACAATACTCATACTATCCTTATGCAAATCAACTCCTATATAATTCATTTTTTCTCCTTTCCCATCCGGGTGTTTTGCCGGATGATTATATATAAATTAAATTTTAAAGGAGGTGCGATATGAATAAAAAATTTTCAAAGAGCATTTTCTCAAAACCACATGGCTTCACTTTAATAGAGTTGTTGGTAGTAGTTGCTATCATTGCTATCCTTGCAGCGATGCTACTACCAGCTCTATCAAAAGCAAGAGAAAGGGCAAGAACTCAGGTTTGTGCTTCAAACCTTAAACAAATTGGTATTGCGATTTATATGTACGCACAGGATTATGACGACTGGTTTCCGAGTGCACATTATGGCTGGTGGGACGATCCTAATGACAATGCAATGGAAGGAACATGGTCAAAGTACTGGTGGAAGGCAATATGGATGAAGCAACTTGTTCCATATGTGGGTAATGTAAATCCGTCAACACTAAGTGTTTATGCTACTGATCCGAATGCCGTTGATAGGGTTATTAAGGTTTTTCAGTGCCCTACAACCTGGAACTGGCCAGGAACACAGGTCGGAAAAATTGCATTGCCGCATCCGGCATGGTTTAGTATATGGTGGTGTGGTGGTCAAACAACACCAGACGATTGGCCAGCAAATAGTGGACACTCTTATTGTATGAACTCATCTATTTCACTTGGCTACAATAGCTTGTGTACGGGAAGATGGAAAATGACAGCACCAATCGTACGCAAATATGCAAGTGAACTTCCTGTGGTATTTGATGCACCTGAATACTATGCTGGAGGCACAGTAAGCATGGAATTAATGCTTGCGACCGAGTGGGGGCCTGATAGTAGCGGAAGGAATCACAACAGGGGCATAAATTTTTTGATGGCAGACGGGCATGTGGAATATCACAGGCGAGTTACACCTGCGACACTTGATGATCTGAATAATGCACACTACCTCACAGGATGGAGGTTTGTTGAAGGGATCGGTTACAACCAGCAAGTTTATTATGGCTACTATTGATACAAAGCAAAAAAGATGATAACATAAAAATATGGGGGATTAGCTCAGCTGGGAGAGCACCAGGCTGGCAGTCTGGGTGTCAAGGGTTCGAATCCCTTATCCTCCAATATATTTTTGTCCAGAAAGGGATTCGAATCTCCCATCAGGGTGGTAAATTTTTGGGTTTTTATTTCCTTCTTATCACGATACTGCATTTTGCTTTGTCACATTTTGAAAGGTCAATGTAATACTCATATCCGAGTGGTTCAACTACTCTTCGATAAAGAACATCGCAGTGCTGACAATAATCATGGTATGGTCTTATGTGTTTTGTCCTTAACAATTTTCCTTTTGATGGACAGTAATACATGATAATTTTGAAGGTATTGTTTTTTTCGTCAAGCTCCATTTTAAAATCCGCTGCCTCTTCATTCAGCGTTTTTGACCAGTAAAGCCAGCATCCTTTGAGTCCATATTTTTTTACAAGTTTTTTCAAATTTGTAAGGTAATTATCAGAAATATAATTCCAGAAATCAATCACTGTCTTTTTTCCGCCTTTCTTTTCAAGAAATTTAAATAGTTCGCTGTATGCGGGGATAAATTCTGTGCAAGATATCAATTTTTCCTCCTGAAAATTAGGGTGGCTTTTCCTGTTTTTTCATCATAATTACACATTTCAAAAGCATATGAAGTTTTTTCAACAATTGTTTCATACACTGTTTTTGTTGTTTCTACAAATGACTTTGCGACAGAAACTTTTTGCTTTCTCATATATGGAACTGCCGGGCATTTTTCAATCTTTATCTTCAGTGTATTTTTGTCAAAATGGCTTGTAATTTTTCCGCCTTCTTTTTTGTATATTTGTTCAATGTATCTTTTTAATGGCTTGAGTCCATGTTTTTTAATTTTTCCAATCAATGGTTTGTGATAAGAACGAGAAAATTGCCGCAGGTAATCTTTCACAACTTCGTCACCATAGTTTTTTTCAAGATATTTTATTCCTACATTCATCACAATATGAAAATCAGGATGGAAATACACGTTGTCTGATGTCTTTTTTCGTATAACAAGTTTTTTCATACGCTGCCTCGATAAGGAATCAATAGATTTTGATATTGCTCGAAAATTTTATCAATAGACCTCTTACATTGTTTGTCGAGCGTATATTGATAGAGGTTCTTCCATGTTTTAAATATCCCCATTTTCATCAGAAGATATTTTTCTCCAGCAAGCCACGAGCGAACTTTCTTTCCGCCATATGCGGCATACATGATTTTGTTCATCAGTTTTTGCAGTTTTTCTGCTTCGGGAATATTTCCTGTTTTCACTGCACTGATAATTTTTGAGGCAATATATCCATTAAATACACCACCACCAAGAAGCAGTCCGTCATATCCTGCCAGAATATATCTGACACATTGAAATTCATTTCCATTAAAAAGTCGCAGATGCTTGTTTTTTTTTCTTGCCATGAGAGCAATCTGCATTCTGGCTTCATCGCTTGAACTATCTTTAATGATAATAATTTTTCCGTTTGTGTAAAGTTTTTTCAAGACTACGAGAGGGATTTCGACAGACGAGTGCTTCCCCCTGTCATAGATTCCAACCGGTAAATGTATGTTTTTCAGCACGCTATTGTACAGATTGAAAATTCTTTCTGGTTCTGGCCTGACGAAAAAATAGGGCGAACTGATGATGAAAATATCAATACCAGTGTCAGAAAATTTTCTTGCATTTTCCAGCATTTGCTGGCTTGAGTTATCGGTTATCTGAACGGCGATTGCCATTTTTCCTTTATTACATTTTACAACCTGTTTTACAAGTTCAATTTTCTGTTGTTCTGTGAGACATGGACCCTCACCATTTGTGCCGAGCAAGAAAAGACCATTGATACCAATTCTTATGTGATGCTCAACCATTTTTTCAATTGAATCATGGTCAATTTGCATTTTTTCATTGAATGGTGTTGGGGCGGCAGACCAGACACCACAGAGTTTTTCGTAAAGCGCTTTTGAAATTTTCATGTTTTCTCCCCCGAAAGCATAGTGCAACATTGCACTATAAGTTAATTTATTTTTTCTCATTTACTTA
>JBMFLH010000112.1:0-3507 GCA_049971295.1 Candidatus Ratteibacteria bacterium | reverse complement strand
CTGAAATTTCTTCATCTTATCCGGGTATCAAAATCATCTGGTCAGACGACGAATCCGCAGATCATGTGATTATCAGAAAACTTGCTTGCGCAGACAAAACGAGCATTATCGTTTCAAATGATAACCAGATTAGAAACAGAGCAAAATTCGCAGGATTTAAAATTCTTAAAGTGGAACAATTCCTCGCCATTTTGGGAAAAAGAAAAAACGAAAAAAATTCTAAAACTACAGACGGCCAAGATAAAAAAATCCCTTATAGCCGGGTACCGCAGATACAGAAAGAACTGGAGGAATATTATGAAAGGCACGGCCAAGAAACAGAATATATTAGAAAATTTAGAAAAAGACATAAGAGATTTTTTTGAGTCAGAGGACAAAGCACGAGAACAGGCATTGAAACTTTCAAGGGAGGTCACCAGGTGTTCTGCCCGTGCAATAAAAAAAATGCATCAGGAAAATTTTGAAGAAAGCAAAATCCTTCTTGAGCAGGCAATGTCATCCATTGTTACGGCGAAGAAAATTCTCGCAAAGTTTCCTGAAATTTTGTATGCTGGGTTTATACATAATGCTGAAAAAGAATTGATTGAGGGGCTTGTGTTTTATAGGATTGTTAAAGAAAATAGTTTGTTTGTCCCTGATTTTGATGTTTTTGACAGAATCAGCTATTTGCACGGACTTGCTGAAGCAATGGGTGAATTAAGAAGGCACATTCTTGACCGGATGAGACAGGATAGCACAGATAATATGGAACAGTTTCTTTCTTTGATGGATGAAGTGTATTACTTTACAAGTTCCTTTGACTATCCTGATATGATTACCCGTGGATTAAGAAGATCTGTTGATGTTCTCAGGGCAATTGTTGAAAAAACAAGGGCTGATATTACACTTGTTCTTCAGCAAAAAAAGTTTGAAAAAAAACTGGCGAACCGATGAATTACTCATACCTGCCATATTATATTTCTTTTGACGAAATCCCGGTTTTCAACTTTTGTACAACACGCTCTGGCGGCTTATCAATATGGCCCTTTGAAACTTGCAATCTTGGGTTCAATACTGATGATGATTGCGAGAAAATAAGGGAAAACAGGGTTTTAACAGCGGCAAGATTAGGACTGTCTACGAATGAATTTATAATGCTGAAACAGGTCCATGGCGATAGCATCCATTATGTGAGCAAACAACATTGTGGAAAATTTCTCGATAAGGAAATTATTGAAGGCGATGGAATGTTCACTGACCAGGAAGGATTGACACTTGCTGTAACTCTTGCCGACTGCGTGGGTATTATGCTTTATGAACCATTAAGCCACGTGGCAGGAGTGTGCCATAGCGGATGGAAAGGATGCTATCTTGATACCTGTGGAAAACTTGTGGATAAGATGGTTGAAGCCTGTGGGTGTGATAGTGGAAAAATTGTTGTAGGCATTAGCCCTGCAATATGCAAGAACTGTTATGATGTGGGCAGTGAAATAATACAGAAATTTTCAAGCAGATACCGATCTTTCATTTCAGAACACAAGGATGGACCGCATCTTGATTTAGAAGGTATTGTTGTTTCACAGTTGATTGAAAAAGGCGTAAGAAAAGAAAACATATTTAGTAGTGAAATCTGTACATATGAAAACACCCATATGTTTTATTCACATAGAGCAGAAAAAAACACAGGAAGATTTATTTTTGGGATCCATCTGACAACCAGGAGGCGTTATGGGCAATGATTTTTTTATTCGCAGTAACCCAGCCATTGCTATAAGGGGTATACATCTTGACCTAAAAGGACTTCCACCTGCATCCAGCCGTCTTTTTGAACTGCTGGAAATCCTTGCCCAAGCAAGGATAAATTGTATTGTTGTTGAATGGGAAGACATGTATCCGTGGAAAGCATATCCAGAACTAAAGAATGAAACCTCCTATACCGAGAGTACTGTGAGAAAATTTATTTCAAGGGCAGAGTCATTAAACATAGAAGTGATTCCACTTGTGCAAAGTTTCGGACATATGGAAAATGTTCTTTCAAAAAGGCGATTTAAGCATCTGCGAGAGATTCCGGATAATGTTAGTGACCTTTGTCCTTTGAAAAATGAGTCCAGAGATATTGTTTTACAGATGGTCAAAGATGTTTTGTTAACCCATACTGGCATCAAACACTTTCATCTTGGAGGCGACGAGGTCTGGTCTTTTGGCAGTTGTTCTGTCTGTAAAAAGTTTATTGAAAAACATGGTAAAGCGTCACTATATCTTTATCATCTGGAACCCCTGTTACAATTTCTCAATGAAAGAGGCATCAGACCGATTATCTGGGACGATATGATGAGAACATGGAATACTTCTGAAGTCAAAGCAATTGGCAGGCAAGCAGATTTGATGTGCTGGAGTTATGGAATAGACCCATTTAAGTTTGTCACCAGAGATACCATTGATAAATTTATGAACGCTGGTTGCAATCTCTGGGCAGGTTCTGCATTCAAGGGAGCAGATGGTGCATATGCTGATATGCCAGACACTTACGCAAGAACCACCAATATGCTCGCCTGGGTGAAATATGCGGAAAGGATAAAAATGAAAGGAGTTGTTGCAACTGGCTGGAGCAGATACAATACCTTTGTAAGCCCGTGCGAAGGGCTTGAGGCAAGTCTGGACACCCTTGTGCTTGCTGGAAAAATCGCATGGGACGGCAAGATACCTGACAATGTCTCTGAATGGGCAGATGGTTTTCTTAAATTCTGCGAAAAAAATGGTATAAGAACCAGACATTTTTCAGAATGCAGAAGATTGTCAGAACAACTTCAAACCCTGCGTAATTCAGCATTTGCTCAAGCAAGAAATTTCCTTCAGCAGGCACATCTTGCAGGAGAACCAGAAAGAATAAATCCCTTCAAAGCAAAGGAAGCAAGAAAACATCTTCTTGAGTGCTTGAAAAATGTACAAAAGGTTGCAAAACAATGGGAAAAAGCCCACAGAACGTTTGTGCCCTCAATATGGCTGAAAAAATACACACTTTCAAGAATAGAACCAGTGAAAAAATTGTTTAACATTGTTTATAAAAAATCGTCCTCAGGTACATTGTGATTTTGACACCTGACTGGCTATTCAAGTAAAATAATGTTTATAAAAATGTGTTTCACAGGAGGTATGAATGAAGAAACAGCAGCATCTTTTAAGAAAGTATTACCACAGAAAAATGAAGGCAGCAAGAAAACAATTACAGGAATTTGAACAGGGAAATCGTCCATTTGAGAAACTCAATCGCAGGGCAAAAAAACTTCTTCAAAAACGAATAAAAGCCGGTTATGAACTGCCGGCAAAGCTCTTCATAAGACAGTCCACCCAGTAATTCTTTATTCTGGAGGGGTCGCATAGTGGCCGAGTGCGCACGCTTGGAAAGCGTGTTCTCGAGTAATCGGGACGTGGGTTCGAATCCCACCCCCTCCGCCAATTGGAAAAAGAGGTTGCTGGCTCGTCTTCTGCGAGAGTGTTCAAAAGAACACTCCAGCCGATTTTATGCGC
>JBMFLH010000111.1:0-3570 GCA_049971295.1 Candidatus Ratteibacteria bacterium | reverse complement strand
TCAATTGTCACATTCACTGTGGATACCCATTTTTATCTGCTCGGTCAGGTTCAACTCCCCTCTTTATAAAAGAGAATCTGGGAAATCCCTCTTTTCAAAGAATCTTCGTGCCGGAGGAGGGATTTGAACCCTCACGAGCTTGGGGCTCACTGGATTTTGAGTCCAGCGCGTCTGCCAATTCCACCACTCCGGCTTGCGACAAAAAATTATAACACAAAAAAAACAGAGTTGAAATTGAGAAGCAAAAGCATCCTTCATCACTTTAATCTTCTCCCACAGGGGTACGGAAAAAATAGAGGATCTCTTCTGCAAGGGAAGAGGAAAAAAGAAGGAGAACCTGTCCGCCCGAGGGGTGGAAATTTTATGATACGTGGTTCTTGACATTTTTGTCTTGTGAGTGTTAATATGTAAACAGAGTTTACAAAAAGGGGAACTGATGACCTGTATTGCAATGATAAATCAGAAGGGCGGAGTTGGAAAAACGACATCAGTTGTAAATCTGGGCGCCGGATTAAGCTTGCTTGGAAAAAAAGTTTTGATGATTGACCTTGACCCGCAAGCTCATCTTACCTATAGCGTGGGTATTAAGGCGCACGAGCTTTCAAAAACAGTATACCATGTTTTAAGGGGCGATATTTCTGTTGCTGAGGCATTGATTGAAAGACCCATTACTGCGAAATTGGAGTTTTCAAAACAAAGCGAAATGAAGGGAATTTTTTGCATCCTGCCAGCTTCTCTTGATCTTTCTGGGGCTGAGTTTGAATTCGGTGGTATTGCAGGAAGAGAATTTTTGTTGAAGGAGTGCTTGTCTGAAGCAGGAAATTTTGAGTATGTTTTTATTGATTGCCCGCCATCTCTGGGGCTTCTGACCCTAAACGCTCTTACGACTGCTGACGAAATTTATATTCCACTTCAGACTGAGTTTCTTGCCCTTCAGGGAATCAGTAAGCTACTTGAAACTGTTGAGGTTGTTCAAAGGCGACTCAATCAGCAAATAAAGCTTGCCGGCATCATAGGAACAAGGTTTGATGGAAGAAAAAGATTGAACAGGGAAGTTGTTGAAAAAATCAAGGACTATTTTGGCAATGCGGTGTTCAACACACTGGTAAGAGAAAATATTTCTCTTGCAGAAGCGCCTGGCTTTGGAAAAACGATCTATGAGTATAAGCCGGATAGTTACGGTTCAGAAGATTACTTTCATCTTTGTCTTGAAATCATTGAAAGAAGCAAGAAACATTAATCATCAGGAGGTAATATGACAGAAAAAAAACTTTCCAGGCTTGGTTCTGACCCTTTAAGATGGATTCAGGACAGCAGAAAACAGAAAATTGAAGAACCATCCAGGACAAAGAAGATACGACAGAAAATGAATACATCAACACAGGTTGTTCCAAAAACAAAAGAAGGACTAAAAGAGGGCTGGATTCGTGCAACTTTTATCGTGAGGGAAGATTACCTTGAAAAAATTAAGGCAGTTTCGTACTGGTATAGAAAGGATATCAAACAGGTGGTTGACGAGGCGTTTGGTGAATATTTGAAAAACAGGAAAGTAAAACCAAAACCTCAAAATTGAAAGGTGAAAATGGCGAAAATAAGTCAGGTTCCTGTAAAAATTAAAGATTTTTTCGCAAGAATCAATGAAAGCGTCACAAAGGCAAGAAATTCAGAACATCTTCTTACTTTAATCTCAAAAATTGCTGTGGATGAATTTGACGCTGACAGGGCATCAATCTTTTTGCGAGATGAAAAGACAGGGGATCTTCGTCTTATTGCTGGTACTGGAATTCCCGAAGAAATTATTCAGAGTCATCCTGTTGCGCAACAGCAGAATATCAGTTATTGGGTTGCCAAAAATAAAAGGCCTATTATTTTAAAAGGCGTTGTGAAAAAGGACCGCCGTTTTCAGTCCCAGAGCAACACCGCTATTGCTTCCTCAATAGTTGTGCCATTAATTTTTGAAAATTCTGTTGTGGGAGTTTTTAATCTATCCCGTTTGGGTGAAGGTAGTCCTGACTTTACTGAAGAAGACATGCTTTTGTTGAGATTTCTTGGAGATCTGGTGGTAATATCTTTACAATTGCTTGTAACCCAGGAAAAAAAGATTCACAGCGAACAACTTGCTGCAATCGGACTTGCAACAGCAGAACTTGTTCATTCATTAAAAAATCTCCTTGTTGGAATTTTTGGAGCAACAGAACTGATTGATGTTTTGATACAGCAAAATGATTGGGATTCTGTGAAAGAAAACTGGTCACTTCTTGCAGACAGCATCAAAAACATTTCAACGGTCGTGAACGAAATTCTTTCATACAGCAGGTCAGGTTCTATAACAAAACAGGAAATTGATCTTAAAGAGATTGTTGAGTCCATTTCTAATTTTGTCAAACCAAGATGCAACATTTCAAATATTGAAGTTTTACTGGTGTGTGCGACCGAAAAAATAAAAATCTGGGGAAACAGGGAGTCACTTTACAATGCCCTGATGAATATTGTTGATAATGCCATCAGAGCAATGCCAGGTGGAGGAAAACTCAAAATTTCCTGTAGGGTTGAAGGGGATGTGGCAAAGGTAGAAATATCTGATACAGGAATCGGTATACCAGAAGAAAATCTTGGAAAAATTTTTGAGCCATTTTTTACAACTGATAAAAAGAAGGGCACTGGCATTGGTCTTGCACTGACAAAGAAAATTGTTGAGAGCCACAGTGGAAATATCAGGGTGAACTCAAAAATTGGTTCAGGCACGACTTTTACAATTGAACTTCCAGTTCTGAAAAACCAAATTTAAGTTGTACAGGAAGAACTTATCACGATATTAGTTATCCTTCTCTTTCTATTTCTCTCAGCATTTCCCATCGAGGGAGAGGGAATAAATTGGCTTTTTTAAGATTCGGGATTTAAGGTGAATTGCACTTCTTATTTCTCCAGAGGCACAAGTTTCAGAGCATTTTTACAATAAATTTTTTCCAGAATTTCCTGTGGTAAATTCAGTGATTCAAGAAATTCTCTGTGTTTTGAATCAAAATAATCCCTTGCAAAAAGCAATCTGTCCTGAAATTCAATGATAAAATTTTTCGCGAATTCAATATCCCTTTTCAACGCATTCAATCCTGAACCAGCAGATAAATCACAATAGAGATTTGGATATTTTCGTAGCATTTCAATAATTTTCCCGCCTTCTAAAACCCTGCCTGATGGATAAACTTCTTTGTCAAATTTGTCATCCCCTGAAATATGCGCCCAGAAACCAGGTCCATGACCCAAAAAAATCGTTTCAGGACATTTTATAATTGCCCTTTCAAATGCATCAATTCCACCGCCATACCACCAGGATGGTCTTGGATACATGGATCCTGTTTCAAATTCATAATCAATATGAACAACAACCGGCAGTTTATTTTTTCCGCAAAATCTGAACATCCTTATCGCATCAGGATTATCATACATCATCCTTAATTTCAGTTCTCCATAAACTTTTACTCCATAAAGGTTAATAGCACCCTGTAAAAGGTCTACTGCTTCTGGTCTCCTTGGGTCTGGCGCATAACCAGGAACAAATCTATCTGGTTT
>JBMFLH010000110.1:0-3580 GCA_049971295.1 Candidatus Ratteibacteria bacterium | reverse complement strand
AATTTGGTCTTACCATTCCCGTCGCCACCTAGTTATAAAAGGGCGGGATTTTAGGCTGTAAGCACAAAGATGGTAAAAAAAAGTACTGCCTTATCTTTTCTGACAACATTACTTCCCACACTCGGCGCAAACGATACGGCCAGGCCAGAGGCCCCCATATTCATTGCCCAGAAAACAGAAATGAGAAATAGAAGTATAATTTTAGTCAAATTCCATCACCACCAGTACCTTTGAGCGGACGGGTGTGTATCCCACATTCACCGCCGCATTTGCTTGTACCAATCCAGCGTCCTGCTCGCTCATTTTCATCACTGGTAATTTTTGTGCAGGGCAGGCATCCCAATGATCTGTAACCCTGAGCATAGAGAGGATTAACCTTGACTCCATAGACCGCCAGATACTGCCAGATTTCTCTTTCCTTCCATATAAGAATTGGATTCAACTTAATTAATCCTTTGTCGCGCTCTTCCACTTCCTTGAAATCTGTACGCGTTCTGCCCTCGGTGCATCGCAACCCGGTGACCCAGCATTCCACATTCATCTCTTCTATTGCCCTTCTTGTTGGTTCAACTTTCAGAAGCTCATAACACTTATCTGGATCCTTCTCGTATAGCTTATCCGGTATTTCGACATCGCTCTTGAAAATTCTGAGTTCTGGATACTGCCTTACCATTTCATACATGAACTCAATTGTTTCTTTCGGCTTAAAGCGTGTGGTCACAATGAAACCACGAATTTTTGGGCTCACTCTTTTTGCCAGATCCCAGACACATACTGAATCCTTACCAAGACTATTGGCTACCACCAAACCATCTCCGTATTTCTCATACGCTTCTTTTATCAACCTTAACGATCTTTCCACCTTTTCCTTGAAGTTCAACTCATCCACCAATTTTTTTAAGTCATCTTTGTTTTCCAGTAATCCCATTTTTCCCTCCTTATTCTATAGTTTCTATTCTATTTGTAGAAATTATACAATACCAAAATTTTTTGTCAAGACACCTGCCTGACAAATTTCAAAACATAGTTAAAACTCCTGGAATCTGAAATTACAGTGAGGATTTAAAACAAATGTCAACTCAGGATAAGATATGGGAATTATGATAAAGTTATGCATGAAGATATGTGCTAATATTTTTAGATTGCTGTGGCAAAAAACAGTAAACCTGAGGATTGTCCAATGACACAGCAATGATACAACACCGAATATTACATGGCGCCAGTGAAGTCTGAACAAATAATGAAAATTTAAATTCTGATTTATCTTCTTCTGAAGAATAAGGCAATCACAAAGTTTTGCATTATAATATAATATATCTGACAAAAGACAAAAAAATGAGCAAAAAGAAAAAAAGAAATCCTTTTTCAGAGGCATTGGAAGCCGTCATTAAACCTATTGAATTTGTGGTAAATCCTGTGGTTATCAAACCGGTTGAGTTCCTGGCAGATAAAGTTAACCTTCTCATAAAGGGACTTGAACAGAAGACATCCACAAAAGAAAAAATTTCTGAGGTTGATAACTTTGTTGATGGGTTACTGGAAAACATGAAGACAATTGAAAAAAGTTTTTATCCATTTTTAAGCGAAGTTCTCCTTATCCATAATCTTGCGGAAAGCATGGCAACCCTTGCAAATGAAATTGAATTATTAAGTATCCTGGGCAACCAGATTCAAAAGATTATGAAAGTTGATATTATTGTTGGATTTTTAAAACACGAAAATGAAAAAACCCTGATCCCTGGATATAAAATGCTACCTGAAAATTTTTTGTTTCCTGATGAATTTTATAGTTTTGTGCAGGAAAGGTTTGACGCAGGAGAGGTCCAATTATACGAAAACACAAAAATTGGAAACAAGAAATTCAATCTACTCATTACACCCCTTAGAACTACCTCTGAAAAATTCGGCATTTTTATTGTTGGGAGAAAACGAGCTGGTGGAATATTCACACCTGAAGAAACTACTCTTATCCTTGCCGGCAGCACGATGGTGAGTTTTGCTCTGAGTAATTTCAAACTGAATCAAAAGATTCTTCGCGATAGGCAGCTTGTTATACTTGGACAAACGATAGGAAGCATTTCTCACGACATTAAAAATTTACTCACTGGCCTGGAAGGCGGTATTGAAATGGTCAACAATGGATTGCAGGATAAAAACTTTCAAGAAATTGAAACAGGAGTAGGGGTTTTAAACAGAAGTTATCAAAGAATAAAAGCCATGGTATTTTCTATGCTTGACTATGCGAAGGACAGGGCACCAGAATTAAGTTTGTGTGATTTCAACAATGTAGTGGCTGAAACTGTTTCAATAGTGAAAGAATCCTTTAAGGACAGAAACATAAAAATTATTGAAAATTACGATCCATCCATCCCTCAAATTGCAGTGGACCCAGAACGTATTGACAGAATGGTTTCAAATCTTTTGTTAAATGCCATTGACGCAGTGGAAGGGAAAAAAGGGATTATTACAATTTCAACACGATACATTCCTGAAACAAAAATGATTGTACTTGAAGTTTCTGATAATGGAAAGGGTATCCCTGAAAATGCATTGAACAAAATCTTTGACCTTTTTTACTCAACAAAAGGTTCAAGAGGAACTGGTTTTGGACTTGCCATTGTTCAAAAGGTTGTCAGAGAACATGATGGAAAAATCATGGTCAGTTCAAAACCTGGCGAGGGAACAACATTTCTCATTCAATTGCCAGCAAGAGCTGCCGTAGAAAACATGGATACAACTTCTCAGTGACAACAGTGTTCTTTTTTGCTGCCATCTGTGATAATAAGCGGGAAAATGATATCACTTGTACAGCAAAGGAATCACCACTGCAAAAACCATAAAAACCAAAACAGCACCAATTTTGTCTATCCAATTTGTCAGTCCATATCCAAAATCAGATAAAAAATTGAAGCAATTGAAATTGTAAAAACATGAAGAGAATACGAAAAAATAACACCCCCTGTTTTTCCAGTGTTCCAGGAGTAAGAAACCCAACAATAATACCAAGCACAACAAACGGCAAAACAATCAATGGATGTTCAATAATACAGATATGAAATTTCATTTGTGCACCAAGTAGAAGCCCTGATAGATAAGGAATAATAATATCACTGATACCGCATATCACCACAGAACCTACAAAACCAGTTATTATTGCCTTGAAAAATTTTTTCTCATGCTGCCCAGAACATGGCAGTTGTCGCAGTGGCTGAAAAAAGAAGATGTGTGGGATGAAAGATATGAAATAGTTCAACCGATGGAAAAGAAATATTCTGAACTTGCATAAGGTAGGCAAGAAAGTTTAATACTCCCATGCTCATCAAGCCAAAACTGACGCTTAAAATTGAAAAAGGTAGATGATGCTTGAGTTCCTGCAATATATGATAGTTTTCATTTTTCATAAGACTCTTTCTTTTTTTTACTGTACCCTGACGCCCTTCTTTGTTAAATAGCTTCAATTGCGTTTTCGAAGTATGTACTATGAATCATTTTTCATTTATTTTAACACAAAACATTGTATTTTATATTGCGTATTTCCTCATAAATAGATCTATTTGAAATATTTTTTATTTGTAAGAGA
>JBMFLH010000109.1:0-3618 GCA_049971295.1 Candidatus Ratteibacteria bacterium | reverse complement strand
TAAAGGTTTGCCACCTTTTTATTCCATGCAGTAATCTCTGAAACATATTTTTTAAAATTATCTGCCCTGGATTTCTTAATTCTTCAGGTACACAGTAGGTGACAGCGACATTTGGTTGAAAGTATACATCTTCAAAATGCCATTCAGTGGGTCTTATTAAATTTTGCATGATCTTGATGTTATATTTTTTAAGCGCTTCAGTGTAACCCTGAAGCCATGCTTCAGCATCTGAATCACCCTGTGGAGCTGCTAAATGTAAAATCTTTCTATGTCCCAGTTCAATAAGATGCTCGGTTGCCAAAAATCCTCCGTTTCTGTCGTCTGATGCAACAAGGTCGATTTTTAAACCCTTGACAGCCATGTCAACAGATACAATGGGGATTTTGCTAATAATGACAGCATTGAATGTGGAATGCTTTCCTGCGATGAGAATAATACCAATCACACCAAGGTTCAACGCCTCGCTCAAACAATGCCTTTCTTCAATCTTCTCTTCATTTGCAGAACGAAGGATGATATTTAAACCATTTCTGGTGATGATTTTTTCAACGCTTGATATAATTTGATAATAAAAGAAATGTCTGAGATTTGGCGCGATAACCATAATAAGAGATTTAACGCCTTTTGTATCATCAGAAGTCAATTCAGGAGTAACAAAGATTCCTCTGCCAGGGATTCTATAAAGCAGTTTTTCATTGATTAATTCAATAATCGCCTGTCGCGCTTGTCATCCTGCTGATGCCAAATTTCCTAGCTATATTTTCTTCCGATGGAATTTTTTCGTTTGGTTTATAAATAAATGTCTCTATACGCGAGCGTATATTTTCATTGACCTGCTTTGAAAGAGACACCGGGCCATTGATTTTGATGTTCATTTTTTTGAGATGTTATACATCGTCCAACTTAATTATACACCCGTTATTTAAACTGTCAAGAGCGTGCCTCGAAACAGACACTCACGTTCCAGCGTCTTTCCTTTTACCCTATTCCATAAATCGGAATGGTACTATAGGTAGTATTTTCTTCCGAGGAAGAAAAGTACGGCGAAGGCGCTTTCATTTGAAATAAATTTTCTGCCAAAAGAAGATAGGATAAGAGACATTTTTCCTGCGGAAAAGGGATTAAAAGCTCTAATAAAAAAAGATAACCCCGGTTATGTTCTACTTAACCGGGGTTTATTAGAGTGATGTTTTTTCTTAGAGGCTTGTTCTTAATCCAGTAAATACCCTGAAGTTTGGTGTAGAGTAGCCATCGTTTACGACTGTGCCGATGCCAAGTGTCCATTTTAAATTTTTCCTCACAATATGTGTAATTGAACCCAGGGCTTCTATTGGCACACTTTTATTACCTTCAAAGAATCCATTATCGCTTCTTCCATTAACTTCAATGGCGGCATAGGTTTTTTCGTTAGGCAGCAGTTGCGTAAAACCAATTCCGAAAAGGATGGCATTGCTGATTTTTATCTGACCTATTTGTTCGTCATTCTGGTGGCTGGCTCCGATATTGAAGGTTAAAAATGTGTGGTTGCACCAGTTTCTATCAACAACAAGTTTGACACCCAGGACTGTTGAATCTGCACTGATAAAGTTTTTTCTATCACCTGTGCCTAACTCTACAAAGGGAACAATAGCCAGTCCCATCTGGTCTTTTCCACCAAAAAATTTGTATTTCCCAAAGACAGTGAGATTGCCTATGCCATTGTCTTTTACATCAACAATGCTGGATGAAACTTTAGAATCCTGACTTATAACAAATGGAAGATTTGCACCAATGGTTAAATAATCATTGATTCCATAAGCAACACCAATAATTCCAAGATGCTGGGCTTTAACAAGTGCGCGTGTTGTTCCTGATATTTTTGCTCTTGTGACCTCATCTGTAAAGGAATAAAATGCATCAAACTGATAACTTTCTGCTTTCAATGTCTGGCTGGATTGATTGATAATAAAGTTCTGCTCCCCTGTTGCTGGTTTAAAGAGATTGAAGTCATAAGCAAGGGAAGGTGTTGCTGAAGCAAGTATTGAAAAAGCAATCAAAATCAGAACTCCCTTTTTGACGATTTTCCACCTTCTGATTAGGGATACCAATATTCCTGCCGTAATTAACCAGAAGAAAATACCCAGCTTCAAAGTTAGGAATGCGGCTGCATACACTGGAAGTAGTAGCACTCTTACGATTGCCCTTAATGCTTCGTTATCTGCAATGATTGAAGCGTATTTTGGACTATGTTTGTAATACCAGTTAACGAATGCTTTTCCAATGGGATTTGTGAGAAGATACCTGTCTCTAAATTGCCTGAGTATCCAGACATGATGTTCCTGATAAGAACCAAATGCTGCTGTTGCAATAAAGCAGCCTCCGCCGCCTCCTTTAACATCTGTTATTGCGCCACCTGAGCCACAACCGGATGGATCAGAGATAACACCATTTGGCTTTCCATCTTCGTCATATTTTCCGCCATCTTTTAAATGTAGTTCTACTTTTGTATAACCAGGCAAAGTACCTGGACTCAGTTTTGCAAAGTTGCCTTCCTGGTCAGCATTGGCAGGAATTGGTTCAATCTGCCATTTTTGGTTGTTATTATCGTACCTGTACTTTAACCATGCTGAATATGTTCCTGGAATTTCAAATATGATGATTGATATTAAATTTGGTGTAATATTTTCCACTCTTATGTCAAATAAATTTGCAAAAACAGAGCTTGCGCCTGGAAAGTCAGAAACCTTCAGTGGGGTTATCCTTAAACTACCTTGTTCTGAAGCAAGCGTTACAAGGGCTGTTTCTCCTTTTGTGCTGTCAGGTAAAACTACTACGTCTGATTGTCCTTGTTCAATGGTTGTTGAAGGTAATCTTTCTGGCGTCTTCACATAGAAGAAATTACCATCAATATTTGAGGCCTCATCATATGAATCCCAGCATTGAACAGTCCAGTAGTATGCTGTATTCTTAACGAACAAAGATAAAGGAACTATAACTTTATTTCCAGGCCCTGTTATTTCTATTGTTTTAAGTGGTTCTGGAAGGGTTTTATCGTCAGAATAATAGATTTTCCATTCTGACCTGGCAATTGTGCCGCCATTACTTGTGAATTCTGCATCGAACTCAACAGCGGTTTCAACTATGGTTTCGCCTGATGGATATAATGCCTGGGCAACTGGCGGCTGGTTTATTGTCATTGTAACTGAAATATTCTTATTTCCTGCATTGGATATTACAGGTATTGTTGCTTTATAGACACCTGTAGGTAAATTACTTCTATTTGCATCTATTTCCACATTAGCTTGCTGTCCTGCTGATAAACTTCCAGAAGTAGGAGATGCATTAAGCCAGTTATTCCCATTTTGATAAGTAATCTGTCCTATCTGCCAGTCAAGAGTTCCTGCTCCACTTCCTGTATTTTTTATGTTTACTATCTTTTGTTTTGTATTCGGGTCTATATTTACATTAAAATAATATTCCAAACTTGTAGGATTAACAGAAAGTTGTGGCTGATTTAAAGCAAATTTAGCAATTACTGTACGAGCCGAAACCATAGTAATAGTAAGTGTTAAGCGATTATCTGGAATCTGTTGTCCATCGACAAGCCAGTACTGGAAAATATAATTCTGTGCTGGTGTT
>JBMFLH010000108.1:0-3629 GCA_049971295.1 Candidatus Ratteibacteria bacterium | reverse complement strand
ACTCCTATATATCGCATAGCGCACCTTCTCTTTTTTCTTCTTATTTTACTACCAGGGCACTATGCTTTCATTATATCTCCATTTTTTGGTTTTATCAAAAAGTTTGATTAGTGGAACAATTTTCTTTCGAGAATCTATAACAATTCAATCACAAACCTTCTTTTTTATCCTATTTTTTTCGCTTCTTGACGAGCCAGTTCAGGTGAAGAGATTATACTTTATTTCATAGCCTTTTTTAAATTGCCAGCTTGTTTTATTATATCCCGAAAATTATTTCATTCCAAGTCAATTACCCAATATGAAAATTCTAATTTCAAAAAGATAGAAATAGTGATGTAGAAGATGAATTGTCTCATAAAAAATCTAAGCAAAATTTTTTCACCCTCACCCGCACTTTCTTCTCCCATCAAGAGAAGAGAATAAGAAAAAAGAAATTGTGGGAGAGGATTGAGGTGAGGATGTTTTCTTTTTATGATGGAATATTGTTTCGACAGGATACCATGTTTTTACCATATGTGGAAATGAGGATATCAGGGTCGATACGGTTTGTCTCACCAACTCAGCGAGCTTGCCATACAATGCTCGTTCTTCCTCGCGCCAGCACCGCTTCAGTTCAAATTCCTTCTGTGAGGTATGCAATGCCGGGAGAGGGATTTGAACCCTCACGGAAATTACTTTCCAACGGATTTTAAGTCCGTAGCGTCTGCCATTCCGCCATCCCGGCTGATCAAAATATTATAACCTGCCTGGTTTAAAATTTGAAATTTAGCAGAAAAATCATGAAGTAAGTGCTTTTCTCTCTAAACAGGAAGGCGCGTTATGTTTATTAAAAAGCGGTTTTTTACCTGAAACAAAATAAAAGTCAGGTTCGTCGATTACTTTCAATGGAATAAATCCAGAATATTCTAATGTTTTTGCAAGGATGGTGGCTTGGGGAACTCTATCTTTTGCGATGCAGCCACCGACTGACTTATGGAGATTGTTGACAAAATCGCGTCCTTTTGGATGAGAAATTACAATAATTCCGTCGTTTTTCAAAATTCTATAAATTTCTTTCAGAGCAACTTTTTTTCTTTCAAAATGAGGATAGCATGCATTACATATGACATAATCAAAATGATTGTCAGGAAAAGAAGTTTTGTGAATATCAGCAACAACAAATTCAGCAGGTAAATTTCTCCATTTTTTTGTTGCCTGTTCTATCATTGAAGGAGCATAATCAATTGCAATGACTTTACCTTTTTTCCCTGTTTTTTTCACAAGATATGGAATAAGAACTCCAGTGCCTGTGCCGACGTCGCATATTACAGAACCTTTTTTAATTTCTGTTTCTTCAACAACCCTTTTGACATTTTCGTTTTCAGGGTGAGTATCCCAGTGCTTTGCGTGTTTTTCAAAAAAACTAAGCTTTCCGCATTTCATAAACTGTCCTTTTTTTGGGAGAAAAAATTGTTGCGATAATAAAGATGATTACTGAACACAGTGCAATAGGAGCGCCTGCCGGGATATTGAGCCAGAATGATATCATCAAACCAAGACATCCTGATGCCATGCCGAATATTGAGGAAAGCAGAAACATCTTTTTTAAATCATAGGTTAATTGATACGCTGCTGCAGCAGGATTGACAATGAGAGCAAAAACCAGTAGCCCTCCAACTGCTTTTATTGAAGCAGTGATGGTTGCCCCGCACAAAAACAAAACCAGGTAATAAATCGCTCTTGCCGGGATGCCAGACGCAACCGCAAGAATTCTGTTGAAAATCAGAATCTGTATTTCTTTGAAAAATGCAATCACAAACCCAATTGTCACGATAGTAACTGCACAAAGAATAAAAAGGTCACTATTGCTTATTGTCAGGATATTGCCCCATAGAAATCGCAAGCCTTCGCTTTTTGAACCAGGAATTAAAGGAAGGAAAAGGAAAGACAATCCAAGGGAAGAGGAAAATATAATTCCCAAGGAAGTGTCAGGTTTGATGTCGCCTCTGTCTGATATGGGTCCCAGAATTCCTGCGACAACGAAACAGAAAATGAAGGCACATATAACAGGATTTATACCAAGAATGATGCCAGCCAGTGCGCCTGCGAATGCTGCGTGTGACATACATACACCAAGAAAAGAAATGCCCATCGTCACAACAATAACTCCGATTAGAGAACATGCAATGCCAACCAGCAAAGCGCCTGCCCACGAGTAAATCATAAAATTATAGATTTCCATCAATGGATTGTTCAGAAATCAATTTGCCTTCTTCTATGAAAAGAATGCGATTACAGAGTTTTTCTATAATCTGTCTTTCGTGAGAAACAATCAATATTGTAATGTTTTTTTCTTTTTTCCAGTGTTTTATGATTTCAAGAATTTTCCACTTTGAAGATTCAGATATTGAAGAAAACGGTTCGTCAAGAAGCAAGATTTCAGGTTTCTGCATCAATGCCCTTGCAATCATGGCTTTTTGTTTTTCTCCGCCTGAAATCTGACCAAATGGTCTATCAAAAATATGATCAATTTCAAAAAGTTCCATGATTTTTCTGGCCTTTTCAAGATGTTGTCGCGATGGGTGATGGAAAAGACCAAGTTTACCGTAGATACCGCTTAATACAACTGTTTTCGCGAGAATTGGAATTCTACTGTCAACTTCAAAATTCTGGGGAACATAGCCAGTGACCAGCTGTACTGACAATGCTGTTTTTTTCGTTATAGGAGTATCGCCAACAACAATTTTACCCTGAAAAGCAAATAGAAGCCCATTGATTAAATTGAGAATGGTTGTCTTTCCTGCACCATTTGGTCCATATAATGCAACACATTCTCCTTTCTTTACAGTAAATGATACATTATTGATAATAACACGACCTGCTCTTGCTACTGAGACGCTATCAAAAATAATGTTTTTCATTTGCTGGCTTTTAACAAGTCAATGATGATTTGAAGATTTTTCAGAAGTGTATTTTCAATGTTATCGGTTCCTTTTAAGCCGCCAGGGAAATTGCTTAATATTACATGGGGTCTGTGTATTCTTTTTGCAAGCGTTTCTCCTGTGGAAGTTCCACTTTGAAGATTACTGACAATAAGTTTCACATTGTATTTTTCTGCGTCGCTGATAAGCCTGGTAATCATGCCAGGGGTGATTTCTTCGTCTCTTCCAAAACAACCAATGACCCGCAATCCAAGATATTCAAGAAGTTCCTTTTGCATCACCGATGAAATGACGGGTGTATCTTTTATTTTGTTTACAGAAACGATTGCTTTAACTTTGCTGTCAAGTGCGTTCATGCGGTTTTTGTATGATGCGCAATTTTTTTCGTAAAATTTTTTATTTTCAGGGTCAATGGATGAAAGGATTTCTGTAATTTTTTCTGCTGCAAGAATTTGAACAGCCGGGATGAGCCAGTTTCCTTTTATGTTTATCTGAAACATTTTTGCGCCAGAACCTGCAATAGATTTTGAGATATCATCCACAAATCCTTCCCATCCGTGATAGAGTAAAACACCATTATGACACAGTTTTTCTATGTCCTTTGGTTTCACCTCATAATGGCCTGGACAAATTCCTGGCGGGATTAAAACAGTGACATTTACCTTTGATTGCCCGATTTGTTTTACACTCGTTGCAATATTGGAACTT
>JBMFLH010000107.1:0-3927 GCA_049971295.1 Candidatus Ratteibacteria bacterium | reverse complement strand
CCGAGAAGGTGAGGCAGGCCGGATCGACCCGAGCCGTAGTGGGCCCGAGGGCGCCGACTCCCACCAAGCGCGAAATTCTTCTTTGTTTATAAAAGAGTCAAAAAGAGGGATTTTCTTTAAACCAGAAGTAAATAAAAAGGTTCGGTGGCCCTGTAATCAGAATTTGATGTTAAAATATAAAAAAATGGAGGCAAAATGAATGAATATGATGTGATTGTGATAGGTGGAGGGCCGGCAGGATATCCCTGCGTAATCAGATGCGCCCAGCATGGATTGAAAACTGCCCTGATTGAGAAAGAAAAACTTGGCGGGTGCTGTTTGAATACTGGCTGCATTCCAACAAAAACACTATTCAAAATTGCCAGAACCTTACAGAAACCAAAGGTTAGTGGTCTTAATGTTGACATTTCGTTTGACTGGGAGAAAATTCTTAATCATGTGAAAACAAATGTTGTTTTACGATTGAATACAGGTATAGGAATGCTATTGAAAGCAAATGGCGTACAGTATATCCAGGCAGATGCAAAAGTCCAGGATTGTCATTCAGTTGCAGTCAATGGAAATCTTTTTACGGCAAAAAACATTGTGATTGCAACAGGTGCAAAGCCAAATGTTCCTGAGATTTTCTGTAATGACAGAAGGATTATTACCACTGACACAATCTGGAATCTTGAAAAACTTCCAGAGACCTTTGCAATTATTGGGGCAGGGCCCATTGGATGTGAATTTGCTTCAATTCTTTCTTGCTTTGGTGTAAAAATTACAATTTACGAAATGATGGAGCAAATTCTTCCAGGGAAAGATAGAGATATTGTATCGGTTATTGAGAAACAATTTTCTCAAAGAGGCATCCAGATAAAAACAGGTGTCAAAATTCACTCCACAGATGAAATTGGTGAAGAAAAAATCCTCTGGGCAACAGGAAGAAAGCCAGATACAACAGCAGTATGTGAGATGGGACTTACTCTATTAGATGGAGGCATTTCTACTGATGAAACAATGAGAACAAATTTTGGCAACATTTTTGCTGCGGGTGATGTGACTGGCAAATGGCAACTTGCTTATGTTGCAACAAAAGAAGGAGAGATTGCTGCATCAAACTGCGCAGGCAGACATGAAACAATTTCTTACCAGAATATCCCTGAATCAATTTTCACAATTCCTGAAATTGGTTGCATTGGACTGAACGAAAAACAGGCGATAGAAAAACAACTGAATATAAAAACAGGAATATTCCCGTATCAGGCGCTTGGTAAGGCGCACGCAGCAGGAGAAACTGTGGGAGTGGCAAAGGTAATTGTTGACAGAGATTCCCATAAACTGATAGGAGTTCATATTGCAGGCGAACTTGCCACTGAAATTATTCATATCGCATCTATTGCAATGAGCGCAGGCATGACGATTGAGCAAATGTTGAAGGCATACTGGTGTCATCCGGTATTTTCAGAAATTTTGATGGAAGCGCTTCTTGTGTGCGAAGGCAAACCCATGCACATTCCCGGACCAAAAAAATGAAAAGATTTCCTGAATGGGTAAAGAAAAAAATCGTGGTGGATGAAAATTATGAAGAGACAAAGAGCGTGATAAAAAAATATTCACTCCACACTGTCTGCACAGACGCCAGGTGTCCCAATATTTACGAGTGTTTCAGCAAAAAGTACGCAACATTCATGATACTTGGAAATGTGTGCACCCGATTTTGCAAATTCTGCAGTGTCAATCACAATCAATTGCCACAACCAGTTGACCCTCGGGAGCCCCAGCATCTTGCGCGCGCGGTGAAAGAACTTGGTTTGAAATACGTCGTAATTACATCTGTGACAAGAGATGACCTTGCTGATGGCGGAGCAAAACACTTTGCTGATTGTATCAATGAAATTAGAAAAGCCAGTTTAGATACAAAGATTGAACCCCTGATACCTGATTTTAAGGGAAGCATAGAATCTGTTGAAATGGTTCTTGAGGCAAAGCCAGATATTCTTGCTCACAATGTTGAAACTGTACCCGCACTTTATTTTAGAGTCAGGCCCCAGGCGAATTATACTGTTTCCTTAAAAATACTGGAGCACGCAAAAAAGAAGGGATTTTTAACAAAATCAGCGATAATGGTGGGCCTTGGAGAAACAAGGAACCAGATAATTCAGGTTATGAAGGACCTTCGCAATATTGATTGCGATTTTTTTGTGATTGGACAGTATTTGAAACCATCACACGAGAGCATAGATGTAAAAGAGTTTGTAAAACCAGAAGTATTTGAGGAATACAGAATTATTGGTGAACAGATGGGATTTAAAAAGGTTTTTGCCGGGGTTTTTTGTAGAAGTTCTTACATGGCTGAACTTGCCCTCACTGAATAGATGAATATGAGAAAACATTTGCACATTTTTGTGTATTTTGTGACATTGATTGCATCAACCTGCATCGCAGCAGAAAACCTTGTTGTGATCAGTCCCCACTGGGAAGGCGTGAAAATAGAGATAGAAAAGGCATTCAAAAAATACTATTACAGTGTCACGCAGAAGGATATTACAATAGAATGGCTTGACCAGGGCGGAAGTTCTGATGATTTGAAGTATGTTGAATCCCTTTTTAAGAAAAATCCAGATACCACAGGAATAGATGTATTTTTTGGTGGCGGGCTCGACCCGTATTTGCGCTTAAAAGAAAAGGGCTATCTTGTGCCATGGAAAATTCCAGAAAAAATTTTAAAAGAAATTCCAAAAGAGTGTAATGGAATGCCAAATTATGATAAAGATTACACATGGTATGGA
This sequence comes from Candidatus Ratteibacteria bacterium, assembly GCA_049971295.1. Taxonomy (GTDB): domain Bacteria; phylum Ratteibacteria; class UBA8468; order B48-G9; family DTJG01; genus DTJG01. The sequence goes on along the minus strand of JBMFLH010000107.1, from coordinate 1,156 downwards.
GTGGTGTTATCAAGTTTTGGAATACTGTGCAACAAAAGGGTTCTTCAGTTTATAGGCGCGCCTGAACCTCAGAAATGGAGCGACCTTGCAAAGCCAGTGTATTACAGCTGGGTAGGAGCATCAGACCCCCGTCACAGTGGCAGCATGCATATGATGTTTGAGATTATCCTTCAGGCAAATGGATGGGAAAAAGGATGGGAAACAATTCTTGGCATTTTTGCAAACACGACCAGCATTCCGACAAGCGCTTCACAGGCAGCAAAGGATACAGCAATTGGTCAGACAGCAGTATCTCTTTCAATAGATTCCTACGCTCTTGCCCAGATAGAAGTCAATGGTCCTGAAAACATGAGTTTTGTACTACCTGAAAGAGAAACAGTGATTAATCCTGATTGCGCAGGAATATTAAAAGGCGCGCCAAATTTTGAAAACGCAAAACTTTTTATGGAATTTTTGCTCAGTGATGAGTGTCAGAAAATCTGGATGTATCCCAAAGGAAGTCCTGATGGACCTGAAAAATACTCATTGAACAGATTAAGCATAAAACCCAACATTTACAGAGATTGCCCAATTCCTGTGGTAAACCCTTATAATAAAAAAATTGACCTTGCCTTTGATTTTAAACTTGCCTCGAAAAGATGGGCTGTTGTCAATGACCTTGCTGGTGTTCTTGCCATTGATTGCGCATCTTATTTGAGGAAGGCATACAAAAAGGTAATAGACGGCAGCTGTGATAGAAAAAATTTTTTTGAAATTCCTGTGAAGGAGTCAGAGCAGGACTATTTAGTTGAAAACTGGAAAGACCCTGTTTTTAGAAATAAGTATTTGAACAAATACCTGAAATTTTCTGTGGAAAAATACGGGTCCTGCATCAAAGGGAAATAAATTCTATTGCAGTAGAAAAATTGAAAATTCAGGTAGAAAATCATGAGGAGAGGTGGCTGAGTGGACGAAAGCGGCCGACTCGAAATCGGCTTCCCGATTTATCGGGACGCAGGTTCGAATCCTGCCCTCTCCGCTTTCTTGATGTATTCTAAGCACATATTTGCCTTTTGAAAAAAGGGACTGTGCGATGTTTTTATCTGGGAAGAAGGGGCTTTTTATCCTAAAATCCCGCCTTTTTTAATAACTATGTAAAGCAATCCACCGCAATACT
>JBMFLH010000106.1:0-4223 GCA_049971295.1 Candidatus Ratteibacteria bacterium | reverse complement strand
TCGGCAACATACCGTATTCAGCAGTAATCCATCCTGAACCAGTACCCTGAAGAAAAGGAGGTACTCTAGCTTCAATTGTGACACAGCATAATACCTTTGTTTCTCCCATTTCAATCAAGGCAGATCCGACTGCATATTTGCTAACATTTCTTATGATTCTAATGGGTCTTAATTGGTCTGGCAGCCTTCCATCTTTTCTTGTGTTCACAAATTCCTTTCTGTTATCAATGGCGTGTTAGGTTATATAATTATATCAGAAAATAGTATCACAATACAATCCAGAACCTTTAAATGCGACTTCTTGTGAAAACCGATGGCGCAATGAAAATGCCAATAGATATTGATGACGCTTTTGAATACATAATCCCCACAGTAAGACAATGTATCTGCTTCTGGAGATAAAATCTCTGACGTGTAAATTTATCTTTTTTCATATCATAATCAACAGAAAAACCGTATTCCCATTTTCCTGCTTTTTTGTCAAAAAATGCAGTAATTCCATCAAAATTACCACTGATGTATCTATTGCCACAACCGATTTGAACATCCTTATCTCCAAAAACAACAGTGTTTGCCATTTCTCTCAGCCCGCCATCTGAAAAATTTATTCGTTCCTGGCCATAAAGTATCCACTTTTTGCCCAGATCAAAACCCCATAAAATTATGCTGTCACCAAATTTATTTCTAACAATGTCGTAAAAATTTATAGCAGTGATGTTGCCAGAATGTTTTCCGTCTCGCCAGAAGTCCCAGCAAAGCTGGAAATTTGAAAAAGTTCCTTCAGGATTAACATCATAGAAATCAAAGTTAAAATCTGTTTTTTTTCTGGACGGAAAATTTGAAAAGATTGAAATGGAAGGTGAAAAATAAACAACAGAATCGTTCTTATTTTCTTTCTTTGCAAGCAAGCCAAAATTTATGCCAGGAGTAATAACAAAATTGTTCAGGTCCTCCTTTTTGTGTGAATAAAAAATATTTCTGAATCTAATAAAAGGTGTAAGTTTTATTTGACCTGTGCTTATAGGTCTGTCGAACTCAGTGTCAGCGACGACTCTTGTATATTCATTTCCCTCTATATCAACAAATCTTGTCGGTATTACATCAAGACTTCCAAACCAGTTTCCCATTGTCAAATATGGTAGTGTGAATTCAAATTCTGGAATTCTTGCCGGAGAAAGGAAATTTTCATGCGCGTTGTCAATAAATCGTGTTGCGGAAACACTTTCTCCAGCAACTTTTGTATAGGAAAGGTAATTTGGATTTTTACTTTTTTCAAGATACTGGTCATAGAGATGTTTTCTGAAAAATTCACTGGTTTTCATCCACCTCCAGTCAACAATCACATTTTGACGATTGGGAAATTCCTGCTGAAATTCTGCGATAAACCCATATGATGCATCACTGTTTCCATATTTTTTGAAAATGTATGATTGAAACTTTTTTACTGAACAAGTTGTATCAGGAACAGTTGAGTCATTCATGGTAAAACCTGCGCCACTTCCCCTGGTTCCAATATCAATTCTTTCCTGCATATCAAGATTTGTATCTTTCAAGGTATTGTTAAAAATAATGGCGATACCGTTTCCGATTTCTGTTTTGTATCCTATTGATGCGGATAAAAGCGGTTTCTTTGTTTTCAAATTGTATGAATATCCAGGAAAATAAAAAATCGGGACATTACCAAAATACAGTTTGAGGTTCTTAATACTTAATTTTTCTTCAGTAAATTGAATTTTTCCGCAGGAAAAATGATAGTGAGGCTTTTCTTTATCACAACTTGTAAGCATACAGGTCTCAGCAAAAATTCTGTCCTGCATCTTTTCCACAATATCTGCTCTGCCATAAAATGGAGGATAATAAAATCTGCTGCTAAGAAATTTTCCGGTATCTTTTTTTATATTATATTCAAGGTTTTCTGCGGTAAGAGAAAAATTTCCCTGGGAAAAAGTCAGTGAGTTATTAATGGTAAGAGAACCTGTTACATGATCAATAATAGCTCTTTCGCATAGAATTACGATGTTGTCTATTGAAATTTTTACATTTCCTTCAAGTGTGGTTGTAATAAGAAGACCATCTTCAGAGAATTCAGAGGAAACATTGTTTGCTGTACATTTTATTTCCTGCGCGGATAAAACCGTTGTAAATAAAAAACAAAACGATAATATAACCAGTTTAAATTTCAACATTATGCTCTTTCGCGAAAGAAACGAGAGATTTCCAATCTTTTATACCGCTTGTTGCCCCAACTGCTGTTACTGACATTGCACCGGTAGTATTTGCAATCAACCCACACTTCAGAAACGAATATCCTTTCAAAAGTCCTGTTAAAAAACCAGCAACGTATGCGTCACCTGCGCCTGTGGAATCAATGGCATTCACCTTCAATGCTGGGAAAAACTGACTTTGCTTACCATCAGTGACATAAGAGCCATCTGGACCCATTTTGATGCACACATTTTTTGCACCAAGAGCAAGGAAAAATTCAGCCATCTCTCTATAATCGTCCTTTCTGGAAAGCATTCTAGCTTCTTCCAAACTGGTGAAAAAGTAATCAACATACTGAATACTATTTTCGATGACAGGTAACCATCTTCCTGTGGAATCCCAGGCAGTATCAAAGGAAAGAATCTTGCCAATACCTTTTACTTTTTTTGCAAGGGTTTCGAGTTTTTCATCTTCGAGACCAGGAAGCAAAAAGATTCCTGCAACATGAACAATTGAAAAATTCTTCAAATAATCAAAATCAACATCCTCGACAGAAAATCTGCGATTTGCTCCAATTGAGTGAAGAAAAGAGCGTTCTCCATCAGGAAATACAAGTACTGCTGTTCCCGAAGTCGTGATACCTTTTTCTATTCTTACTTTTGATACTTCAATGCCTTCTTTTCTCAAAGCGTTTAATACAAATTCACCAAGGGCATCTTCGCCAATTTTTCCAATCACACTTACATCACAACCAAGTTTTTTTGCCACCACTGCGGTGTTTGAAGCACAGCCACCGATATGAAGTTCGCATCTATCAACCAGTTCAAGTTTACCTCTTTCCGGCATACGAGTTACTGGTCGAGTAACGAAATCCCCAACGAGAATTCCGAGGCACGCGAGTTTTTCCAAGTGTTTCTCCTTGTAAAATACCTTTTGAAGTATATTCAATGAATATTATTTTACAGGAAAATCCTCCTTTTGAGAAACATATCACGCATATGAGGTCGTACCTATTGACAAAATGAAGATGACTTGGGTAATACTAAACTAAAAGGGGGTGATTGAAAATGAAAAAAGGGTTCAACTATGTGGTTTTGAGATTTAATTTATTATGCCCTCATATTTTACCTCCTTGTCAATAGATATTTTAGCAATTTTAATTTCCGACATCAGCAATCAACTATTCGCGTTCAAAGACGCACCAGGTCAAATACGCAGGTCCGGGAGCCTTATTCACGTTTCCGAATTCTTTTTAATAAATTCATCTCTTTGATTCAAAAGCCGCTTCAAGGTCATCCCGGACCTCTTTTCTGTCGGATTTCTTTTACAAAACTCTTCCCAATTTTCTTCATTTACAACAAGATGCCAACTCCAAACAAGCGTCTTTCTCCCTATAACAACAATCGCTTTTTTTCTTCCTTGTCTTTTTGCAATCCTTATAAATATTTTTCTTATTTTTTCGCTTTCTCTTACACCTACCCAACTTGCATTAATAAGGGATTTTCTTATATAAACAGAACCTTGTTTAGTAATTTTTCCATATCTAATAGTTTGAGAAGATTGAAAAACTCTTGGAGTCATACCAGCATAACAACAGAGACAGGAAGGATTTGGGAATCTTTTAAAATCAGAAATTTCACTTATAATAGTTGCACTTACCATATCTCCAATACCAGGGATTGTAGTAAGAATTTTGTGAATTTTATTAAATCTTTCCATATTAATGTATTTATAAATTTCTCTTTCAATTTCAGTTATTTGTCTTTCAAAATAAAAGAACTTTTCAGCAAATATAAAGAGCAATTTTCTATGGTTTTCATTAAACTTATCATAGAATTTATCAACAAAACTTGTAAGGGTATTAGCATTAATAATTTTAGGTCCAGACAGATTATTTTTAAGGAAAATTCTTCTGACACTATTGATAATAGATGTTTTTCTGCAAACTATATTAGTTCTTGTTCTTGTAATTTCTCTAAAACTTCTAATAGTTTTATCAGGTATATAAGAAGAAAGAT
>JBMFLH010000105.1:0-4261 GCA_049971295.1 Candidatus Ratteibacteria bacterium | reverse complement strand
ATAGGCAGGAAGATGGTGATGTATTGAGATGGGAGGGGGTTGTATTTGTCGGTGATAAGAGAAGGATGAAGGGGAGAAAAAGGAGAAAAATTTGAAAAAGAAGAGATTTTTGTTTAGAATTTTGAGGCATCGGATATGATTTTATTTAGATTCTTATATGAGGCAATAGGGAGGGGCGAAATTTACAATTTTATCGGGCGGTTATGATAAAATATTCAACATGGCAAAGATTCTTATTGCTGCAGGGAGTTTATTGATAGTGGTGGGACTGATGATTCAGTTGAAGTTTCCTTTAGGGAAACTACCAGGAGATATTTCCTACCATCGGGACAATTTCCATTTTTACTTTCCACTTACAACATGTATTCTTATCAGCATCATTATCAGTTTGATTCTTATGTTTTTTGCAAAAAAATAGTGCCATGAAATATTTCGAAAAAATATCACCATTTGGCAGGATAAAAATTGACATTTCCTTAATGTTTTCAAGGCATAAAGTTGCTGCAATCAATTTCATTCCTGAAAAGTGGAACAAGGCAAAAAATGCAGGAAAACTGGTATAAAATGATGCGCAAGCGTTTAAAGAGGATTTCAGTCACAGGGGATGAAAAAACATTTTATTTCAGATAGGGATTTTGAAAAACTGAGGAATTCAAACTGGGGTGAAAAACTGATAAAATGGAAACCAGAAATTTAGGAAACACAGATATCCAGATCAGTACGATTTCATTGGGTGGTGTTGCCTTCACATGGCTTGGTAAAAAAAGGTCTGAACAATTGATTGATTTCTGCGTTGAAAGTGGAATCAATTACTTTGATGTCTATGCCGGTACCCATGAAAAAATACGGGATTCCCTGAAGAAACACAGAAAAAACATTATTATATCTACACGCGGTACCCCAAAAACCATAGACCAGTATTTAAAATTTTTTGATCTTGATTATTTTGATATCTTTCTTTTGAGCATGGTAGATAGCAATCAACATCTCAAGCAAGCCATCGAAGATGCTGAAGAACTTGAAAAATTCCGCAAACATGGAAAGTTTAAAATTCTTGGAATAGCCACACATAATCCTTCTCTCTATTCAGATATTGTACGATGTGGAGTCTTTCAGGTCATGATGCTGCCATTAAATTGTGTAGATGAGATTGAACAGGAAATTTTTCAAAAAGCAAAAGACAAAGGAATCGGCATGATTGCCATGAAACCAATGGCTGGCGGCAATATCAGGGAATACGAATCTGCCATTAAATATGTATTGAATAAGAATGTTTCAACTGCCCTGATTGGCATGGCAAAAATCAGCGAAGTGAAACAAAACCTCAAGGTACTTCAAAATCTGGAAATTACTAAAAAAGATATGTCTGTTTACAAAAGAATCCGCAAGAAACTCGGAAAAGTATTTTGCAGATATTGTGGTCATTGCATTTTTCCAGAACCCTGCCCCAATGAAATTCCTGTAAGAACCATTATGATGCTTGAAACCCTTGCATTTCAGGCAAATTTGAAACGAACTGTATCAGAAAAAATTTTAAACTCGGTCAAACAATGTAAAAAATGTGGAATATGCGAGAAAAGATGCCCTTACAAACTACCAATAAGAAAACTTCTTCCGAAAAAGGTCAAACATTATCTTATAATAACCCGCTAAAAGCATTCTGCTACGAGATCAAAATTTGTTCAAGTGCCGGTTTTTACTTTTCAAAATCTCAGTATAAAATTTATTCTATGGAGCTTTCGAAAATGTTGAGAATCCAAAATTCTCTCAGAAAAAAGTTAGATCTGAGATTTTCTGAAAATAAATGTCATTATGTAGCTGGTTGCGATGTGGCTTATGTCGGTGATCATGCTGTCTCCTGCTTGGTTGTTGTGAAAATCCCTGAATTTGTCATTGTTGAGACATCATTTCACAGTGAAACAATTTCATTTCCTTACATTCCGGGATTTCTTGCTTTTAGAGAAGGTAAACTCATGATCGATGCAATAAAAAAAATCAGATGTAGTCCTGATGTTTTTATTGTGGATGGGCATGGTATTGCGCACCCAGAAAGAATGGGACTTGCCAGTTATATTGGAGTTTACATCAACAAACCAGTTATTGGATGCGCAAAATCCCTGCTTACTGGAAAATATAAAATTCCGGGAAATTATAAAGGTGACTATACTTTTATCATAGATGACGAAAAAATTATTGGCGCAGCTGTAAGGACCAGACCTGATGCAAAGGTTGTTTTCGTTTCGCCTGGGAATAAAATTGATTTAGAAAATTCCATTAAAATTGTCCTTGCCTGTACTGGTAAGTTTAGACTACCGCAGCCATTGAGAATTGCGCATATGCTTGCGAATAAGAAGGCAAAAACATTTCAAATATTGTAAAAAGGAGACCCCTGGATGACATCTGTCAAGAAAATTTTCTCAATATTTTTTATTTTCACTATTGCCTGCAGTGTGATACCTGCGCAGGAAAAAAAGACTGTTAACTTGGAAGAAACAGCCATTACAGTGAAATTACCTGTACCTGAAACAAAAGGAGTATTATCAGTAGAAGAAGCACCTGCAAACAGGCGCAGTATAAGACAGTATAAAAATGAACCCTTATCACTTAAAGAACTCGGTCAGATTCTGTGGGCAGCTCAGGGTATTACTGCAAACTGGGGCGGAAGAACAGCGCCCTCTGCTGGCGCCACATATCCTCTAAAAATTTACGTCGTTGCGGGACATGTTAAATCAATTGAACCAGCGATTTACTATTATGATACCTTTACTCACAGTTTGAAAAAAGTTTCTTCATCCTATGACATGCGCGAAAAACTTGCATTTGCAGCATTTGAACAACAATCAATCAAACAAGCACCCATAACTGTTGTTATTGCTGCTGACTTTTCTATAACCGCAAGACGATATGGGGATAGAGCCAGACAATATGTATTTATTGAGGTGGGGCACGTGGCAGAAAATATATATCTACAGACAGAGGCCCTCGGATTGGGAACTGTTGCTATTGGTGCATTTAATGATAAAATGGTAAAAGAAATTTTAAAGATTCCGCAGGATGTTCTATATCTGATGCCTGTCGGTAAAAAATAACCAGGAGCAACCATGACAGATAGAGAGTGTTTTTATGCTTCAATGAATTACCAGAATAGACAGCGCCATCCATACTGGGACCTTTTCGGACCATGGCAGGAAACACTGGAAAGATGGATAAAAGAAGGTTATGATGGAGTGGATGACTTTGGTACTGATAAGTTGGTGCAAATTTGTCACATTTTTGACCCGTATCCACCTTTTGAAAAAAAACTTTTATCAGAAGACGACAATCATAGAATCATTGTCAATGAGGATGGAGTAGTAATGAAAGAATTTAAAAAACATGGAAGAAGTTCAATGCCGCAGTTCATAAGATTTCCTGTTGAAACACGCAGTGATTTCATTTCCTTCTGGAAGCAGAGGATGATATCCGATATTTCTATGAGACTGGGACCTGACTGGAAACAAAAACTTATCTCAGATGAGGAAACCAATTGCCCATTTTTTGTCACTGCTGACAGATGGGTAGGGTTTTTTGGACCTCTCAGAAATCTTGTAGGAGTGGAAAAACTCTGCACACTTTTTTATGATGAACCTGCATTTGTTGAGGAAATGATGGAATATTTTCTCCAACATACTATTAACACAATGAAGCAGGTCCTTGAAGTTGTTCATGTTGATATTCTCATTATTTGGGAAGACATGGCATACCACAGCGGCCCGCTTATTTCGCCATCAATGGTAAAATCTTTCATGTTCCCACGATACAGGAAACTAGTGGATTTTGTAAAAAATTATGGTAAGAAGGTTTCTTTTATTGCGCTTGACAGCGATGGGAATGTCGATAGCCTCATTCCTATCTGGCTTGATGCTGGTATAGACATTATTTATCCTTTTGAGGTTCAGGCAGGAATGGATGTGGTTGCATTAAGAAAAAAGTACGGAAAATCTTTGAGAATGTGGGGAGGGTTTGATAAAAAAATTGTTGCAAGAGGCAAACATGCCATAGATAAGGAAGCAAAAAGATTAGCAGGACTTGTTGAAGAAGGAGGATATATTTGCGGAATGGACCACAGTGCTCCACCAGATATTTCTTTTGAAAACTTTCGTTATTTTATGATAAAAATGAAAGAGATTAGCAAAAAATAAATTTCATGGAGGTTTATTATGGCAAAGCGATATATTGAAACAGGTCTGACAAACCTTGTAAGGACAAGACCAATCATTAT
>JBMFLH010000104.1:0-4443 GCA_049971295.1 Candidatus Ratteibacteria bacterium | reverse complement strand
GTTTGTATTTGTGGTGACAGAGTCGCCTGGCATTCTACCAATAATATCCTGAAGTTTCACAAGCCCGGCATGGGTACTGAAGTGTTTTTTTTCAAGTTTTACGAACCACTTTCTTCCTTCTTCTGAAACAAGACACACAATGTCATTTTCCTTCAGTGCTTCCATAATCAAGTCCCTCTCTTTCAAGTTCACTGAACAGGCATCCGCAGTACCTCTGTCTGTAAAGCTTCCACATCTTTGCAATTTCCTGACCCTTTTGATAATGCTGTCTGAGGTTCAATGACAGAAAATTAATCCCATATTTCTGAGCAATTTCAATGCCTATGTTTTTTATCGTTTCAATATCCTGATGGGTGCTGTAAAACATTGTTGTGGTAAAGGTTTTCACACCGGTCTTTTTTGCAAACTGCGCTGTTTTTTCAAGACGCAACTGATAACACATTGCGCACCGTGTCTTTTTATTTCCTGCTAAGGGCAGGCACATCGTGAACCATTGAATGATGTCGTACGACATGTCCCATTCAATGTTCTTATCAATTTTTTGAAATACATATCCAGCCGTCAAGAATCTCTTTTTGTATTCTTCAAATGGATGAATATTCGGGTTATACCAGTAGCCTGTTGGTTCAAAATTTTCGTCGAGAAATTCAAACGTTTTAATTGAACAAATTCCGCAGCACACGTGAACAATGATTTTTTCTTTCATTCAAAGGTCCTCCAGAACAGTGTGGCAGCCCAGAAGAAAAACACTAAACTTCCTGCAATTTTTCCTGTCCAGGGATTTTCAAAAAATTTTCCAATAAATTTTGTGCACCATGGAGCAAGTATTGCAATAATTATCAGTGGATTTATTGCATTGCCCAGCCCGAAGGCAAGTCCGCCAATGGCACCTGAAACAAATGAATTTGCAACATATGCTAAATAGGCAAGCACTCCCAATAATGTTCCACACGGAATAAATCCTACTATAAATCCACTGCAATATGAAAAAGGAGATTTCAAAAACACTCTTTTTTTATCAGAAAGCACAAGATTAAAGATGCCAAGTGTAATAAAAAACAATGTTCCTGTAAGATTCAACATCCGATTATTCCTTAATGCTGAAACATAACCGGCTGAATATCCCACCAAACCACCTGCCAGCGTATAGGAAATCAGTTTTCCAGCATGAAAAAATAAAAACATTTTCAGTGCTCTTTTCACATCAGATTTTCTTTCGAAGATAAAAGGAAAAAAGACACTTCCGCATGAAAGCATGCAAATACTGCTACCTGTCAGTATACCGCTGATATACAGATTAACAAAGATGCGCCAGTTCAAAACTCTTTCTCCGAGAAGACTTCTGCCTGAAATGTGTATATCTCTGTATCTGGCTTTTTCCAGGCATCTGGCTCAAGGCCTGCCTTATGCTCGCACAATGCTGTAAGAAATTGTTCTTTTGTCCAGCCAGTTTCATCAGCGACCTGCGGAAGAAAAACACCCTGTCTGAATCCTTTTTTTACAATCACTCCATCCCTACCAAGAATAATTTCATCAGGACCTGAAACTTTTACCGGAACTGTAAGAACAGAAATTTCTATTTCTATGTCTTTCAATTCACTCAATGTTACTGGTGGAAATCTTGGGTCCCCTGTTGCGGATTCAATTGCCATTTCCCTCACGGCATCAACAAGCCGCTCTTTCGGTAAAATCATGCCGATACAACCGCGCAATTCACCTTTTTTCCTGAGCGTGACAAATACTCCTCTTTTTTCAACAAGCACAGGGTCTGTGATAGTAAGTTGGGGAAGTTTTTTGCCACTCAAGTGATACTCGATTGACTGTCTTGCGATTTTCAATAAAGTTTCCCTCTGTTGCCTGTTTAACATTCTTCCTCCTGTTTTTTCTTCTAATTGTTTTTTCTTTTCAAAAAATACTGCCATTGCCGCGTATCCAACCACATTGCTATTGTCTTTTGTTGCGTCATAGGAAGTTGAATAGTTGAGAAGTTTCACCTTGGTTTGAGAAACTTTTGATAATATTTTAAGCCCAAGATAGGCAGCACTTCCGCCACATGCTTCTGCTTTCCCTTTCTCCATTTCATCCATCAAAGAAAGAAATTTACCTGATTCAAGCAGCGATATAAAATAACTATCTTTTTGTTTTGCAACATCCAGAGGATGATAATGGGAAAGGTCAGTACTCATCACGATGATTGAGTTTTTTCGTTTCTTGACAAAAGGGAAAAGATAGTCCGCGTAAATATTCAGTTCATTTTCGTTTTCACAGCCGACAAGAATTGGGACAATTTTGAATTCGCCTCTGATTGAACATTGAAGAAATGGTATCTGAACCTCAAGGCAGAGCTCTGCGTCGAGAATTCTGTAGTCAACACGAAATCCTGGTTTGACAACGATTTCAGACACCAGTTGCGTGTCAACCCTTACATCTCCGAGCGGACTTTTCCAGAAACCTCTGTCATCAGTAACAATTCCAAGAAAACTTGCGCGATGGCTCCTGCCAATTAAAAATACGGTTTCGATTTTTTTATCCTTGATTAACGAATAAGCAAAACCCGCTGTTTTTCCAGAGTAAATGTAGCCAGCGTGTGGAACAATGATACCAGCAGGCATTTCACCAATCGTCTTACCATTTAAAAACGACATCACCTGCGATTTAAGTTGTTTTTCATCTGCAGGATAAAAAGAACCTGCAAAAAAGGGCTTTCTCATAGTTTCAGAAAAAGACAATCCTGCGCTGAAAAAAACGAAATAGCAAAATATTATTCCCAGATTCCAGAAATTCTTGTTCCGCAGTACTCGCATTTTCCCTTCCTGATATGGTTTTCAAGAATCTCAAATCCTTTTCTTTTTATAACAATTTTACCACATCTGCTACATACTGTATTTTCGTAGGGATTGTCGTAAACATTACCAATGTAGACATATTTCAAGCCAACACTCTTTGCGATTTCATAAGCATTTTCCAGCGTTTTGTATGGTGTTGCAGTCAGATGAGCCAGTTTGTATATCGGGTAAAATCTCGTGAAATGGACGGGTATATCAGGACCAAGATTGGTCTTTATCCACTGGCAGAGTTTTTTTATTTCATCAGGGGAATCATTGTAACCCGGAACAATCAAATTGGTAATTTCAATCCAGATTTTGTGTTTTTTCATAATTATAAGAGTTCGTAAGACATCATCAAGATTTGCCCCGCATACATTTTTGTAGTAATCTGCGGAAAATCCCTTCAGATCAACATTTGCGGCGTCAATATAAGGAAGTAATTTTTCAAGGGGTTCCTGATTAATGTAGCCGGCAGTGTGCATGATATTTTTTATTCCTGCTGCGCGAGCAACTTTTGCGGTGTCCAGCATATATTCATAAAAATTCACTGGTTCTGAATATGTGTATGCGATGACAGGACAATTTTTTTCTTTTGCAATTTTTACAACATCTTCAGGAGAAAGATTTATGTTTCGGGTTTCTTCTGGCGAGGCCTGGGAAATTTGCCAGTTCTGACAGAAAAGACATCGCAAACTACAACCTGCAGAAGCAATTGAGAGCGCTTTCGTACCAGGAAGAAAATGGAAAAGTGGCTTTTTTTCAATCGGGTCTATCGCAACAGAACATGGCTTTCCATATCCCATTGAATACAAAACGCCACCAATGTTTTTCCTTGCTCTGCAAAAACCATATCTGCCTTCTGGAATTAAGCAATTCTTGGGGCACAATCTGCATTGGACTGAATTCTGATCTGCCTTTTCATAAAAAAGGGCTTCTTTAAGTTTTTCCTGAGAAAAACACGCCGCGCATAAAAGAAAAATCAGGCCCAACAATACCAGCAGTGTCTTATTATTCATTTGATTCAATCGATTTTATGAAATCCAGCATTCGCTGCCAGTGAGTACCCTGCCAGTAAATTCTACCGCAAACATTGCAATATGAAAAATGTGTTTGTGTCTTTGCCACATATTCTGGTACAACCTTAATGACATCTGAAATATTTCTTGGCTGAAGAATGTTATTGCAAATATTACAGCGAGTAAAAAATAAGTCAGGTTTGAAGTGAAGATTAAGTTTCTTTTTCACCTCTTTTAACTGGTACCGAAGATCTTCGCTTTCTATGAGTAATGAAATCCCTGGATGTTGAACAACAAACTTTCTATCTCTTGTTAAAACCATCCTTGCCTCTTTCCTTGCGTTGTAGGCGAGGAAATACTTATCCTTTCCAGAAAAGTATTCAGTATCAAACCCGAGCAATCGCAGCCATCTTGCCAAACTTCCAAGCATTCCATCTACGATAAATCTCTTTCCAAACATTCCAAACTGATTTTACCATATTCTCAAAAAACCTGAAATACTCAACTTTCACCTCTTTATAAAAGAAAGGTTGGGGGAGATTTCTCAGAGAAGAAATGGTGGCGGTGTAGGGATTTGAACCCCAGACGTATCGGGTATG
>JBMFLH010000103.1:0-4807 GCA_049971295.1 Candidatus Ratteibacteria bacterium | reverse complement strand
GAGACATATAAAATTTACCAGTTTTTAAAGAAAAATGTCAAAGGTTTTGAAAACTCATATATTTCTGCATTTCACATCAATGCGGGTGTCAGAGAAACAAGACAGATAAAAGGTTTATACACTCTCACAGAGCAAAATGTCATTGAAGGGAAAAAAACTGACGACAGTATTGCTCGCTGCACTTACTGGATTGACATACACTGCCCTTTTGGAAGAACAATAAAAGCCCATTTGTGCTATAAGGAGTGCGAAACTACACAGTACTGTATTATGCTTAATAAATATAAAGACTACCTTCCTTCAAAAAACAATTTATATCCTCCAGAAAATGACTGGTTTAGCATACCGGTTGGCTGTTTAATTCCTGAAAAATCAAAAAATCTTGTTGTTGCTGGCAGGTGCATTTCTGCTGACCACAAAGCAATGGGAGCAATCAGGGTTATGGCTACATGCATGGCAACAGGACAAGCAGCGGGTATTCTTGCATCAATAGCATGTGATAAAAATTGTGATATCACTGACGTTGGCGAAAAAGATGTTCAAAAAATCATCGCCGGGCAGGAAGGATTATACTAAGAACTGATGCTCATCAATTCTTTGATTGCCTGGACAATTCTCATTGCATCAGGAACATAGAATTTTTCCATTGCAGGAGAGAATGGAGCGGGCGTATCAGGGGCAGCAATCCTTTTTACTGGTGCTGCAAGAAAATCCAGCATTTCTTCCGCAACCGTGGCAGCAACTTCTGCGCCTATGCCGCCTCTTCGAGGACTCTCTTCAACAATCATCAATCTGCCTGTCGTTGCTATCGATTGTTTTATAATTTCCCAATCAAATGGAACAAGACTGCGTGGGTCAATAACCTCGGCTGAAATACCTTCTTTCTCAACAATGTCTGCCGCCTCGCATGTCCTGTGCATCATCAACAATGTCGCAACAATTGTAATATCTGTTCCCTGCCTTCTCACAGTTCCTTTCCCAATTGGAATAATATACTCTTCATCCGGTATTTCACTGGACGCGTCTACTGAACCGGGTTCACTTCTTGCACCTTTTGCACCGTAAAGAAGCTTATGCTCAAAAATCATCACTGGATTATCGTCTCTCACAGCAGATTTAAGTAAACCCTTGGCATCGTATGCAGTTGCAGGACATACAATTTTAATTCCTGGTAGACACTGAAAAAATGGTTCCATCATTTGAGAATGTTGAGCACCTCTTCCTGTCACACCGACAGGTGCTCTTATCACGATTGGTGTTTTAATTTTTCCTCCTGACATATACCTGAGTTTCGCTATCTGGTTTGCAATCTGGTCCATTGCACAAAATAAAAAATCACCATACTGGACATCAACAATAGGTCTTAATCCCACCAGGGTTGAACCCAGAGCAACACCAAAGAAGCCTGCTTCTGATATTGGTGTATTAATCATTCTGTCAGGAAATTCCTTTTCAAGACCAAGTGTGACAGTAAAAGCACCGCCCCAGCCACCCGGAATGGCAATATCTTCTCCTATACAGTAAACATTTTCATCTCTTCTCATTTCTTCTCTTATTGCCTGCCTCAATGCTTCTGCAATTGTCAGTCGCGCCATTTCGACTCCCTTTCAAACAAACAGGTCCTTTAAAGTATCCTGTGGTGATGGGTCAGGTGAATTCATCGCGTATTTTACAGCATCTTCTATTTCTTCTTTAATCTTTTCACGAACTTTTTCAAGTTCTTCCTGTGTTATATTCATAGAAATCAGAAATTCTGAAAATTTTTTTATTGGTTCATTTTCAAGCGCTTTTTTCTTTTCCTCAGGTGGCTGATACAGGGCCGGATCCCTTCGTGAATGTCCGGTGATTCTATAGGTCAACAGTTCAATCAATGTGGGACCCTCGCCTTTTCTTGCTCTTTCAACTGCTTCACAAGCAGTTTCATAAACTTTTATTACATCATTACCGTCAACAGTAATGCCTGGTATTTTATATGCACACGCCCGTTCTGAAATTCTTTCAACCTTCATAACAAGCGAAATATGCGTTGATGCACCATAAAAATTATTTTCAACAACATACACAGCAGGCAGGTTCCAGATTGAAGCCATGTTCAAAGATTCATGAAATGTGCCTTCATTTGTGGCGCCGTCTCCCATAAAACATACAGCAACATGCGGTTGTTTTTCCATTTTAAAGCCAAATGCAATCCCTGTGGCAACAGGAATGCCTCCACCCACAATCGCAATAGCAGGAACAATTCCTTTTTCAATATCTCCCATATGCATAGAACCACCTTTACCTTTACAACACCCGGTCTGTTTTCCAAATAACTCTGCCATCATTGACTTAATATCCATTCCCATCGCAATACAATGGCCATGAGGTCTGTGGGTACTTGTAATGATATCGCCCTTTTGTAAGGCAGAACAAACTCCTACAGCGCATGCTTCTTCCCCTTGATATTGATGAATCGTTCCAGGCATAATACCTTCGAGAAACAAAAATTTTACTCTTTCCTCAAACTCCCGAATAAGTACCATTTTTCTATAAAATTCAAGTAATTGCTCTCTTGAATATTCCCTTTTCATTAATCCTCCATCCAGAATTGTTCACCATTTGACGGTTATCGTATCATCTCCTTGAATCGTCCTGATTCAAGAATCTCTTTAACCCGTTTTAGAAACTCTGCAGCTATGGTCCCATTAACCAGTCGATGATCAAAAGAACCAGTGACTTTGCAAATACTCTTTATCTCAATGTGGTCATTTTCCACTACAGCGGTTTTTCTCACCATTCCTATGGCAAGAGCTCCTGAATGTCGTGGTGGAACCATTGCATCAAAAGATTCAACAGGATACATTCCAAGATTGCTAATTAAAAAACACGCTCCTTCTGTTTCTTCTGGCAATAGTTTTTCTTCATTCACTTTTTTCACAAGTTCTGCAAGGGTTCTATTGATCTCCTCAAGCGACTTTCTGTCTGCCGAATGAATCACAGGTGTAAAAAGTTTTTCCCCTTTTGAAATCGCTACAGATATTGAAATTTCTTTTCTCCTTACTATTCTATTGTCAACAATATAACTAAACATCGTAGGAAAGTTCCTGATTACTCTCCCACAAGCATAAACAAAAAAAGTATCGTAATAAAACTTATCGACCATATTGTTTCTAAATTCTGTAATCATTCCCATATCAATGCAACTTATAATATGAAAAACCGGTACTCCCAAACTGATATTAAGTGTATTTATCAAAGATCGTTGATGAACCGTCATCTCAGTAATGTCTTCAAGCGATTTTTGTTCTTTTGTGGTTTTCCTTGCAGCATCAAGAACATCCTGACGGGTGATAATACCATCAGCAGCAGAAGGTTTAATTGTATTAATGTCAACACCAAGTCGTTTTGCAAGATTTAAAAGCGCAGGGGAAATTCTTACTCCAGATTTTTTGCCTGAAATTTCAGAAATGGTCTCTGTTTCTTCACCAACATAAGCAATCACAGTTCCCTGTTTTACTATATCTCCTTCTTTAAACAAAATTTCTAAAATTTTTCCTTCAGCAATTGATTCCAGTTCTACCACTGCCTTATCAGTTTCTATTTCAGCGATGACTTCACCTCTTTTGATAACTTCCCCCTTTTGTTTTCTCCACTTGACGATTGTTATTTCTTCTACAGTTGTTCCAACATCAGGAATTTTGATTGGTACAGCCATAAACACTCCTTTCATCCACCAAGCATTTTTCTTACAAGAGATGAAACAAGATTTCCATCCGATTGCCTTATTACTGTTCTGATTTCCTCTAATCCTATCTGCTCTATTTTTTCAAATAAAAATTTCAGCCACTCAAATGAATTCCGTGCAGCTGGAACTTTATCTTCCCTATATGGAAATATATCAAGAGTTAACCACCCATCGTATTTTATCTCCTTCAGCCAGTATATCAATTCAAGATACTCAACAACATGAACAGATGAAACAAGCAAATCATCATCCCAGCTCCTGTAATTGTCGTTAAGGTGAATGTATGAAAGCAATTTGTGTTGAGCAAGAAGGCTGGCTGCTTCTGCCATATTTTCTCCAGCTGCAAGGCTGTGTCCTACATCAAGAAGACAACCTGTATTTTCTATGCCATTAATGAGTAGTATCACTTTCGCAGCATTGCTGACAAAACAGTGCGTTCGGGGTTCTTTCATTTTATATTCAACCAGTACTTTAACTTTTTTATTATAAAGTGCGCATTCCTCAATCGCATCTCTCAACCATTTCCAGGCATCTTTATAATGGGCTTGAAATGGATAATCGTATCCATCCTGTCCTGGCCATACATCAACAAATCTACAACCAAGCTCTGCTGCCCAGTCAATACTTTTCTTAATCTCAAGAATCGCCTGTTTTCTTGTTTTTGCATCAGACGCTGCAATACTTCCCTTCCCCCATTTTGCTTGAGTCCAGAGATCTGGAACAATCATACATATCTCAAACCCGGCATCTTTAAAAAGCTTCGCCACGTAGTTGATATTTTTATCATTAACATGCCAGTTACTAACCAGTTCCAGCCCATCAAGACCTTCGACTTGTTTTGCAAGTTCAAGCATTTCTTCCATTGTTCTACCGCCCCTTCCATAACCCGAAATACAGAATCTATCAGCACACGAACCAAAAGTTGGAAGGCACGCACCGAGTTTATATTGCTTGTACATTCCATACCCCCTGTTTTATTTAAATTGTATATTCTATTTAATGTCCTGTTAATTCTTCTCACACCTATCTCTCCAGGAAAGACAGAAGCATTATGAACAATTAGCGAAGGCGCAGCAACAAAAC
>JBMFLH010000102.1:0-4839 GCA_049971295.1 Candidatus Ratteibacteria bacterium | reverse complement strand
CTGCAGTTCAATCTCCCGGAAGAAAAGAAGAAGTTCTCGCGGCAGATTCTTTCTCTTCTTGCTGTGGTCTTCCCGGAGTATGAGAAAACTGCCCTAAGGAATGTCTTCGGTATAGCATCCAGAAAGGTCCTTGAGAGATGGCCAACTGCTTTTGATTTAGCCGAAGCCAAAGTTCATCAGATTGAGAAACTGGTCCGCTCTATCAAAGGGAATAACTTTAACATCTCTGAGATTGAGAGATTGATAGAAGCAGCAAAAAACTCAATCTATTCCGGGAGAGCCAGAGAAATTAGAGCCTTTACCATCCGGGTTCTTCTTTTTCAACTGGATAGAGTCTCGTCTTCCTTAGGGAAAATCAAAGAAGAAATAGACAAGATTCTTTCTCCCAAAGATAAAAGTGGTTCTTTCCCAGGAAACAATCTTTTATCTGCTCCAGCCGTAGGAAAGAACACGTTAGCGGTTTTTCTCTCAGTAGCCGGTAGCAAAGGGGTGGCCTTTCCTTCGTCCAAGAAGTTAATTGGCCATATCGGCTTCTTCCCCCAAATTTGTGAAAGTGGAGAGAAAAGAAGAGATAATATTATCTCTCGCCGAGGACCAAACTATGTTCGCAAGAGCCTTTATATGGCTGCGGTCAGTTCTATCCGGCATAACCGAAAGATGAGGACCCTTTACAACAAGAAGATTTCTCAGGGAAAGAGTAGAAAGCAAGCGCTCATCTATGTGGCTAAAAAGTTAGCCCAGATGATGCTTTCAATGCTTAAAAGTGGAGAGACTTACCGACCAGAAAGAGTCTTTGTTTCTCCGACTGCGCTTCCTCGTTTTCAGGAGGTGGCCCCTGCTTCTTAAGTCACCAAGTTTTCAAAGAGCAGTTTTGTTCTTTGACAATTTCCTATAAGTCTTCACACTTATAGGACGTTCTTTTAGGTTTAATTTATCTGTCCTGGCAGGTGGCAAATTCATATTCAAAAAATTGTTAAAAAGCCCTTATATCAAAGAATTTAGAGCCTCTTGACAAAATCAGAAAGATAAAATTAAGATGTGATTAAAAATTTGACAGTAAATGGCTAAAAGATATGATATAATGTAAAAACTGAATTATTTTTGTAAAAACTGAACTGTTACCTCTATTTTATCCACCAATCAAGTATTGGAGGAAATTATGTTAAAAATTAACGCCTGGAAAACGTGGAAAGATGAAGAAATAGAAAAAGCAATGCAATTTGCAGAGGATTATCGGCTGTTTATTTCAGTAAATAAAACTGAACGGAAATTCGTGGATGCGGTGGCAGAATTAGCAAAAAACATCGGATTCAGCGACATTTCGACTAAAAAAGGGACACTGGTACCAGGAGACAAAATTTATAAAATCAATAAAGGCAAGCAAATCATATTAGGTACCATCGGAAGACAAGTTCTGGACCAGGGTGCAAGGTTTATTGTGGCACATATTGATGCGCCAAGATTGGATCTTAAGCCAAACCCTATATATGAAGATGAAGGTTCTGGATATTTCAAAACATGCTATTATGGTGGGATAAAAAAATATCAGTGGCTAACAATACCGCTGGCTCTTTATGGTATAGCGGTTTTAAAAACAGGAGAAATTAAAAAAATTGAAATAGGAGACAATGACAATGATCCGGTTTTTACCATCACAGACCTGTTACCACATCTGGCAAAGGACCAGATGAAAAAAACAATTGAAGAGGGATTCCCTGGAGAAAATCTCAATATTCTTGCTGCTTCAATCCCGGCGAAAGAAGAAGAAAAGGAACCTGTGAAAAGAAATATTTTTTCCATTTTAAACAAAAAGTATGGAATCACTGAAGAAGACATTATAAGCAGTGAATTTGAGATAGTGCCGGCTGGCCCAGCAAAAGACCTTGGAATTGACCGAAGTATGATTCTTGGATATGGCCAGGATGACAGAGTTTGTGCATACACAAGTTTCAGAGCCCTATTTGAAACCAATAATCCAGAAGAAAGCATATTTTGCGTGCTTGTTGATCAGGAAGAAATAGGCAGTTATGGAACGACGTCCGCTCAATCAACATTCTTTCAGTTTTTCCTTGAAGAAACATCAGAGAAAACAGGATGCAAGCAACCCCTAAGATATATTTATGAAAATTCGAAAGCAATCTCTGCAGATGTATCTTCTTTGTTTGATCCTGGATATAAAGAGGCGTACGACTCAAAAAATTCTGCCAGAATCGGGCACGGAGTTTGCGTGGAAAGAACTACTGGCGGTAAGGGAAAATCAGGAAGCACTGAACCTGCTGCTGAATATATCGCATGGATAAGAAAAATTTTTGATGAAAATCATGTGCACTGGCAGCCATCAGAAATCGGAAAAGTAGAGCAGGGCGGAGGTGGAACAGTCGCAACATTTTTCGCAAGACTTAATATTCCCACAATTGATTGTGGAACTGGCGTGCTATCCATGCACGCACCATTCGAAGTCACAAGTAAAGCAGATATATATTCGACATACATGGCTTACAAAACTTTTTACACCGCAGCAAAAAAATGATTAAGATACAAATTAGAACAACAAAACGTAAGGAAATGATTAACATCACGCACATAATTTCTGATGCAGTAAATAAAAGTTCAGTTAGTAATGGCATATGTGCAGTTTTTATTCCGCATACCACCTGTGGCCTCACAATTAATGAAAATGCAGACCCATCAGTACAGGCGGATATTTTATCAGGTATGAAACGATTGATTCCAGAAAACGCCACGTACAGCCATCTGGAAGGAAATTCTGACGCCCACATACAATCCACATTAGTCGGACATTCTACCATATTAATCATTGAAAAAGGGATCATACAACTCGGGACATGGCAGGGTGTGTTTTTATGCGAATTCGACGGTCCGCGAACAAGAGAAGTATGGATACAAATCATGAAATACATAACTTAATAAGTTATGAACTTAATAAATTATATCTCTGACAATATGGAAAAAAATCGCTATTTTATATCCGACAGAGTTATTGAAATATCATATAACAAACAGAATCCATTCAACGCAGGAGAAACAGCAAAACATCAGCCACTCGTTATTACCTGCGGCTCAAAAAGCGAAAAATCACCGTGTACAATAATCACCCTACCAGGACTTAAAAAAGGGAAAATGCTTAAATTGGTATTAAAGAAGATTTTTTATCAACACGCAAAGCCACCCAATGAAGTAACATTTTTTATACATGGTGGCAAAGAAAAAAAATTCAATTCAACACAAGTCGGTTGCATCATTATTGAAGAAGTGATTTGCGAATTCTTGAAAAACACATCAACAAAGGAGTTCAAACTGATATTTACTGAAAAACACGATATGGACAAATGCCTCGAAATCGCAGAACCCCTACTGGCTAAGACAGCTTCAAAAACATTCAAAAATCCATATCCTGCTGCAGATACAATTATCACCAAAGAAGGGGGCGTGGTACTGGTATATAGAAAAAATCCACCTTCTGGATGGGCGATCCCTGGGGGATTCATTAATTGGGGAGAAACTGCTGAAAACGCAGCAATCAGAGAAGCAAAGGAAGAAACAGGACTTGATATAGACAATCTTAAACTATTCGGGGTATTTTCAGACCCTGAACGGGACCCAAGGTTTCACACCATATCAATTGTCTATACAGGGCAGGGAAAAGGTACCATTAAAGCAGGAGATGATGCAGCAAAAGTTGCAATTTTTTCAGAAAGCAATCTGCCAAATGATATTGCTTTTGACCACAGAAAAATCCTAAAACAATTTTTTAAAAAAAGGAGAATATGAACTTATGAACTTAAAAACTTCAAATAAAGGAAGGGTATTGAGCGGAATGAGACCAACCGGACCACTTCATATTGGACATCTTTTTGGCGCATTATCTAACTGGAAGAAACTTCAGGATGAAGGATATCAATGTTTTTATATGATTGCAGACTGGCATGCCTTAAGCACAGAGTATCAAAATCCGTTGGAAATAAAAAATCATATTTTTGAAATTGCACTGGACTTTCTCTCGTGCGGACTTGACCCTGAAAAATCTGTAATATTTATACAGTCAAAAGTAAGGGAGCATGCTGAATTAAACCTTGTGTTATCAATGATTGTGCCTGTTAGCTGGCTTGAAAGAAATCCAGTTTATAAAGAACAGATTCAAGAACTAAAGGAAAAAGATCTTACCACATATGGCTTTCTTGGTTATCCGGTACTTCAGGCGGCTGACATTTTAATCTATCGTGCTGAATATGTGCCTATTGGAGTGGATCAATTACCGCATCTGGAACTTACAAGGGAAATCGCACGAAGATTCAATTTCCTTTATGGTAACTATTTCCCAGAACCAAAGGAGGTTCTTACACAAAGCCCTAAAATACCCGGGACAGATGGTAGGAAAATGAGCAAATCATACGGAAATGCGATTTTTTTAAAAGATACGGATGATGAAATTTTATCAAGAGTGTCGAAGATGTTTACTGACCAGAAAAGATTATACAGAAAAGATCCCGGACACCCGGATGAATGTGCAGTATTTGCATACAGGAAACTGGTATCAGAAAATTATATAGAAATCATGCAACAATGTCTTAATGCAGAAATAGGCTGTGTGGAATGCAAGAAACAAATGGGCCAGGATTTAATAAGATACTTAAAACCTGTAAGAGAAAAAAGAAAAAAACTCGCAGAAAATCCTGAAAAAGTGTGGAAAATTTTGCTTCAGGGTTCAGAAAAGGCCAGTTCAGTTGCAGAAAAAACCATGAAGGATGTCAAAAAACTTATTGGACTGGAGCTTTGTGATGAAAAATAGAATAGAAAGCTTTGCAAAAAAAAGTCTTG
>JBMFLH010000101.1:0-4856 GCA_049971295.1 Candidatus Ratteibacteria bacterium | reverse complement strand
GCACCCTGTAAAAGGTCTATTGCTTCTGGTCTCCTTGGGTCTGGCGCATAACCAGGAACAAATCTATCTGGTTTTTGTTTTACATATTCAAGAACCTTGCTGAATGGAATAGGTCCATATTTTTCAAAGTGAGGTGTAGAAACAAGATATTCAGGCGAATATTCGTTAACAGGTGCTTCCCATGTTAAAAGCCAGGTGATGTCAATGTTATTTTTGTCCATGTTTTCAATGAATTTTTCTATGGTATGGCCATGCCATTCAGGATGATTGTGCGCATCAATAATCATTTGAAATCTCCTTGCGGTTGACAAACAATTTTTTGTTGAGTATTATAACACCGAGCAAGCCAAAAATAAAGAAGGTTCTGGATGAGAAAAGAAAACAAAAAGAAATCCAGAGATATTCTGCAACAGTATCAGAATTTATACCTTTCTTCTCATCCGCAGTTGAATATTCCTATTTTCTGCACCAGGTGAATTTCATATTAACTGAGACCAGCCTGAAAGGTTGGTGAAAAAATGATGAAAAGAAAAGGCTTCAACTATGTGGTTTTGAGATTTAATTTATTATGCCCTCACATTAATTGAGTTGCTTGTGGTGATTGCTATCATCGCGATACTGGCTGCGATGCTTCTCCCAGCACTATCGAGGGGAGAAAACAGGCAAAATTTACAAGATGGCAGGCATACAGAACAAACCTTGTGACAGATGAAAGTTTAATACTTTACTGGACATTTGAAGAGGGTGAGGGAGTGAAAATTGCAAACAGGGCTTTAGGAGACCCGAGAGATGATGAATACAATAGAACCGCCTATGATGCTTTGTTTGATGATACTCCTTTTCCAACACCTGCCAATCCTAACCCAACTCCAACAAACCCCGGCGCATGTCCAATCTGGGTAAAAGATGGTGGTCGCTGGCCGGGAAAGTATTCTCTTTACTTTGATGGAAATGACTTCATCAGAACAGGTGCAGGAGAATGCGTTTCTGCCTTGATAATAGAGGTATGGGTGAAAATTGATAGATTAACAGGCGGAACACAGACCATTCTTTACAACAATTTCTATCAGTCAGGTAGAACTCCTGCGTGGGCTCTGTTTGTTGAAAGAAATGGAGTGGTTCAGGCAGCGCTTTGCTATACAGCAGGTCCAAGATATCTTTCAGGTAGGGCATTAACCCCGGGTCAGTGGGAGCACATTGCTTTTACCTGGGATGCTCCAACAAGAAATTTTATCCTTTATCAAAATGGTGTTGAGGTAAATAGAATGCTTTTTGATGTTTGCCCGCAAATTCCTTACAACTATTACAATACAGAAATCAATGTGGGGAGAAATGTTCTTTCAGGCAGCGACTACTTTATCGGTTATATGGATGAGCTTGCAGTATTCAAGAGAGCCCTGACAGATGGGGAAATAAGACAGCATTATGCAATGGGTAAACCCAATTAATTGTTAAAGAAATCAGCGTGGTCAGATGTGGTAAAATAGTCCCTGCACATAAACAGGGGCTTTTTAATTGGGAGATTATTTTTTCGTACTGTATCCGATTTTATCCTCATCCTTTTTACCGGAATCCTAAAAATCAAGCTCAATAATACGCTGCCTTTTCTATACTCTCAATGAATTTAAAAAGTTTTAGGTCAAATTTTCTCATTGTTTTTATATGACGGCTACAGAAACATTGATTTTACGACATTTCAGCATTCCAAACCCGGTTCGTACATACTTTCATTTTACTCTTGACAAGTTCAGGCTTACATATTATTATTATATCAAAAGCAACAGGAAGTATTGCCACAGGGGTACTTAATGAATAACCTGATATCTGCACAAACAGCAGAAATGGATATAAATAAAACAGATAAAAAACAGGTTCAGATTTCCCAATCAGACAATCTTCTCCAGCCAAAATTCAGAGATTTTGGAATAATTCTTGTTCTTTGAAAATTTGGTGATATTTGTTTTTGCTTCCTTGGTCACCCTTGACCTTGCCCTATCCTGTGTTTTCTATCTTTCTTATTGTGGGTGAAGGCGATTTTAGAAACCAAACTTTAGTAAGGGTGACGCTGATTTTTAGAGTTTAGGTTAGAAGATTTTGACTTTGAATTCATTTTTCTTTCAAAAGGGGGTAAGACAGAAAAAAATAATTTGCATTGTTAGAAGAAGCAGTGAAGCAGGTAAGAAGCAAGAAGATTTGGCAATTGAAAAAGGAGGTTGAGTAATGAAAGCCAAAAGAATTTTTTTAGCAGTTGCATTAGCAACTCTTGCCGTTTGCTTTGCTACACCAGCATTCGCAGCAATTGGAAACCAGGGAAAGGTTCTGTATACAACAAATGTGGTAAGAAATACCAATGGTGAAATCACGCAGACCGGAAACCTCTATGTAAAAAACCTTTCGACTGGCGCTATCCAGCAGGTGACAAACTACACAGGTGCTTTTGTCATCAGAAACCCGATGTTCAGCGCTGATGGTAGCGAAATTATTTTCACCAGCAACGTACTAGTAAATGGTGACAGCTCTTATAAGGTCTACATTGTTTCATCAAGTTCTTCAAATAATGCTGGTGTTGGTGTGGTGCTGCAAAGTGGAACACCAGGATTAAATTATTCTTATGCAGCGCTATCGCCTGATGGAAAGACAATTGTGTTTGTGTATTCTGATGGTTCAGGTTTTGATTCACTCTGGGCTTATGATAGAAACAATGGTCTATACACCCAACTTTATGCTGATGAAACAAATGGCATTAAAATCAAACACGTTGTATTTGTAAATGCCACAACTGTTGCCTTTATCGGTGAATCCCAGGGTATCCAGAACATCTATGCCACTGATCTTATGGCTCAGGCAACAACAAATCTTACTAAAAACACAGTAGGAAATCAAAGGTACCTGAGCTTAAGGAGCGGAGTTCGTGCGGGCGTAGACATGCTCATTTACAGCAAGTCCGTGAAGGTGGGCATGTCATGGAACCCATCAGACGCGTTTGTGGCTGTGAGTTTAGCGCCGTTCATTGAACAGAATGTTACAAAAACAAGTCTTGCCGGCCAGAACGAATACGAACCATGCTTCTATGGTGATGATTCTCCATTAAGGGATGTTCAATTAACATCTGCAAACGACGGAAATATGTTTTATGCAGCAAAGATTATTGGAACAAACATAAAACTGTGGCAGGCAAACTTTGATACAACTGGCGCATCAACAAATACTTCAAAGACACAGAGAACGTCTGAAGGTGCAGACATTGGACAACCTGATTGGGGACCACCTCCTGTTGAAGCAGCGCCTGTGGTTACTCTGCAGGATACAAATGTTGTATATACTCAAAATGATGGTCAAAGTCAGCCACAGATTTTCATCGCTGGATTTAATGCTTCAAATGTTCTTCTTCCTGGTGTGATGATTACAAATGCAGGAACTGGAGTTAAAAACAGTCCGTCTCTTAGAGCAGCGAGAGTGGTATGTGATATTGGTGCCACTAGTATTATCAGATTAAATCCTGATGGAACCAATGTCGTTAATTTTGCGACCACAGCGACACCGGGCCTGACTACTGCCACTTCCATTAAGAACCCAAGCATCACACCTGATGGAAAATGGGTGGTATTTGTTGCTGGAACTGCAATCACCAAGAAGATTTATGCGAAACTTCTTAACACTGATTATACTGTCGCAGCCATCAATCTGAATGTTGGTACAAACCCAGAAGATCCTGTTGTTTCACCTGATATGAGTAGCTTAATCTGGGTTGAAAATAATTATGGTCAGAGAAGTATCAAAAAAATTGGTGTTGTATTTAATGCTGAAGCAGGTACTGCAAGCACCATTGGTTCTGAGACAATACTTGGTGGAAATGGGGCAGGTTTATGGAATGATAAAAACCCGAGTTTTTCAATTGATGGAACAAAGATTATCTTTGTTTCTAACAGGAATGGTTCTGATGCCATCTACACAATGGATGCTGCCACTGGTCTTGGTGTCGTGAAATTTCCGATTTCCGCTGTAAATCCTGCTTATCCAGTCTATTCGCCCCTGAACGATGGTTCAATCCTTTTTGTTTCTACTGTTGGTGCCAACAGACGAATTCAGATGGCAACATCAGCAGGCGCTGTTACAAATGTCGGCCCGGCAGCAGGAACAGCAGTAAATGGAGACAAAATTGCCTGGCAGATGAAGAGGCAGGCAGGTGAGATTACAGGAGAAAGAATACTTCAGTCAAGAGCAGCTCTCAATACAGAACTAACCTATACAATCAAGGTTGACATTGACGATGGTAAAAAACCTGTTGCCTATGTGATTGAGGAAGTTATTCCAAACTGGCATCTGTCGAGGGTTTATGTGGATGGAACAGAAATCGACACGAACACCAAGGTTGGAGAGCTTCCTGACACACCCTCAGCAGGACTTAAGACCCTGAAGTTCGTATTCATGGCTCTCACTGGAAGTGGTGTTGCGGGCAATGTCGCAGACCATATTATTACCATCAAGTTGACTGCTGATGATACTGGTGTTAAGGGATTTTCAGGCACTATCAGCTACAATATGGATGGTGCAGCGCAGACCTCTACAATTATTGGTAATGGAACATTAACTGTTGCCAGTCCATACTGTCCTGTTGACTACTACAATAACAAGAAAGAACCTGGCATTCCTGACGGAGTAATTCAGGACCTTGATTTGCTGCGCGGCATTGACAAATGGGCAGTCAATGGACAGTTTGTTGAGTATGGTGGTGGCTGGCCATCTGATCCATCATCTAATAATTGGGACAAGATCATTCTCGCGGTAATCGACATCTGGGCAAGCCCTGCTGGAACAAAAGGTTATCATTCTGGTGGACAGGTCGCAGATGCATC
>JBMFLH010000100.1:0-5128 GCA_049971295.1 Candidatus Ratteibacteria bacterium | reverse complement strand
GGTCTTACCATTCCCGTCGCCACCTAGTTATAAAAGGGCGGGATTTTAGGTTATACATAAGAACTTTAGTAAGAGCAAATCAAATTTGCAGATACTTATAGAATGTTATAAGGAAATTGTTCTTTGAATATTCTATCTACCAATTGTTTTTTTCAAATTAAAACCAGTATCCATATAATGCTTCTTCACATTTTTCTGAATTTTTGAATTTTTTTGCATACACACAGAAATCTGCCTTATAATCAGAAACTATCAGATGAACCAGTTCATGAAAGACAATGTATCGTATCAAATGCAAAGAAGTGATTCCTAAATTTTTCTAATGGCATAGTATCTTTTCTTAATCCAATCAGGAAGATTTTCAAAGATTTGTTCCGTTTTCCTCCGTTAGGTGAATTAAGCCGCCTTGATAAATATTTCTAACGGAAAAAGTTGTTTAAGGATGGGATAATTTTTCGACCTTGAGCAAAAGTTGTTCTGCATATTTTTTTGTTTTGCAACCTGTCACGATATAGGAAAGTTTTGCGTCCAGATGTTTCACGAAAAACTCGATTTCTTCTGGAGCAACATATGCCATCACCATTTTCCCTGCATCCTGAATTTTCTTATACAAACACAGCCATTTTTCTACTGAACTGGTATTTCCCACTCCTGGAACCCATTGAATCATTTTGATTTCAGGAATTTTGCATAGTGCATCCGCATGATGCAATGCACCAGGTCCATCAAGATGATAAATCACACAATCGAATTCTTTTCCAACAAGTTTAATTTCATCCATTATGAACTGCTCGAACATTTCTCCTGACAGCATGCAGGAAATATCTGATTGTGTGGAAATAAAAGAATACGGACACCACAGCCCAAGCCAGCATATTCCGTAACCTTCCTGATACTGAAGGTAAATTTCATTAATTTTCTTGTTAAAAAGAACCCAGTTTTTCGCAAGTTTCATAATGGCTGACTTCATTACTTCTGGTTTATCCACCAAAGATATCAAAAACTTTTCAGACCCCATCAGCATTGAAAGAAGGTCATTTCCTGGAAGTACTGCTGGCTGACCAATAAGAAATTTTCCACTGCCTGCCTGAACAAATTTTGTGTAAAAATCAAAAAATCGCCTTATTTCCTGTGAATCAAAATCAAGTTCAAATAAATTTTCATCTTCAATATCAAGATTTTCTATCGGGTCAATCCATACTGTGGTAGGACTAAATTGAACTTTTGCGCCATACGAAATGGTGTATCCTGCCATTACAGAATCAGAAGGAAGTGCTTCTCCTACATACGCAGTATTAGAAAATCTGTAATAAAGATTTTTCAGATACCAGTCAATGTTTAAGTATCGATCCTGGTCAGACAGTGGTTCTTCTGGCGGCATAAGACCCGACTTCGGGTCTGGCGAACATATTGCAATACATGGCCTTCCTATGTATTTATTGTGCCAGAAGTCAGTCAAACGTTGTTTTGTCTCAAGCCAATCTGGTTTGAATATCATATGACGAATTTATTTCATCCTGTAGATAAAAGGCCTTCTGAACATACCCGCAAAATGATGGGGATTATAAATTCTCAATGCGATCGTATTATTGCCTGCTTTTAATTTTCCGGTTATGTAAACATCCCATTGAAATCTATAATCATTGAACCACCACATCGGTTTATAGTTTTCTCTGTGAGCAACCTCCTTTCCATTAACATAAAGCCAGCTTTCATTGAACAATCCAGGAAACATCAGGTGGACATTTCCCTGTATTTCCTGTTCAGTTAATTCAATATCTGACCTGTACCAGCCATATCCAAGTTCTGACTGCCTGTCTTTTCTTCTTACTCCCTGCGCCTGGAGATAAAGGTCTGTCCTCACGATTTCCCATGTTTTTTCGGGATAGTCCTTCCTTGTTTTCAGAGAGTAGTTTGCTGAATTTTTCTGCCAGTAAGAAAGGTCTACCGGACACTGATAATATTCTTCTTTCAGCCCAATATTTTCAGGGTCTCTTATAAATGCCCACTCCAGCGGTAGTTTTTTAATCAATGTTCCTTTTGTTCCATCAGTAAAAGCGAGAAGTTCCCTGTATTGCTGAACTTCTCCGGTCCACCAGGGATACCCTCTTTCCAATTTTGTGGTGGTGAAAATCCCATTCATTGCTGTAAGTTGATTTCTTGCAGAAAGCCCTTTTTCACCATAGGAGACAGCAGTTGCATAGTCAACATCAATGGCTGCTGCCTTTACCATCGCAATGTAATTTTTCAGTACCTCAAAGGACAATCTCGTAAATTTCATCCTTTCAAGATACAATGTCTCATTATGCGTCTTTTCTGCTTTCTGAGAAATTTTTTCTGCGAGTTTTTCTGCTTCAACCAGTTTTTTCTCAAGGAAATTAATAAGTTGTTCTGTATATATTGCTGGCGCAACAAAGTACTCGTGCTCGGTCACAATGGAATCTTCCCATGCTTTGAAAATCGCATCCCAGTACTGGATCATTAGTTTTGCCATAGGTCCGTAAAATGCGGGATAAAATTCTTCAATCAGTTTGTCAACATCTTCGTCAGGATTCCACATCAATCTTCCGCGAATATAAAGGTTAATAAAGGTCGTGGCAAAAGCACCGCGGCTTTCTGTGTAAATGCCAAGAATTCCTGCGTCTCTATAATGCTTGATGTCCTGTCTGATTGAGGCAATAGAAGGATTTGGAATATCTCTCCAGACAAGCATTCCCTGGTCATAATCATAAATGACCACCCTTCCTTGCATCACTTTTGCCCATTTATAAAGAATTTCCCTGTATTCCTGCCTTGGTTGTGATTCAATATCATCCATTCCGTGAATCGGGTCAATATCTATTGGCGCAAGATACGCGACAAGTGGCTCTTTCGCCACAATGTTTCTCACAGGAGGCAGCGTCATATTTGAGTAAGCAAGAAAACCAATTTTCGCTTTGCTTTCAGGATATTTTTTCATCAAAATTTCTGCAACATTGTTATAGAACTCCATAAAGGCATCTGTCATGGAAGGGGTCATAAAATATTTATCCCACTGAAGGGACATCAATTCTTTATCCCTTGGAGAATCTGAACTGTAAAGACCATCTTCCATTCCAAGAGAAATTCTTTTTCCCTCTGCATAATCTTTCTCAATTTTTGCTGCAACATGTTCTGCTGTTGATTTTTCTGAAATGGGAATTTTGAATGTGTCTCCTCCTGGAGCAATGTCCTTTGTGTAGGTAGCAAGCGCATGACCACTTGGTACAACTTCGTTATTCATCATATTCAACCGCATAAACTGATCTCTACCACTGGTATCTCCAAGCCATGAAATCCAGTATCCCCTGACCTCAAACGGTGAACCATAGGCATAGTCAATCTCATCCAGCGCAAGACGCGAGTAAGATGGTATACATTCTCCAAATTCGGTTGGCATAAAAAACCTGCATCCCCATCTTCTCAAAATTTCAGCAACCGCATAACAGTTGGATTCGTCATTACTGCCTGCAAGATAAATCCTGTTTCGATCAGTTTTTATCACAATGGCGTCTGCCCTTAAAACAGGGTTTTTCTTTTTCACGGCATCAAGTTTTTTCTGTAATTGTGGATTTTCTTTTATCGCAAGAGAACCAATGATAAAAAGTGGCATATCTTTTCTTTTCAGAATGGCTTCCAATTCCTGCTGAGAACTGATTATTTCAGGCCTTGTTGCAGTCATTTTTTCGATGTATTTTGCAAGGTCTTCAGCAGCAATTTTTTCAAAATTGCTTGCCTGCCAGGATATCAAAATTTTTGCTTCTGTCTTTCCCCTGTCAACAATTACTATTTCTTTTGAGTAAGAAACAGAAACCAGAAACATCAAACCCAGTATTAGTCCCAATATAAAAAGTTTTTGCTCCATAAAATCCCCCTGTAAATTGCAGGTATTATATTGTAAAAAACTCTGGAAGGTCAAACGTTCGACTTTTATTTTCTCTCCCGCTGTCCTGCCTTCTTTCAGGAAACTTTCCAGCATTACCTTTTTGGAGCAGGTGCCATCATTACATCTACATGGTCTGATTTGAAATCAAGATAGTAAACATTGCCTACTGAATCCAATTCTATCTGTCGCTCACGTCTTAAGTAAAAAGAATTGATAACGGCTCTGACACCAACAAAAGTTCCATTCCCGTCGTATTCCAACAGAGCATCAAAATAACCGGTGAAAAGGGTACTTCCCTTTCTTAAAGGAAAGAGATGGCGCACAAGTGGAGATCGGATATTGTAAAAGTTTCCTTTTCCGTCAATAAAGAATATATCGCTGCAAATTGGAACCATCTTCTCAATGTTCCCAAATTCGCCCCTTGACAAAAGAAATTTTTTAGAGATAGTACCATCATCTTCGTATATCACAATTTCTATCGGATGCAGTACTGGCAGCAGAAAGCTATAGACAGACCCATCAGTTCGATATATCCTACTCTCTTCTTGTTTCTTGGTCTCCAATAATCGATAAGAGTATCTTCCGTTTATGTAAGGAAATGAGTTTTTAAATGGTATGATATTAGACAGGTTGGCACTGATCCGATATACAAAATTCCCTCCTCGTAGATGGATGTTATCTGCTGGATCGCACCAGACCCAAGTTAGGCCTGGAATTTCTTTAAATCCTTCTACCTCTTTGGTGACTATCACGTTCGTGAGTAATTTTCTTATCCTTTCTTCCGCACCTGAAACACGCCTTCCTTTTTCATCATAAACAGCTATTTGATTGGACCTTGATCTATCACCGAAATAAACTACGAATATCCAGCCTTTCTTATTCACTCCAATCGTTTCTATTCCATTCAGAACATCTTCAGTACACATCAGTAATTTTCCTTGTCGGCTGAATTTTTTCACCTTCATATTCACCGCATCTGCAACATATATGCTCCCATCTACTCCAACGGTAAAATCTGAAATGCATTCAGGTAAACCTTCTTCAGGTCCCGGTACAAATAAACCTACCTCTGCGGGTTGCTCTCCATATTTTATTGAGAACAGAATTTGTGGTTTCGTTAAAACATAAGAAGTCATATCTATCTGTTTTTCTTCAGCCGGACTGCAGATAGTTAAAATACATAGTAAAGGAATTGACGCCACACAGTTCACAAAGGAAAATACA
>JBMFLH010000099.1:0-5146 GCA_049971295.1 Candidatus Ratteibacteria bacterium | reverse complement strand
TTATCATAGCCACATTATAGCACTTCTTAGTGGCTATTTTCAAACATAACCCTTTATTATAAAACCAGAGCAGTCGGCAAAAAAAATTTTCATGGGATTGAAAAAAAGTTCTATGTATAGGGTGGAATTTGATAACAGTTCTCCAATTTTAAAATTGCTGGAAACAGAACCTTTTACGCATTTTAAGGATGAACTTATCAGATTTTCAGGTAGAGAGATTATTAGGTCTGTATTAGCACAGATGGATTTCTATGGCGCAGAGGTTATCGTACCAATGCACTTTCATAACAGAATCATTGGAACAATTTTATTCGATGGCAGAGAAGACGAAAAAAGTTTTTCAGATACTGAAAGAAGAATATTGAATGCGCTGTCGTTGTACATGGGAATATTTATTGAAACAACGGCTCTTGCAACCACCCTCAGAGAAAACAGGAGTTATCAGCAGTCATTGCTTGAAAACCTACCGAGCGGCGTGATTGCTGTGGATGATGAACACAATGTGATTGTTTTTAATCACGAAGCCGAAAGAATTACAGGATTAAAGAGGGAGAATGTTTTGAGAAGAAAGTACGACGAAGTAGTACCGACTGACTTAAAAAAACTGCTGAAATCACTTTTACAGAATAAAAATGGAATCAGAAATATGGAAACAGAATTTTCTAAAAATGGTTCTCTAATTCCGTTAATGGCAAGTGGTTCGTGTTTTTATTCCTCCGGTGGTTCTCTTCTTGGAGCTCAATTGATTTTTTCTGATATTTCTCAATTAAAGATACTACAAGATCAGGTGAAAAGAAATGAGCGGCTTGCTTCTCTAGGCATTCTCGCTGCAGGTATTGCGCATGAAATTAGAAATCCGCTTGTGGCTTTGAAGACATTTTCGCAGCTATTGCCCGAAAAATTTTCAGATAAGGAATTTAGAGAAAATTACACAAGAGTTGTGATTCCTGAAATTGAAAGAATTGATGGGCTTGTGGAACAATTGCTTGTTTTTGCAAGACCAAGGCCAGTAAAAAAAGAGAAAACTGACCTTGTTTCAATAATAGAATCCACAATTACACTGATAAAGGCACAGGCAAAATTTGACGGTATTTCATTTATTCAGCAATACGAGAAAAAAGAAATTGAAATCATTGCGGATTCTGAAAAATTGAAACAGGCATTATGGAATATCTTATTAAACAGTGCAGAGGCAATGGAAGAAAACAAAGGAACCATTAAGGTTCAGTTGCTTAATGATAATGAAAATGTTGTTTTGACCATCCAAGACAATGGTTGTGGAATTCCGGAAGAAAACTTAAATAAAATTTTTGATCCATTATTCACGACCAAGCCCAATGGAACAGGTCTTGGATTGCCGATCGTAAATGAAATTATTGCTCAACACAATGGTAGAATTTTTGTTGAAAGTAAAAAGGGGATTGGAACAAAGGTAATCATTGAACTACCCTTGAACGAGAGGATTGAAAAATGAAGTATGTGATGATTGTGGTAGAAGAGACAGGGATAGCGAATGCCTTAATGGTACTTTTAAAAGACAAATTCTTGCCTGTTGTTGTGGCTCCAGATAGCGCCTGTCAATCAATTGTGCAAAGGAAACCTGATATAGTCATATTAGATAGTATGTACTCCAGCAGGTCAGGATATGAACTTGTAGAAGACATGTTGAAACTCATTCCGGATGTCCCTGTGATTGTTCTTGTTAATTCATATGGACCTATAGCTCGGCGGCTGATGAATCTGGGTGTTTACGAGATAATTGAGAAGCCATTTGATCCTGAAAGGTTCATGTATACATTGAATCGAGCCGCCGCACATGCAGAAATTAGAAAGCCGGAAAAATCACAAACAATGCAGAACGACCGTGACAGAACATCTTTAATGAATGAAAACACATTTTTTCAAAAGTTGAGTGAACTGATTGCCGAAAATTTTTCAGTTCCTGAAAGATTGATATATGCGATGCTTAATCTATTGCGGACTCAATTTTCATTATCCGGAATATCTCTATTTATTCGTAAAAATGATGAGTTTGTGTTTTATGATGGGATAGGGGTTGAGAAGGGATTTTTGAATAATGTGAAATTTAATCCAGGTAGTACCATTTACAGATGGTTGATGTCTGAGAGAAAAATTCTTCAAAAACACCATCATGATTCATCTGAGCCGATTTCAGAAATGAATTTATTACAGGCGGAGTTGATACTTCCTCTTTTGAACAGAGATGGGGTCGCTCTGGGTTTTTTTGCATTTGGCACCAGATTAACCGGAGAAGTTTTTACTGCTGAAACAATCAGATTTTTGACTGTCACAATAACATATTTGAGTATATTGATTGAAGATGCTTTCATTTTCCAGGACATCGTGATTCAAAAAGAATCCCAGAAGATTATACTTGATAATGTTCCGACCGGGATTATTGTCCTTGATAATGCCTGTAATGTAAAAATTTTTAACAAGCAAGCAGAATTAATATTGGAGAAAAATAGCAAAGACGTGCTCAATTTACCTGTGGAACGCTGCGGAGCTGAATTTGCGTCAAAAGTGAAAGATGTAATTGTCAGTCGTCAGCCGATAAGTCGAGAAGAACTATTTATTTCTACGCGGGGAAAATGGCTTGACATGAGTTGCGATTTTATCAAACAGAACAACGAAATCATGTGGACGATAGTCATTTTTCAAGACATTACTTCTGCAAGGGAAATGGAAAAAGAAAGAAAAAGAATCGAGTACAATCAATACTGGCAACAAATTGCACAACAACTTTCTCACGAAATAAAAAATCCACTGGTGGCAATAAAAACATTTGCCTGTCTTCTTCCTGAAAAGTTTTCAGACGAGTCCTTTCGGACAGAGTTTTATAAAATTGTTAATGGGGAAATTCAGAGGTTAACATTTCTTGTGGAAAAAATTGCGCGGCTGGCTGATGCGGAACAGTTAACCCTGAATAAAGCAAATTGTTTAGAGATTCTTCAAAAGATAAAAGAAAAATTTCCATCATTGGAAATCACATCCCGGGATGGAATAGACACGATAACAAAAGTGGATACAACACGACTTCAGGAAGCGCTTGAACTGTTACTTGATTTTTGCGTTCAAGACGTCGGAGAACAAAAAAATATCAAGATTTCTTTAACTTCACAGAAAGATTTTATTGAAATTTCAATACTGGAACCAGGTAACAATATAAAATGCCAACCTGGACAGGATTTGTTTGCCCCTTTTTCAAATCAATTTTCCACATCCCTGTCTCTGAATCTGGCAATATGCCGTAAAATTATCGAAGAACATTCAGGAAGGATATTTTCAGAGATTCTGCCTGAGAGCAAAAAATTCATTATCAAACTTCCGTTGTCAAAATGACAAAGAAAATTCTTATTATTGATGATGAAAAAGGTGTGCTGGAATCTTTAAAACTTGTTCTTTCGGATAGTGGCAGGATATTTGTTGCTTCTTCAGGTAAAGAAGGACTGGAGATATTATCAAACAATGAAATTGATATTGTTTTTCTGGATATACTGATGCCTGATCAGGATGGTCTTGAAACTTTGCGGGAGATAAAAAAAATTGATGACACACTACCCGTTGTTATGCTGACTGCTGTTTCAAAGCTTTCCACAGCCATTGAAGCAATGAAACTTGGAGCATATGATTACCTAACAAAACCGTTTGATGTAGAAGAGATTCGTCTCATTGTGCAGAAAATTTTCAAAGAATTTAGGATCAGGCAGAAGGTACAATTTCTTACTGACGAACTGGAAAAATCAGCCGAACCCATTGTATATAAAAGTGACCAGATGAAAGAGGTTTTATCACTTGCTTTGCGGGCAGCTCCGCACGATTCAGCAGTTTTAATTACAGGCCCAACAGGCAGTGGAAAAGAACTGGTAGCAAGATTTATCCATAGGGAAAGCCCAAGAAAGAATGAACCATTTATCGCCATACACTGCGCTGCAATACCTGAAACCCTTTTTGAGAGTGAAATCTTTGGTTATGAAAAGGGAGCATTTACTGGAGCATTCAAGAGCAAACCGGGAAAACTTGAAGTAGCCGGTTCGGGGACAATTTTTTTTGACGAAATTGGAGAAATGCCACTTTCTCTTCAAATCAAACTGCTTCGCGTACTACAGGAACACGAATTTTCAAGGGTAGGATCAAATGAACCCATCAAAATGGAAGCACGGGTTCTTTCTGCAACATCGAGGGACTTGAAAAAGGAAGTAGAATCAGGAAAATTCAGGGAAGATTTATTTTACAGGCTGAGTGTGATTCCCATTGATATCCCTCCTCTTAAAGAAAGGAAACAGGATATTCTTCCGATTGCATACCATTTTCTTTCTTTCTTTGGAAAACAGACAGGGTCCAGGGCAAAGATGTTTTCTCCTGAAGCAGAACAATGTTTGTTAAATTATGATTGGCCCGGCAATATCAGAGAGTTAAAAAATGTGATAGAACGCATTTTGGTTTTAAGGGGAAATAAGGATATAATAAATGTAGAGGATTTGCCGGAAGAATTCAGAGCAGTGCAATCTATAAATTCAGCGGATATATCATTTGAGGAACGAGTTAGAGAGTTTGAAAAAGGACTG
This sequence comes from Candidatus Ratteibacteria bacterium, assembly GCA_049971295.1. GTDB lineage: Bacteria > Ratteibacteria > UBA8468 > B48-G9 > DTJG01 > DTJG01. The sequence goes on along the minus strand of JBMFLH010000099.1, from coordinate 557 downwards.
ATTCTTGATGCGCTAAAAAAGTTTTCCTGGAACAAGTCAAAGGCAGCAGAATATTTAAAAATGAGCCGTCGAGTTTTGAACTATAAGGTTGGAAAATATGGAATCAGAGAAACACAAAAAAAGAATTTTGGTCATTGAGGATAACATCGGGGTTCAAAACCTCTACAGGGATATTTTAAAAAAGCATTCATATGAAGCAGAAATTCTGGATAGTATATCCGGAGCAATTGATGCATTGAAAAAAACAAATTTTGATCTTGTAATTCTTGACGTGCAATTGTCTGAAGAAAATGGACTGATGCTTCTTGACAGTTTGAAAAGTTTTGAAGGATCTGTTCCCCCGGTTATTGTGTGCACAGGTATGGCTTCCGTTGAAAATGCAGTGGATGCAATGAAAAGAGGCGCGAGTGACTTTATTACCAAGCCCTTTTCGGTTGATACTTTGATATCCACCATAGAAAGAAACATCAGCATCAGTGAACTGACAAAAAAAATTTCAGAAATAGAAATGATACGTTCAATTCTTGAACTGAATAGGATTATCATTTCCATTACAG
>JBMFLH010000098.1:0-5171 GCA_049971295.1 Candidatus Ratteibacteria bacterium | reverse complement strand
ACCATGACAGTTTTATTGATGATCTTCCTCATACTAATCCTCCAGGATTTCATGAAGAAGAAAGATATCAAAGTATCAAAAAAGTATTAAACGCAGGAATAGATGTATTTACTGCTATGAATATTCAGCATTTAGAAAGTTTAAAAGATATAATTTACTACATTACAGGTGTTGAAGTAAAAGAAACTGTACCAGATCTCTTTGTAAAAAGCGGGAAGGAGATAAAACTCATAGATCTTCCTCCTAAGGACCTTCTTAAAAGGCTTAAAGAGGGAAAGGTTTATGTAAAAGATATGGCTCAAGAAACTGTGCAAAAATTTTTAAAAATAGGAAATCTTATAACTCTGAAAACTTTAGCTTTAAGAGTGCTTGCAGAACAATTAGATGAAAAATTAAAAGATTACTTAAGAAAGCGTAGATTCTTAGGCCATTTAGGATTTAAAGAAAAACTTTTAGTAGGCATATGTGCAAGTCCTTATGCTACTCAACTTGTTAGAACCACATATAGGCTTGCTTCTGAATTGGGTGGCGTTGAATGGATAGTTTTTTATGTAGAAATGGAAAATTCCAAAAATTTTACTCAAGAAGAGAGAAATTAGTTAGAAGAAGATATTAAACTCGCTCGGGGCCTTGGGGGTAGAGGTAAAAGGGTAATACTTTTGGGTACCCATGGCTTTATTTGAGCAGGTTTTCGCATTTTTCCACCTCCTGCCCAAATTATACATTACTATATTTTTGACGTCAAATTAGTATTAGATAGAAACTACATTGAAAATCTCGTCTTCAGGCTAAATCATGACTCAAAAATAGAATGCCGTTCAGGACAGGAACCAACTAAAGAATGCTCAAAGTTCTCCTCTGATGCCATCCAATTTCTCTTATCCTCTCTCTTCTCCCTCCTTGCTCGCCAGAAAGGAATTGAAAGAAATCTTTTAATTAAAAAATTCATAAAAGACATTATTTATTCAAAGGAAGAAATTCAGATAAATCTTTACTATTCAACAAATTTTACATCCCAAAAATATTCCACGCTTCCACTCAGGGACGGGTGTGAGGGAGTAAAAGGAAAAGAAGGGAATTACCCTTCAACATCCTCAAATTTTGAGTTCGTATCCAAGGAAATGTCTCCGGCGGTAGGACTCGAACCTACAACCTTGCGGTTAACAGCCGCTTGCTCCACCATTGAGCTACGCCGGAATTGATAAAATAGTATACTACAATACTTTCTAAGTTTCCAGTTTTGTTTTTCGGGTTATTTTGTTTAAGGTTTTTCATCATTTGCAGGTTGAACAATTTTTAGATGAGCAACAACTGCAGGAAGAAGAACTTGAACCTGATGTTGCAGTGCCACCTTCTTCTCTGGCTTTCCTTAAGTACTCGGGACTTCTATAATCTGTAGTATAAAAACCAGAACCCTTATATATTACTCCACCACCAAGTCCAATAAGGCGTCTTACTTCACCTTTGCACTCAGGGCAGATTTTGTCTGGTTCATCCGTCATTTTTTGAAACTTACGATAGGAATGCCCGCATTTTTTGCATTCATAGTCATAAGTTGGCATTTCTATCCTCCTTTTAATTAGAATCTATATTAATCTATCCTTTTAGATTGATTGTTCAACTCATTCGTTTCAAAATTATGAGGATTCACACTTTTTTAGCAGTTCTTCCCAGCGTCTGTCAACTTCTTTTTGAATTTCTTCAAGGATTTCTTCATTTCCTGGTTTTAATAGATGCGCAAATCTTCCCTGAATTTTCAGCCATTCAATGATTGGCTTTTTTTCCTTAGGTTTATAATTAAGTTTATACTTGCCTTCTATTACCTCATATAGTGGCCAGAAGCAGGTCTCAACAGCAATTCGCGTAATTTCCATTGCAAGTTCTGGCTTATGGGGCCAGCCAAGTCGACAGGGAGATAGCACATTGATAAAGGAAAAACCGTCAGTGTTAATCGCTCGTTCTACTTTTGATACAATGTCATTCCATCTCCCTGGAATTGTTTGCGCAACATATGGAATATTGTGGGCAATCATTATTCCCATGATATCCTTCGGAAATTGAATTTTCCCCGGAATTACTTTGCCTGCAGGAGATGTGGTCGTTGAAGCACCTTTTGGAGTTGCTGAAGAACGCTGAATGCCAGTGTTCATGTATGCCTGATTGTTATAGCAAACATAAAGCATTCTATGACCGCGTTCTGCTGCGCCTGAAAGGGACTGGAGTCCTATATCATAGGTGCCACCATCTCCGCCAAAGGCGACAAAAACAACATCTTTATCAATCCTTCCCTGTTTTTTTAACGACCGGTAAGCGGATTCAACGCCGCTGATTGTTGCCGCAGCATTTTCAAACGCCGAGTGAATAAAAGGAGTATCCCAGCTTGAATAAGGAAAAATTGTTGATGAAACTTCAAGACATCCTGTAGCGCAACCAACAACAACTGGTTTGTCTATTGCAAGCATTACAAGTCGTGCAACAACTCCTGCGCCGCAACCTGGACATAACCTGTGCCCGCCAATGAATTTTTCTTTTCTTTTTGCAAGTTCTTTAATTGATGGCATTTTTATTCTCCTCTTACTCCAATATATTTTGTTGTGATAGTTTTCCCTTCTTTACCAATTCTGAACAGATCATCAAAAACTATTTCAATATCTTGTTCTTTTACTTCTCTTCCACCAAGGCCATACACGAAGTTTGTAATAACGGGATGTTTATCCGCTTCATAAAGAGAAGTACAGATTTCAGTATAGAGTGGTCCACAATATGAATTAAGCCCATCTGCCCTATCCATCACGCCAATGACATTAATGTTCTTAAGAGTTTGCCTTACTTTTACATAATCAAATGGTCTGAAAACCCTGATTTTTAGTAATCCAACTTTCTTTCCTTGAGACCGTAATTTGTCGACAACATCTTTTGCAGTTCCAGCAGTTGAACCAATGAGAACGATTGCATATTCAGCATCTTCCAGACAGTATTTCTCGAAGAATTCGTATTTTCTGCCCGTGAGTTTTTCGTATTCATCAGCAATATCATTTATGATTTTGATGCTATTTGCCATTGCCTCAGCAATCTGTCTTCTATGCTCAAAATAATAATCCTGAAGGTCAAGGGCACCGAGTGTAATGGGATTGTCAAAGTCAAGAACCGTAGGCCTTCTTGGAGGAACTCCAACAAATGACAGAACTTCTTTGTCATCAAGAATTTCAGCAACTTCAAGACAATGACTCAAAATGAAACCATCAGTTGTTACCATGACAGGAAGCCTTACATTGGGATGCTCTGCAATTCTCACTGCCTGTATGAGATTATCATATGCCTCCTGGACATTTTCAGAATAAATCTGTATCCAGCCGCTATCCCTTGCACCCATAGTATCAGAATGGTCACAGTGTATATTGATTGGTGCGGATAATGCTCTGTTGGTAACCGCCATAATAATGGGTAATCTCAAGCCAGAAGCAATGTAAAGCATTTCCCACATCAATGCAAGCCCCTGGGCGGATGTTCCTGTCATTGTTCTTGCGCCTGCAGCAGATGCGCCAATACACGCGCTCATTGCGCTGTGTTCACTTTCCACTGCAATATACTCAGTTTTTACCACTCCATCTGCGACGAATTGAGAAAATATCTGAACGATTTCTGTTGCTGGAGTGATGGGATACGCAGCGACGACGTCAGGGTTAATTTGTCTCATTGCTTCAGCAAAAATTTCGTTGCCCGTTTTAGTTGCTCTTAGCGAAGACATCCGTGCTCCTTTTTGAAGAATCCAAAAAGATGATAAAATTTATTAAATCATAACGCAAAATAAAAAAATGTCAAAAATGAAACCAATCATTCAAATAGCTCTGGACTTTGTGGATATTGACCGGGCAATAAAGGTTGCAAAAGAATCAGTAAAAGGTGGCGCTGATTGGCTTGAAGCTGGAACGCCTTTAATTAAATCCTGCGGCCTGGATGCAGTCAGAACGTTGCGAAAAGAATTTCCTGACAAAACCATTATTGCTGATATGAAGATTCTTGATGCAGGACGAATTGAGGTAGAAATTGCAGCAAAAAGCGGCGCGGATATTGTTGTCGTCATGGCAGATGCATCTGATAGCACAATTCAGGAAGCCATTGAAGCTGCGAGAAACTACGGCGCAAAAGTTTTGGTGGATTTCATGGAGGCTGCCTGTACTATCGAAAGAGTGAAAAAAATCGCAAATTTTTCTCCGGATTTTATTGGCATTCACATTCCAATAGACCAGCAGATGACAGGGAATATTTCATTTGACTTTTTAAAAGAGGTTTCCAGAATCGTCAGTGTACCAGTTGCAATTGCAGGCGGACTTAATTCAGAAAATGTTGTCGATGCAATCAAAGCCGGAGCGAGTATTCTGATCATTGGTGGAGCAGTGACCAAGTCAGAAAATGCTGAAAAAGCAGTGAAGGTAATTAGAAATGCTATAGAAACTGAAACTTCTATTAAATCAGAACTTTTTAAAAGATATACTGATAAGAATCTTGATGAGGCTTTTTCGAAAGTTTCAAGTGCAAATTTATCTGATGCGATGCATCGAAGTGGTTGGATTCCACAAGTAAAACCTGTCAGTTATGTTGGGAAATTTTTCGGACAGGCAATTACAGTTAGGACTTACCCCGGTGACTGGGCAAAACCTGTCGAAGCCGTTGATATCGCTCAAAAAGGACAGGTCATTGTTATTGATGCGTGTGGGCTTCCGCCTGCGGTATGGGGAGAACTGGCAACTCACAGTGCCTCAATAAAAAAAATTGCTGGTGTTGTAATTCATGGCGCGATAAGAGATATTGAAGATATTAGAAATCTTAAATTTCCTGCATATGCAAGTTTAATTTGTCCTCAAGCTGGAGAGCCAAAAGGTCTTGGTGAAATCAATGTTCCAATTCAAATAGGACCTGTGAAAATTATACCTGGTGACTGGATTTTTGGAGATGAAGATGGTGTGGTATGTATACCTTCGCAGAAAGCAGCAGAAATAGTCAATAGAGCAATGGACGTGCTTGAAAAGGAAAATAGATTACGCGCAGAAATAAAACAGGGTGGTACTCTGAGTGAAATAGCACATTTGTTGAGGTGGGAAAAACAAAAATAGGAAGATGGACGGAAAGACAGAAGCATTATTCACACACTCTACGGCGCAGACAAAACT
>JBMFLH010000097.1:0-5345 GCA_049971295.1 Candidatus Ratteibacteria bacterium | reverse complement strand
TTTCAGCCACAATGCTTTTGACGATACCAATTTTTTTCGCTCTTCAAATTGTCCCTTACTGATTTTCCCTTCTTCTATGTTCTTTTTTTATCCTTTCTGCCTTGAAAAAGGAAATGGGAAAGGGTGAAGGTAAAAGTCAGAAAAATAAAAGTGTTTTTCAGCAAAACAGGTTAAGGTAAAAGATACAGCAAATTCATCAAAAACGAATGAATAATTTTAGCAATTCAGACTTACTTTTAATTACAGAATTTCAGAAATCATTTCTGGCTCGTCAGATTCAAATTCAGCATTGCGAATTAGACTGAAGAAAACCCCGAGCATTGCCATTGCGATGACAAGTGAAGAACCTCCATAACTGAAAAATGGAAGAGTTGTTCCTTTTGGCGGAAGTACACTCATTGTTACGCCAGCATGAAGAAAAACCTGTAATCCAAAGTATATGCTGATGCCAAAGACAAGATACCTTCCAAAGGTATCTTTGATTCTTCTACTGAGCCAGAACCCTGTGAAAATCAATGTTCCAAACAGCGCCATAACGGCAATGCAACCCATAAATCCGAGTTCTTCTCCAATTACAGCAAAAACATAGTCCTTGTGAGCTTCAGGTAAAAATTCAAGTTTTTGTCTTCCTCTACCAAGACCCACTCCCCACAATCCTCCAGAACCTATCGTAATCAATGCCTGTATCACATGATATCCAATTCCGAGCGGATCTTTTTCTGGAGATAAAAACCCGGTTATCCTTTTCCACATATATGGTTTGTTATTGATTAGGTACCAGACAGCTGGAGCAAAAGAAAGCAGTGTACCAATAATAATCATCCAGTTAACACCACCCAATATCATAAATGCCATTGCATAAGCAAAAACTGTCATAGTGCTGCCAAAATCCGGTTCCTTCAACAATAGCACCATCATCAGTCCTGTAACACAGGCAGGAATGAGAAAACTTTTCCTGCTCTTCTTTTGCTCTTCGTATCTTGCAAAAAAATTGGCAAGATACACAATCAATGCAAATTTAGCAAGTTCTGATGGTTGAAATCTAAATCCACCAAAACTGATAGCTCTTTTTGCTCCCTTTACTTCTGTTCCAACAAACAGTACAAGGACCAGAAGTATCAAAGAAACGATAATCAGCGGCTTTGCTGCCTTTCTTAACTTTTCATAATGGAGATTTCTGAAATAAAAGAATAAAATTAATCCAAAAACAAAAAACAGGCATTGCCTCTTGAAGTAATAGAACGCATCACCTGTTGTTTGTAAGGCGTATGGAGCGCTTGAACTTAAAACCATTGCACCGCCAAGCATCAAAAGCACGACGGATACGATTAGACACCTATAATAAATTTTCAACCGCAGCTTTGAAGACATTACCACGCTCCGCGTAACTGGTAAACATGTCAAACGAAGAACATCCTGGTGATAGTAAAACAATATCACCGGATTTGCCATATAACATTGACAGATTTATCGCTTCATCGAAATTATGGATTTTTTCCATCCTGATACAGGTGGAGTCAAGTTCATTTTTTATGCGGTCTGCTGCCTCACCAATAAGAAGTATCATTTTTACTCTTGAGTTCAGCAAATTTTTTAATGGCTCAAAGGAGATATGTTTATCCTTTCCGCCGAGAATCAAAATAATATTATTGCGCTGCGGAAAACTTTCCAGAGCCCTGCACACAGCGTCAACATTTGTCGCCTTTGAATCATCAATAAATGTAACGCCGTTAACGGTTGCGATTTTTTCCATCCTGTGACTGTGTGGTTTGAATTCAGCAAGTGCTTCAGAAATGATTTCAGAAGATACGCCTATAATTTCAGCAATTCCAGCCGCAGCCATAACATTTTCCAGATTATGGATACCCAAAAGATGACTTTGATGAAACTGCTGCAGTGAAAACATCTTTTTGCTATTAAAATAGACAAAACCGCTTTCTATATGAATGCCATCAATCATATTTTTGCTTGAAAAATAAACTTTTCTGCATCGTGTTTTTTCCCCAATTTCACGGCACCATTGATTTTCGTAATTCAAAATAGCCCAATCATCTGCTTGTGAGTTGGTAAAAATTTTGCTTTTTGCATCAACATACTGTTTAAAATTATCGTAATAGTCAAGGTGATCATAAGCAATGTTCAAAATCACGCCGATAAAGGGTTTGAATTGCTCTATGTACTCTAATTGAAAACTGCTAACCTCAAGAAGAATCCATGTGTCTTTATTGATGTTTTCTATATCGCCAATAAAACTATTGCCAATATTACCACAGGTGATATGAGCAATAGCCGCCTTTTTTAACACAAGGTCTGTAAAGGCAACAGTCGTGGTCTTTCCATTTGTTCCTGTAATAGCAACGATTTTTTTTGAAGGAGAAAGATGATATGCGATTTCTATTTCGCTTGAAATTTTTTTACCTGTTTTTCTTGCCCATTGTATGGGTTGTGCGTCAAGGGGAACGCCTGGGCTTGGAACCACAATGTCTGCCCATTCAACAAATTCAGTGGAATGGCCGCCTGTTTCAACAGTGATACCCAGATTTACAAGTTCTTGTTTCTTTCTTTCAATTTCAGAATTGTTTTTTATCTCGGTAATACGAACATTTGCGCCTGATTTCGCAAGAATCACGGCTGAGTCAAATCCAGTTTCGCCAAGTCCAATAACAAGAAAGTTTTTTCCTTTAACAGTCATCTGATTTTCAGTGTTACAAGAGCAAATAACGCAAAGATAATTGCAACGATCCAGAACCTCACCACAACCTGAGATTCTTTCCAGCCGAGTAATTCAAAGTGATGATGGAGTGGTGTCATTAAAAAAACTCTTTTGCCTCTCACCTTAAAGGAGATTACCTGAATTATGACTGAAATCGCTTCAATGACAAATATCCCACCAACAATAATCAGAGAAATCTCCTGCTTACTGATAATTGCCAGAAGTCCAATAACTCCACCCAGTGGCAGGGAGCCCGTATCGCCCATAAAAATTTCAGCGGGATGACAGTTATACCAGAGGAAACCCAGTATCGCACCAACCAGAGATCCGCAGAATACAGTTGCTTCACCTGCTCCCTGAATAAATGGAAGATTCAGATATCTGGCAAAAATTGCATTTCCTACTGTATAAACAATGAAACCAAAGGCGACTGCTGTCATCAAAATTGTTCCAGCAGCAAGCCCATCAAGACCATCTGTGAGATTTACTGCATTCGAGGTGGCAACAAGAATGAATGTGACCAGTAAAATGGAGTAAGGACCAAGGTCAAACCAGATATTCTTAAAAAATGGGACATACAGGCGGCTTGAAAAATTCAAAACAGGATGATAATAAAGAATAAGTCCAGCAATAAAGCCGATCGCAATCTGCCATATAATTTTTACTCGCGGTCTTACTCCTTTTGGATTCATTTTTGTCAGTTTTAAATAATCATCAAGAAATCCAACAAGTCCAAGCCAGCATAGGGTCAAAATCAATAGTAGCACATAAATATTTTTCAAATCAGCCCACAAAAAATTTGAAATCAGCATGCTCCAGAGAATAAGCAACCCTCCCATCGTGGGAGTTTTTTCTTTATTCTGGTGAAACTCCAGCATTTTGGGATGAGAAAGATGCTTTACCTTACGAATAAAGGAAGGGAAAAAAAATAGACATATAAATAAGGATGTCAGTGAGGCGCACACTGTCCTTACGGTAATATAACGGAAAACATTGTAAGGAGAAAAAATTTCAGTGATGTATGGTACAAGAAAATAAAACATCTCAATCTCCTATTGTTTCAACAAGTTTTTGAACAACAATTTCCAGTTTGTTTATTCTTGAACCCTTCACCAGTATTGCATCGCCTGGTTTTACGAAATTACAGACATATTTTGCCATATCCTCCACATTTTCAAAATGTCTGTGGATTGTGTTTGACATAGAAGAGATGATTTGTGCGTCAACTCCGATTGTAAAAACAGCGTCAAACTTGAGTTTCCTTACAAGTTCTGCAATTTTTTTGTGATAAAATTTGTTCCATTTACCAAGTTCTGCCATACAACCAATCACAACAATTTTTCTCTTTGTCTTTTGTTTTGCAAAGTATTGAAGCGCAAAATTCATTGAACCAGGGTTTGCATTATAACTTTCGTCGAATATTTTCAAATTGGCAGTATTCTTCACCAGGCCTCTTCCACTGATGAGAGCAAAATCATAAACCAGTTTTGGTAAAAGATTTCTGGGAACACCAAAATAGTCAGCAATAAGAATTGAAAAAAGCAATGGGTATGCGATTGCGCCATTCCATGATTTGATTTTGAAGTTAATATGTTGCCACTGCTTGATTTTAAGGGTAAATTGGTCGTCCTGATAGTCAGCAATAATTCCCTGAAAATCGTTTGAAGGATTTAATCCGGCACATACTGGATGGAACACTAATTTTTCATTGAAAACATCAAGGAAATTTGTGTCTCCGTTAATAAAGGCAAGTCCATCAGGACGGATGTGATCAAGGATTTCTGCTTTTGTTCTGGCAAGGTCTTTTCTGTTTTTGAAAAATCCTAAATGGGCATAACCAATCGATGTGATAATAACGATATCTGGTTGAAGAATTTGACCTAAATAATTCAGTTGGCCGTATCCATTCATTCCAAGTTCAAAAATTCCTGCCTCAGTGCTTTTTGTTATCGTCATAATACTCAAAGGGAGTCCTATCTCATTGTTAAAATTGCCCTGGTTTTTGCACACATTGAACCGACTTGAAAGAAGATGCGCGCACATTTCCTTGGTTGTGGTTTTTCCATCGCTACCTGTAATACCAATCACCGGGCACCAGAATTTTCTTCTATAGTGTTTTGCAATATCACCCAATGCTTTTAATGTATCAGGAACAATAATCTGAACAGTATCAACTGGTAGTTTTTTTTCAACAACGATGCCCTTTGCGCCAGACTTAACAGCGTCAGAAACAAAATCATGCCCATCAAAGTTTTTTCCTCTTAATGCAACAAAAAGGCAACCACAACAACACGCCCTTGAATCAGTACTGATACTATCAAAAACAATCCTATCATTTTTGGTGAAACAGCAGCCATCTGTCCATTTAACAATTTCGTCAAGTGTAATGGGTTCCATTGATGTTATTTTTTCCTTTCAGTATTTCAAGAGCAACTTTTCTGTCATCAAATGGATGAAAAACATTTTTGATAATTTGGTATTGCTCGTGTCCTTTGCCGGCGATAACAACCCAGTCATCTTTTTTTGCCTCAGATATCGCTGCTTCTATGGCAGCGCGTCGATCAGGGATGAGTTTGCATTTTCTTTTTCTCCAGAATGGAATCCCGCGATAAATATCTGATATAATTGCTGC
>JBMFLH010000096.1:0-5551 GCA_049971295.1 Candidatus Ratteibacteria bacterium | reverse complement strand
GTTTATCGTATATTTTGAAAGATTCAGTTTCCGGGTCATGTTGTATCCGTTCGTTATTGCTGTGATAAAGTTGGCAATTTTCTCTTTTTCTTCAAATCGCCTGAAAACCGCCTGTATCAAGGAATTTAGAGACACTTGACAAAATCGGGGGGGGTAAAATTAAGGCGGTAATTAAATTTGACAATTTGTAGAGCTCTACGGCAGAGTCGTAATGAACGACAGGCGGCCCCAGCATAGTGCACAGACCAGCAATAAAGTGAGCGCGACGGCGTTCAGTGAATACTTACGTATAAAAATTATTAAAAGCTTTACAAATATAATATACGAGGAGGTGCGGCATGAAAAAAAGGAAATTTTTGAGGAGAGTGCAGGGAAGGCTGCGTGGCTTCACGCTGATTGAGCTTCTCGTGGTCATTGCCATTATTGGAATTCTTTCAGCGCTTGTCCTGCCAGTGTTATCAAGGACAAGAGAACAGGCAAGAAGGGTAGTATGTATGAATAACTTGAAACAGATAGGACTTGCAACACATATGTATGCGAATGATTATGATGGTTTCATTCCTACAGGAGGAAATCCAACATGGACTATTGAGTGTCCTGCAATATGGCGACTGGCGAATGCAAGTGAACCCGGATATGTGGGACTTGGTATTTTATGTCAGGGATGGAGAGCAACTGGCAAGGGAAGATATTTGCCAAAACCTGATTTTCTTTTATGTCCAAGTGTTCCTCGGGATTTTTACTGGGTAAGAAAGTATTACAATAAGGAATGGATGTATACGTGGTTTGAATATCCAACGATAGCAAGCAACAACAAAGTTTATAATAATTATGCAAGAAATTTAAGGCCATATTCAGATGCTAATATGCGTGCTGCGACAAGGTCCAAAGTTGACTTATGTGCTAAAAAGGGCTATATATGGGTTGCTGATGCCTGGGGTTATTACGCATGGAACTATGGAAATCCTCCTGGTATGAGTTCAGAAGGATACAGCCATAATAATGGGAAGGACCAACTGCCAGCAGGTATGAATGTTTTGTTCTTTGATGGTTCGGTAAAATGGATAAATGACCCAAATCATAAACTCCTTTATACTTACAGGTACAATTCGTATGGAACAGAAAATTTCTGGCTTTTGACAGAAAAGGACTTCAAATAAGTGATCAAGATACTATTTTTCGATTATAAATACATTGAAATAGTTGAGGGCTTCGATAGAAAAATCAAACCACCGGTAAAATACAGCGGGAATCCTGTTTTTGTTTCAGGCCATCCCCTCGAAGAAAACTGGATTTCTTTTTATGGTTCTGTCATCAAAAGGTCTGATGGATTGTGGCAGGCCTGGTACACGACGAGAATAAGAGAGAAAGATACGCTCGCGCTTGGTTATCTTGAAAGCAAAAATGGGATTGAATGGAAAAGGATTGATAACGATGCAGTAAAAATAAATGAAACCAGGACACATTTTGTATTTGATAGAGAACCACATGGAGCGGCAATAATTTACGACGAGAAAGAGACAAGAGAAAACTGGAAATACAAACTGATATGTGGCGCCTCTCCCTCAGGATGTATTTCAGTTTTTCACAGCAGGGATGGGATTCACTGGCTTTCTCAACAAAAAAATCCTGTGATCGGGACAAACCCTGATTGCCCTATGGGATTTTTGAGGTTGCCATCTGGCAAGTATGTGGCGTATCACCGTCCAGTTTTTGGAGACAGGAGAGTAGCAAGATCAGAATCATGGGACCTTACGAACTGGTCTGACGCTAAAACTGTTATTGACCAGTCGTCTCTTGACCCGCCCCAAATACAGTTTTATGGAATGGGCGCAACTACATACGGAGAATATGAAATTGGAACATTGTGGCTCTATCATACAGATAAAAACGATTTTGGTTTCTGGAAAATGGAAGGATATCAGGAACCAGAGTTTGTTTATACCAGAACAGGATATGCCTGGCATAGACTTGAAATAGGTACTCCATGGATTGAAAGAGGTCAGGAGAAAGAATGGGATTGTGGGCAGATTCAGCCAGCAAGTGCGCCAGTATTTCTCAAAGATGAAATACGTTTTTATTATGTAGGAACAAGGGCAACACACGGGAAAAGTCTCAAGGGCTGGGACGGCTCAGAACCGCGCTGCGGCATTGGTTTTGCCTCTATGAAACCCGATAGATTTGTTGGACTGGTTGCTTTAGAAGAAGGGATATTATTGACAAGACCTTTCTGGACTGAATTTCCTGATTTTTTCGTAAATGCAAACATCAATGGATTTCTCAGTGTAGAAATTACAGATGTATCCGGGAAACCTATCACTGGTTTTGAACTTGAAAATGCAATACCCGTGAAGGGAGATTCTCTCTACCATCGCTGCAGATGGAAAAATAATCCGGACACATCAGTTCTTGCTAATAAAGATATTAGATTTAAGGTAAGAGCAAGAGATGCAACAATTTATTCTTTGATGTCAGGAAGTGAAGAAGAGGTTTCAAAATACCACAGTTTCCGTGTTCCTTATTTCCCCTGTGAAAGGGAAAGAAATTTATTGTAGTACAATATGAACCATTTAAAAAGGGAGTCAAAATGAAAAAAACTTTGTTAATTATTTTGTTGTTTCCTGTAGCTTTTTTGTTTTCAGACGTCACTTCCTTGAAGACGCAATATTTTAATCCAACCACCGACCTAACAACTCCACATATCACATGGCTTTCCCCCTACAAAAACGGTAAATTAAATCTTTTATGGATTACTTACAGAAGAGATGGTGGATTCAGAGAGATAGTTGAACTTAACCAAAGGATGGACATTAACTTTACAGTTTTTACACTCGCAACTCCTGATAAATTTACTCCCTGGTCGAGTTATTATAAACCTGTCCCTGTAACAGATGAAGAATATCAAAAAGACCTGGAGGAAAAACTTAAAGGACATTACGATATCATTATTCTTGGCAAGGTGAGATGGAATGTTTTTCCTCAGAAATTCAGAGACATGATTTTGCAGAAGGTGAATGAAGGAGCCATACTTTTAGCATATCTTGGAGATTGGTATGGTTGTAAGATAGCAGAAGATATTAAGACAGAAGATTTGAAAAAGGCAACAGAAAATAAAATTAATCTTGATAGAAAATTTTTATATCCTTTTAAGGGACTCCCGCAGTTCAAAAACTATAAGGACTTTGAACAGTTCATCAATTCCACGCTGGAAGTTTACGCCTATGGAAATGGAAAAATTTTACTTCTTAAAGGATACATGGTTCCGCATTTTCAAAACCTGACGCCAGAAAATATCAGAAATCCTATTGAAACAAAGTATATTGAGTATGATTATCTTCTGGCATATCCTATCCAGCTTATGATTTCCTGTGTTAAACGACCTGAAGTCGAAATCTCTGGCGCAGATTATATAAGCGCAGACATAAATTCTTTTTCATTTGTTGAGTTTATCTTGAAATCGAATGAAGCAAAAAAAGTGACATGTGATTTTGTGTTAAGGAATGATGATAATGAAGTGATATTACAAACCACTAAAGATTTGATTCTAACAAAGGGAGAAAATGAAATTAAGTTTGACATAAGAAATCAAATTCCAAAAGGTCGCTATTTCGCTGATATATGGGTGAAGGAAAACAATGCAGTTTTAAACTTTGGCTCTTCTTTTATTGAATTGGCTTCTAATGACTACATAAGTGATGTTGTAATAAATAAAAGTTATAAGAAAGAAGAAAGTATTTCCGGCGAAGTGAGCGTATTCAGTAAAGATGGAAAGGACAATCTGAAATTAAAAATCAGTTTAATTGATAATTTCGGAAGATTGCAACAAGCAGAAATTATGGATTTTAAGGGAGAAAAAATAGATAGCAGAAAGATAAGTTTCAAGATAAATCCACCGAAGTCCTATCTAACAGTGCTACAGCTTTTAAAATGTGAACTTTTCAGTAATAATAAGCTGGTTGATGTGAATTCAAGGTCTTTTTCCATTTCAAACCTCAGACAAAAAGAAGACGATTTCAGGGCAATTTTATGGTTTCCGCCCTATAACACTGCCTATGGTGAAAAATGGTACTGCAAGAATATTTATAATTCTGGCTTTGATTCAAGATATTACACAGGTATGACTCTTGGTCCAATTTCAGAGAACCTCTGGTATGTTTCAAACCCAATAAGATTTGTTGATATGAAAGCAGACCCCTGGGGAACAATGGATAGAAAACCAGAAGATCATGTGAGAGAGCCGTGTTTGAATGACCCTGATTACCTGTCAAAAGTGGATAAAGAATTAAAAAGCAAACTGGAAAATGAACTGAATTTTTCCACATACGAATTTTCATGTGGGGACGAGTGTCATTTTGCAAGCTGGAGACCCCCATATGACAGGTATGAATTATGCTGGTGCGATAAATGTGTAGCAAAGTTCCACGTATATCTGCAGAATAAATACGGAACTTTACAAAATTTGAACAAAACCTGGAAAACAAAATATGCTTCATTTGATGACATTAAACCCGTTACATATAAAGAAGCCATTGAAAACCCAGAATTAAGACCATTATGGATAAATTATAGAATCTTTATGGAAGATACCTGGACAGGTATTTTTGAATACGCAAAACGGATAATTACAGACGTTGTGCCTGACGCAAAGGTTGGATACGAAGGAAGCCAGAGAGGGCATACTTTTGTAAATAGTTTTACTGCTGAGGATTATTACAAACTTGCTCAGGTTATGAGTTTGAACAATCCATATAGTCATGCTTTTATCAGATACGCATTTAAGGATTTTTCAAAAGAAGGGACACTTCTCGGACTCGGATGGCAGGGTTCTTATGGAGCCGGAATAAAAAACAGAAACATTGACCCATGGAAAATTCTTTTCTTTGGCGCCAACAGTTTATGGATATGGCACGGTCCTCCAAGAGAACAGTCAGTGATTTCGCCTGATTTATCGTTCTATGAATACTTCAGGCCCTATGTAAATCAAATACCTGAATTAAAAAATGGCATCGGCAAACTTTTTATCGATTCAAAAAGAGAGGATGATGGAATTGCGATACTTTATTCAAATACAAGTGTCCATGTTTCTGCCTTAACCCCGCAACTTCCACCCATATGTGAGAACCTGAACTTTTTTGTAAGATATTTTGAAGGAAGTGGTTATCAATTCAGAATAATTTCATATAAACAACTTGAAGATGGGGTTTTAAATAATGAGAAATTTAAAGTTTTAATTCTTCCTTTTGCTCAATCAATTTCACAAAAACAGGCAAAAGAGATTATTTCTTTTGTTAATAATGGAGGAGTTGTTATTTCTGATATAAGACCTGGTATCTGTGATGAAAACGGTATTTTCTATCAGAAAGGTGGGATTCTTGATAATATTCTTGGAATAAAACAGAATACAGAAAAATTTGAAGTTAAAAAATTTGAAAATTTTGAATTGAAGTATGCAGAATTAACAAGTATTTTACCATCCTTATATGTTGATTCTTCAATAATTTTGATAAATGGGAAACCGAAAGAAAATATAGAAAATCTTCCTATTTTTATA
>JBMFLH010000095.1:0-5586 GCA_049971295.1 Candidatus Ratteibacteria bacterium | reverse complement strand
CTCTCGGCTTTGAGGAGGGCTGGGAAAGGGTGTTCTCATGGCTCAGGAACAACACAGAAAGGAATGATAGGATGGTAATATTTTTTGCTGAGAAAAGCTCGGTAATCGGGATGTGATACAATATTATGGTTCTTATCTGAACATGGAGAAATTTGATGGAAGATTACAAAAGTAAAAGGATTGTTCTTGTTGGAATATCAGCAGGATCAGAGCAAAATGGCTTTTAAGATGTTTGAAGATCTTCTAAAAAACGGATTTAATGTTTCAGGTGTAAATTTTAAAAATGGTATAATATTTAAACAACATATTTATACTTCGCTTGAAGAAATTAAGCCATTACCCGACCTTGTGATAACAGTAGTAAGGCCGGAGATTACTCTAAACATTATTGAACAGTGTCATAATCTTGGGATAAAACATCTCTGGATGCAACCAGGTTCTGAATCAGAGCAGGCGATCAAAAAAGCCCAGAACTATGGAATTGAAGTCAGGCACGGAAAATGTTTTATGAGTGAGAACGGCATATGGTAAAAGATTTTTCTATATTGATTGGTGGTAGAGCAGGGGATGGAATAGACAGGGCAAGTGTGATTATAGGGCATATCCTATCTTCCATAGGTTACAGAATATTTGTTCACAGAGATTATCCATCATTGATCAGGGGTGGCCACACATTTTCAATCATCAGGGCTTCAGAGAAAAAAGTATCTGCGCATAAGGAGAAAATAGATATACTGATTGCATTAAACTCTGAAACACTCGACAAGCATCGCAAAATCTTGAAAAATCAATGTTTCTACATCTATGATTCTGACCAGATTAAAACACATCCTGATGTTTGTGGAACAGGGATTCCGATCAGCACAATTTTAAAGGAAGAAAATGCTCCTGATTTGATGAAAAATTCATGTCTTATCGGAGCTTTTGGTAAATCAACAGGAATTGATTGGGATGTTTTGGAAAAAGTTCTAAAAATAACGATACCAAAGGAAGTTGAATTAAATCTGAAAGTGGCAAAAAGAGGCTATGACAGCGCAAAACAAATGATAGGCATTGAAAAAATTCAACAGAATGTTTTGCCAGTTTTAACCGGAAACGAGGCACTGGGATTAGGTCTTATTGCTGGCGGACTTGATGTTTATATTGGCTATCCCATGACACCATCGTCAGGACTATTGCACTTTCTTGCAGGAGTTGCCCCACAATTTGGTCTTAACGTCATACATGCTGAAAACGAAATTGCTGTAATAATGATGGCTCTTGGGTTTTCCTATGCGGGGAAAAAATCTGCTGTTGGAACATCAGGGGGTGGATTTTGTCTGATGAATGAAGGTTTAAGTCTTTCAGGTATGGCTGAGTTACCCGTTACGATTGTACTTGGCCAGAGAACAGGCCCAAGCACTGGACTTCCAACATATACCGGACAAACAGAATTATTCTTTGCGATGTATAGCGGACACGGTGAATTTACTCGTCTTGTCGTTGCACCAGGCGATTGTGAGCAGGTATATTATTGGGCTGCGACTTCCCTTGCGTTATCCTGGAAATATCAGATACCAGCCATAATTTTATCTGATAAAACCCTCGCAGAAAGTATTTATAATTTTGACCTGGATAAAGTAGGAAACGTTGGCAATGCCGATGCTTTAATGTGGAATAAGACAACAGAATACAAAAGGTATCTTGATACAGACAATGGGATTTCACCATTATGCTTTGTTCCTGAAACCAATGCAGTGGTGAAGGTTAACAGTTACGAACACGATGAAAGCGGAATAACAACAGAAGACCCTGTTATAACTGCAAAAATGCAGACAAAGAGAATAAGAAAGGCTAAATTTCTTACTGAGGAACTCGAAGAGCATTATCAATGCGTGAATATTTACGGAAATGGCAACTCTGAAATTGCGACATTATGCTGGGGTTCTAATGTTTCGGTTTGTGTGGAAGTGTGCGAAAAACTTGGATTGAAAGTTATTCAACCAATCGTTCTATATCCATTTCCCGAAAAACAGTTTAAGAAGGCAATGTCTGGTGTGAAAAATTTAATTTCTGTTGAATGCAATGTAACAGGTCAACTGGCAAGATTTCTTCAACAATTTGGATATTCAGTTAACAGGAAAATTTTGAAATATGATGGTAGACCGTTTTCAGTTGATGAACTTGAAAATCGCTTACAGGCAATATTAAATGAATCAAATAAATCTTAATACGAACGCAAAAAATACATGGTGCATTGGATGTGGCAATTTCGCAATTCTCAATGCGATAAGAGCAGTTTTGAAAGAACTTATTGATGATGGAATACCACCAGAAAATTTTGTTCTGGTTTCTGGAATTGGTTGCCACGCAAAAATTGTTGACTATATCAACATCAATAGTTTTTACTCACTTCATGGAAGGGTTATTCCTGTGGCAGAAGCAATCAAAATTGCAAACCCTTCTGTTAAGGTTATTGGCTTTTCTGGAGACGGTGATTCTTATGGTGAAGGGCTTGAACATCTTTTATTTGCAGCAAAAAGAAACATTGATATCACGATGATTATTCATAACAACCGTGTATATGGATTAACTACAGGCCAATTTACGCCAACATCGCCATCTGGTTTTAAGGGACGTTCAACCCCTTATGGCAATCAGGAAAAGCCTTTTAATCCAATTGAGCTAATGCTCGCAAGTAATGCCAGTTTCGTTGCAAGGGGTTTTTCTCACGGAATTGATTTACTTAAAAAAATATTTAAGGAGGCGATACTGCACAAGGGGTTTTCTATCGTCGATGTTTTACAGGTTTGTGTAACATTCTACAATATGTATAAGTACTATGATGAACGCGTGTATGTAGTGAACGACAATGACGAAAAAGATTTTCAACAAGCAATGAAAAGAGCAAGAGAATGGGATTATAATTCTGATTCAAAAATCCCTCTCGGAATTTTTTACAGAAAACAGGAAAAAACATTTGAGGAATCTTTTAATACTGGCGTCATTGATAACAAAGTTAGAAGGATAGAAAAAATAAAGGAATTACTATCAAAAATTAACACATAAAATAACAAGGGAAGAGGCGCAATGAAACAGGTTAAGTTCAAAGGAACTACACTAAACTTGATAGGAAGGAATATAAAGAAAGGTGATTTTGCACCTGACTTCGTCGTGGTATCATCTGAACTCGAGGAAATATCGTTAAGAGAATTCGAAGACAAAATAAAGGTTATTACTTCTTTCCCATCTCTGGATACACCTGTATGCGATTTACAGGTAAGAGAATTTAATAAAAGGGCATCGGATTTGGGTGATGACATTATTGTTCTGGGTATAAGCAAAGATTTGCCATTTGCACAGAAAAGATTTTGTGAGGCAAGCAATATAAAAAACATTTTTTTATTCTCCGATTACAGATACTCTTCATTTTCAATAAACTATGGTCTGCTTATTAAAGAACTGAATTTAGTAGCGCGTTCGGCGTTAATTGTCGACAAAAACAATGTTGTCAGATACTTTCAAACTGTTGAAGAAATTACGGAAAGCGTAAATTATCAAGATATTTTAGAAAACATAAAAATGGTTTTAGAGAATCCTGTTGCAGGAATGAAATCTGATAATACTTTAAAGTGTGAGCCCTGTGAGACAGGGATTCCTCCGCTGACAAAGGAAAAAATAGACAAATTACTGGCTGGATGTCCTGGTTGGGTCTTGATTGAAGATAAAAGAATTGTAAAAGAATTTAAGTTTAAAAGTTTTGTAGAATCAAATCTTTTTGTTGACATTCTGGCAGTGGTTGCGGAAGAGCAGGGGCATCACCCGACGATATCCATACAATATAACAAGGTTAAAATCATTTTAACAACGCATGCGTCAAAAGGGCTGACACCCAATGATTTTATCATGGCAAAAATCATTGACGATTTAAAAATCTGATTTTACATGGAATTCAGTGAATGGGAGACAAACTGAAAAGCATAAAAATACAACCAGTCATTTTTTTGACATATTTTATTTCTAACTAACGATTAAGGACAAAAATTTTTCTTATATAGCAGCCGCAATGTCAATATCTTCTACATCTTTGATCTTTGAATCTTGGTTGCATTTGTAAGAAAAAGGAAATCAAACCTTTCAAGTTCAATAATCACAGGTTTAATTATTGGAATAGTTTTTGCCTCAAATATGCTGTGGCAAGCCGTGTTTGTTTTATTTATTCCGATAGCGTCTAAGCACATTTTTATCTTGAAAAAGAAGCACGTATTTAATCTTACCGCATTCGGACTTATTTTTCCAATTTTATTTTTCGGCGATTTGCTTGAGTGGAAAGGTACATATTTCTGGTATATTCTCATTCCGTTTGGATTGTATTTTGCTTACTGGGTTAAAAAATTGAAAATCGTCGGAGCGTATTTTTTGATTTCATTTATTTTGTTTGCTTTTCAATTTTTGATTAAGGACATTCCTATTACTGGTGTGTTTGGCAATTTTAGTTGTTTTTTATCCTTATAATGTTAATAGAACCGAAAACTTCACCTTTTATTTTTTATGGTAAAATGTATTAAGTACAGCGTTGGCATTTTTCATTTTTATTTTAACCCAACCTGGAATGAAATTTGCCGCAGAATTAGCAGCGCTTTTAATATCAAATACTTTTATCCCATTTCTTAATAGGTTAAAAAAGGAGGCAGTGTGATAAGAAAGTATTTATTGCTTTTGTCGTATGGAATGTTGGTAGCGCAGTTTGCTTATTGTCATCCGCCTTCAGATATCAAGATAAATTTTGATGAGCAGACCAAAATCGTTAAAGCCGAAATACTCCACAACACAACAAATCCAGATAAACACTTTATTGGGAAGGTGGATGTACATCTTAATGGTAAGGAAATTATCAGCCAGAAAATTTCGAAGCAAGAAAATCCGAAAAGCCAGCATGTAATATATTTAATCACTGATGTTAAAAAGGGTGATAATATTGCAATAGAAGCGTATTGCAGTGTTGGTGGTATATTAAAGAAAACGATGACAGTTGGGAAATAAACTCACTTCTTTACAAGTTTGTTCGTCTTTAGAAATTCTTCCGGTGAACTAAAAGCTGTGAAAAATAATGGAGTACCCGCAAAAGATAGAGGTGAAACAGGTCCGACACTCATAAAAGGTAAATATTTACTAAACCACGTCATCTTGATTTTATCCTTTTACTTTTCAATTTTCTCTTTTTATATTATACTGCAATTTTATCATACCCTCCCAAGATTTTGTCATGAGATGTAAAGAGCATTGATAAACAATAGATTTAAGAATTTTCAAAAAAACTTGAAAAAATTTTTTATGCCCAAAACTTAATGAACTCAAGAGAAGAAATTGAATTAAGGCTTCCTTATAAAAATGATTAATTGTGCATAATAATTTCAGAGTGAAAATGGTAAAATCAATCGCGTTAATAAACAGCACTCAGAAAAGTTAGCATTCTTATAGTTCGCTACCAATCAGAGGAAATCATGTGGTAATCAGAAAAGAAAGAGGTAGTCCAAAAGGTCGTAATCAATTTAATGGAATTGAGGGCTTCTGGAGTTATGCCAAAAACTGGCTTTATCAGTACAG
>JBMFLH010000094.1:0-5755 GCA_049971295.1 Candidatus Ratteibacteria bacterium | reverse complement strand
AATATTTCTCATATCAGCATGGGCAAAAATTGAAGCAAGAAAGTGATGCCTAATTTCTGAGTTTTTCAATCTCAATT
The DNA here is from genome assembly GCA_049971295.1 of Candidatus Ratteibacteria bacterium. Classification (GTDB taxonomy): domain Bacteria; phylum Ratteibacteria; class UBA8468; order B48-G9; family DTJG01; genus DTJG01. Next base: position 5,678 of record JBMFLH010000094.1, on the reverse strand, counting down.
CATCTTCAATGGGTTTATCTGGCAATTTTTCTTTCACGATTTGTGCAAATAATCCCATTCCCCTTTTCAAAATATCCTTTGCATTTTTATCTCTATAAACCTTTGTTCCAGAAAAACCACACGAAGGCGACTTCCCTTTGAGTAAAAATCCATCAATGTTTTTTAAGTGATTCAAAAATTCAGTTGAAAACCTGATCAGTTTTGCTGTCAAATCAAGCCCTGTTTTTGTCTGGTAAATCCTGTAAGTGTCTTTTTCAAAATAAAGTTTAATAGGGTCTCGCGGTACAGATAATCCGATTTCTATTTCAGGACATACTGTAATCACATCCACAAAATTTTTCAGTTTTTCAACAAAGGCATCTCTTATGATTTCTCCATTGTACCTGACTGGCTCTGAATTCAAACACGCACTCAAAACAATCACAGGTCGGGCAAAATGATTGTCATTCATCATTTCTCCCTGATCCATGGAAATAGCTCTACCATTTTCAAAATGGATTTCTGTTAATAACCCTTGAAATGGCGCAGAGATTTTCCTGCCATCTATCCTCAGGAATGTCTTCAGTGATACCCATAATCAAATTGCGTCCCTTTGATACATCGATAATGTGCTGTGTGGTTTTCTCTATTTCTTCAATAGAGCGCATCTGCACAGATGAAGGAAAGTTTATCCACAGCACCTTATCATGCCAGACATTGAATGCGTCTTCAATGCTCATGTCAGAATCAGGAGAAGGTGAAAATGCTTCAATGTAATCAATCCCTGATTTTGCAACAAGATCCGCCCACACTTTATTATTTCCATCAAGATGGCACCCAAGAAGCTTTCCGTGTTTGTGCATCACCGTTGCTGCCTCCTGATGATGGGGAAGCACATATTTCTCAAACCTTTCCCTTCCCATAACATTTCCAGTTTCATTTCCACCAAAGTTCGCAATCAATGCAGGGGATTTTGCCACAATTTCATAGAGCTGTCTCAATTTTTCAACCTGTATATCGACAAGCTTTTCAATCTCATCCCTTCTTTCAGCCCATTCAATGGCAAATGTTTCTACTCCCATCCAACCAATCATGATCTGATGGAGTGGGGATGACCCTATGGCAGCCCTTAAAATTACATCTTCACCAAGTGACTCTTGCGCTTTAAGAAATTCATCGTAATGTGGCTGGTATCTCTGGTCAGCAACCATCGCATAAAGTTTCTTGTAATCCTCAGGACCTTTAAAAATTTTTTCTACAGTCCATGAGGTAAAGCCAGCCGGCTTTACAAGATATGTCAGTTGTCCATGTGGTGTGTTGACAAAGTATCTGGTGAAATTGACTCCATTTTCAGTATAGGCATGGCTTTCATAGGAGACATTAGGAGATACAACTTTGAATACTGGATATAACCTGTTGACAATGCACAGTCCTTCATTTCTTAACTGTCTTTCAACGCTGCATTGAGGGATTTTTGATTCGTAAATTGTCAGTGGAATTTTATCAATTTTTTCACCCTTCAACACTGCCTCAACCCTTTTTCTCGGCGTCATCATCTGCTCCTTTATGGAAATTCAATCTGTACCTCGTCCATCGTAACATATCCAGATGGTAATTTTGTTCTATCAACCTGATAATCTTTTTCTGCCCATCCTTCATAAGGATTCACAGCAGGGTCAAGCGGAACAACATTAAGCGGAAATAATACCAGAATGATATCTCCGTTAATATCTTTTAAAAGTTCTTCTATTGGACCAGTTCCATAAAAATTCATCCTGTCTTTTCTTGAACCAAGATTTGTCCATTGTTTCTGGTCAGGCACACATACAATACTCTGCGTTGACCAGTCTTCTGTGACTCTGATTGGCTGAGATGATAGTACCTGATTTATCCAGATTTTTCCATTATACCCCTGAACCAGAAGAAGAAGTTGCGACCCTTTCAGGGCACACTCACCTTTCAAGGTTATTGTAATTTTGGCATTGGTAAAATCTGTCGGGAAATTGCCATCTACAAATCTGTTTCTACCAGCAACCTTAATCAGTGGCTCTGGATCTATCCTTGAGTGATTCGTGTGAAGAGCAAAAAGGATGTGAAGAAAGCCAGCTCCTGGCGAGCAATGATTGCAGTCAATCCACCAGGGACTTCTTGATATGATGCAGCTATTTTTTACTTCCAAACTCACTGCTCCATTTTTGTCCCATCCAAGCCATCCACCAGGATCACTGTCAAATGTTTCCACATAATTCCTTCCCATATTTACTTCTGTGTTCAGTATAAAATTTTCACCAAACCTCAATATGCTGATTCAACTAATTTTACCACTTTTTTAATATAAACTTCAAGGTAATATTACCTGCTGGAAGTTCTGAATCAACATAGTCCCAGACATAGTCCATACCGAGCCGACTGTCTCTTACAACCTGGCTGGTTGATTCAAGGTCAAATTCTTTAGAGGCAATTTCATTGCCATTTTGAATGGCAATCAGTTTGAATGTTCCGCGAACATCTGGTTTTTGAAAGTGTCTTACCCAGATTCTGTATGTGGCGTTTTCAGGAATCGCTACTGTATCGTAAACAACTGAATCAAACTGTCCTGAAGAACCCTGCAAAACTTTCAAGTCTGACGCTTTCTGGAAATATTTCAATTTCTGAGAGATTTATAAGAAAATTTTTTATATTTTTTTCACATAACCTTCCAAAAAAGTGACAACTGTTCTCCTTATTCACTCTTTATATGAACTTGAAAAACTGACAATAAATGGAAAAAGGATAAAATATACAGGCGAGACATTTTTCACAATATAACAGGGGGAAGGATTGAAATTAAAGATTGCGATTGCTGGATTCAGACATGGCCATATTTATGATATTGTTTCAAGAGCGAAAAACCATCCAGAACTTGAACTTGTCGCATGCTGTGAAGAGGATGAAAAAACAAGATTATTTATCGAACAGCAGGGGATTGCAAAAATCACACACACTGATTGTGGGAAAATGATTGAAAATGTTGATTGCGATATCATAGCAATAGGCGACTGCTATGGGAAACGAGGAAAAATTGCCATTGAGGCATTGAAAAAAGGCAAACATGTCATAGCAGATAAGCCACTTTGTACCCGTATTTCTGAAATCAAGGAAATCATAAGAATATCCACTGAAAAAAACTTAAAAGTTGGATGTCAACTGACGATGAGAGACATGCCGCAATTTATCGGACTGCGCAATCTAATAAAATCAGACGCACTGGGTGAAATTCACAGCATTATTTTTACAGGACATCACCCATTGATGATAAACCAGCGGCCAGGGTGGTACTTTGAACCTGATATACATGGAGGCACAATCAATGATATTGGGATTCATGCGATAGATTACATTGTATGGGCAACAGAACTTCAGTTTTCAACAATCAATGCGGCAAGGTCGTGGAATGCCCTTGCGAAAAAATATCCCCATTTCATGGACGCTGGACAGATGATGTTAACACTCTCCAATGGTTGCGGAGTTTTAGGAGATGTGAGTTATTTTGCCCCTGATAGTCATGGATATTCTCTTCCTTTTTACTGGAGATTCACTGTTTATGGCACCGGCGGCATAGCAGAAACATCCGCAACAGAAAAAAACATTTTGTTTGCAAAAGCAGGAGAAAAAGAAATACACTACCTTGGACTTCCTGAAGCAAATGACGGCGGATACTTTCAGGCATTCATTGATGACATTAAAGGAAAACACCATCCCGAGCAATTGAACACAAAAGATATTTTATCCTCCTCATACATCACGCTGTTGATACAGCAAGCAGGCGACAAAAACCTTCGTGAAATTACTGTGAAACCTATTCTCAAGTAAACTTTTTTCCCGCAGGGCATGTCAAATTTATGACAGTTGAGGTATAATATATATGAACCTCAAAACAAGGAGGATCAATGAAAAATAAAATTTATGTATCTGCAATATGTGTAATTTCAATGATTTTATTTTCTGGATGTCAAACGCCCATGAGTGGCTCAAGCTATGAAAGAAAAGAGGCTCGCAAAATGCAGACAGTATATTATGGAACAGTGGTATCGGTTCATGAGGTTACCATAGAAGGAGAGGCAGGCGCCGCTGGAACAATCACAGGTGCTGCTGCTGGTGCAGCAATTGGCCAGAGTATAGGCAAGGGCTCTGGTAAAACCGCTGCAACCATTATTGGCGGCGCAGCAGGCGCAGTGGCGGGCGGAGCAATAGAAAAAAAACTAACAACAAAGGTGGGACTTGAAATCACTGTGAAACTGGAAGATGGCAGAACTGTTGCTATCGTTCAGGAAAAGACTCCTGAAGATAATTTCAAATCTGGAGATCCTGTCCAGGTTATATATGCTTCTGATGGTACTGCCAGAGTAAGACCGAAGTAAATTTTCATCTATCACGTGGAAGTAAAAAATTTTTTGGTCACAGGCATTCCTGGTTGTGGAAAGACCACGCTGATTAAGGAAATATTGTCCATTATTCCAATCAATAAGAAAGGGTTTTTTACAGAAGAAATAAAAGAAAAAGGCAAAAGGGCAGGATTCAAAATTATTACGTTCAGTGGCAAAGAAGGTATATTTGCCCACCAGAATTTTGCTTTTCCATTCAGGGTGTCAAAATATTCTGTATCAATTTCAGTCCTTGAGGATACTGGAGTAAAAGAAATTGAAGAAGGTCTTAAACAGTCCTGTCTGATAGTGATTGATGAAATTGGAAAAATGGAACTGTTTTCCGAAAAATTCAGGAAGGTTGTGATGGCTGCTTTTGAGAGTAAAAACAGGGTGCTTGGCACAGTATTGTTTGCACCACATCCATTTTGCGATGAAATTAAGAAAAGAAAGGACACGCAAATTTTTGTTTTGGAAAAACATAATTACCAGCAATTAAAACAAACTCTTATAAATTTACTTCAATAATTCTGAAGCCCTCTCGTTATTTTTCAGGCGTCAGAATTTTCACCTGCGCTGATTTGACAAGTGATGCAAATTTTTCTGCATCTGCCCTTGAGCCAACAATATCCCCGAAGTGTATTGGTATTGCAATTTTGGGTTTGATAGTATCAATGGCTTTTGCTGCCTCCTGTGCATTCATCGTGTAGGTTCCGCCAACAGGCACAATAGCGATATCAACTTTGATGTTTTTCATTTCAGGGATAAAATCTGTGTCTCCTGCAATGTAAATAGAACCATCCTTAAACCTGATTATGAAACCCAGCCAGTTGTTTGATTTTGGATGAAAGTTCTTGTTGGTATTGTATGCAGGAACTCCATTGATTTTAACCCAGCCAAGGTCAATTTCTCCACCTGGCGCAAGGGTTTTTTTATTACCATTTTGCACCTGTGCAAGACTATCAGGAGAACCAATGATTATCGTTGCATCAGTTGCGATTTTGTTAATGTCATCGATGCTGCAATGGTCATAATGGGAATGCGTAATCAGTATCAGATCTGCCTTTTTCGTTACTTTCTTCAACTTCCATGGGTCAACATAAATGCTTTTGCCGTCCTTTTCAATCAGAATACTTGCATGACCAAGCCATTTTATGTTTTCCACCATTTTTATATCACCTCCCCAGATTAATGTGCTGCTGAGAAAAAAACTTATCACTAAAATCAGTATTTTCATGTCTCCTCCCCTGAAAGCATAGTGCAACATTGCACTATAAGTTAATTTATTTTTTCTCA
>JBMFLH010000093.1:0-5768 GCA_049971295.1 Candidatus Ratteibacteria bacterium | reverse complement strand
TTCCACTTTTTATTCTTAATAATTTTATGTTGAGTTCTGAGATTTTTTCTATCGCCTCCCAGAGTTTACCGTAGTTTTCTGTCCATTGCATTACTTCTTTCTTCATTTTTACCGGCACATAAACATGATGCATCCTTCCTTCTTTTCCATAAGAAACCCTGTAGTATGGGCCATGTCTGTATTTCTTAGCCTTATGACATTTACAGCTGGCTCTTATGCACACTAAATAACATTGGATGAAAGTGCCTCTCATTAGTTTATCCAGAGGCGGTAATTCTTTTATCACTTTTTGCTTTTCTTTATTCAACCTTTCTATTTTTTGTTCTGTCATTTCAGCCTTCTTTAATATATCTAAATTTAGATATATGGATTATATCCGATAAAACAACTTCCGACAGAAGGAGAGCCTGCTCTTCTTATAGAACCTGAAAGCGAGACATTTGCAAAACACACCAGCAGGGTAAAGAAGATTTATAAACTGATTGAGTATAGAGAAAGTGCTGAACCAGAATATCCCAGTATGCAGGTGGATACATTTTCTTCAATTTTTAAGGAGATGTTCGTCGGGAGGAAGATAAAAAAGATAGGGATTGCCAGTTATCAGATTTTCCCACTTCCTGTATATGAATCACTTAGCAAAGCAGCGCCTGATGCAGAGATAGTAAAGAGTGATGAGATTATAGTGGACCTGCGCATTATAAAAAGCCCCGTTGAACTCAAGATGCTGAAAGAGGCATTCAGAATTTCAGAGGCAGCGCTTGCAAAGACACTGAAAAAGATGAAGCCGAATATGACAGAACTCGAAGTTGTTGGCATTATGGAGGAGGCGCTATATTCAGAAGGAGCAGAATATGAGGGGCATCCCCAGTATGTTCTTGCAGGTAGAAACTCTAACCATGCCATAGGAAGACCAGGATATGCAAAATTAGGCAGGAAAAACCTTATCCAGTTAAACATAGGCGCCCATGTTGCCAGATACTCTTCAAGTGCTGGCAGACCAGTATGTTTTGGTAAGATGCCGCAGGATATGAAAAAACTTGTTCAGGCAGGACTTGATATGCACTTTAAGACAATGGAATGGATGAAGGCAGGAATAATGGCAAATGAGGTGTGAGTAAAAATATCCTTTATGGACCCTGCCATGGACTTGGTATGATGGAGGTTGAAAAACCATGGATGGAATCACATTCTGACTACTATTTGCAGGAGAATATGACATTCCAGGTGGATACATTCCTTTACTGTGAGGGGTATGGGTTGAGATGGGAAAATGGAGTAATTGTGAAAAAGGACGGTGTAGAACCACTCTCAAAAAAACTTACAAAGATCATTGAGCTGTAAATAAGGAAAATATATGAGATACGAATTGATGTTTGCTGATAATTTGAGGAAGGCAATTAAAAAGAATATTCCATTTGTTATACCTGTTGGTGTAATTGAATACCATTCTGAACATTGTGTTTTTGGCGTTGACACTCTTGTCATCATTAAAGCGCTTGAAATCATTGAAAAAGAGATGGATATTGTAATTTGCCCGCCTTTTTACTATGGAGCAGCAAGTTATGCAGTTGAGCCACCTGAAAATCATGGAACCATACATATTCCGGCCAAAACACTCTATCTTTTTGCAAAGGACCTTTTCATAAGTATGCTTCGGATAGGAATAAGAAACATCCATGTTTTCATTCATTACCAGAGTGAGAACTTTGTCGCAGGAATGCACACAGACCTTGCATTTAAGCTTGCGGCAAGGGAAGCAATCTTTGAATACATTGAAAAGGACCGTGGCGAGGGATGGTGGGGAAATGAGAAGATGAAGGATTACTATGCTATGCATAAGAAAGGTCCAGCCCCTTTCAGCTGGATAAAACTGCATCCCTTTATGAATGAGGAAACACAGAAAGAATTCCCCATAGACCATGCTGGAAAGTAGGAAACATCTCTCATGCTTGCCTTCTGTTCCGAAGGTGTTGATATGAAAAGATTTACAGAAGAAAAGTGGTACAGCAAAGAAGGAAAAGAGGCATCTGTTGAATATGGACTTGCCGCAAAAGAGATGATACTGAAGAGTATAAAAGAGAGATTAAAAAAATGAAAGATGTCTTTGAAATAAGAATTATTCGTTCTCCCTATGGCGATTTTTATGGAAGGGAAATAGAAGATGCTGTAAAGAATCATCCTGATTGGTACCTTGAAGAAATAGCAAAAGAAGGGTTTAATGCAGTAGGACTGCACTGTGTATTAAGCGACATTGTCTCTTCAGATGTATTTCCTGTGTTTGGGGGTAAAGAGGCAGAGCAAATACCTGCACTGAACAGGATGGTTGAAAAGGCAGGAAAGTATGGACTGAAGGTATTTCTCTATTTCTGTGAACCAAGGGGATTTCATGAAGAAGACCTATTCTGGAAAAACCACTCTGATGTGAAGGGTCAATCTATAGTATTTAAAGGGGTTCCATCTTTTTCCGGGAAATACTATGCGCTGTGTTCAAGCACAGAAAAAGTAAAGGAATATCTATATCAAAGTAGTTATAATCTTTTCAAAAAAGTCCCTGGACTTGGGAGTGTATTTATGATAACCGCAAGTGAGTTCCACACCCACTGCTATTCACACTATCCAAAGTGGCGTCTGAAATTTACAGACCCGCTTATGGAAGAATGGGCAAGCAACACATTCGAGTGTAAAAGATGTGAAAAAATGGAACCATACGAAGTAGTATCAGAAATCATAACACTTGTAAATAAAGGTATAAAAGATGCAAGTTCAGAAGCAAAAGTTATTGCGTGGAACTGGTCCTGGTATATCATTGAACCAGACCCTCAGAAAGAACTAATCAGCCGATTACCTGAAGATGTCATCCTTCAGGCCGACTTTGAAAGAGGTGGTCATAAAAATATTCTTAACAAACGGCTGGAAATAGATGAGTACAGTTTGTCGTATACAGGGCCATCTCCAAGATTCAAAAAACTCTTTACCATTGCCAAAAAAAGAGGAATGAAGGTGGCTGCCAAATTGCAGATTGGCTCAACCCACGAACTTGTTACAGTGCCTTATATACCTGTCCCTTATAAAATTGCTGAAAAACTTTATCGGATGAAGAAGATGGGAGTAGATGGATATTTAGGTTGCTAAATTTTTGGTGGAGATGGATCCCCTGCAGGAAAACTCTCTGTTAATCCATCTCTTTCTCCATCTGCTGCAGTAAAGGAAGTTGCAGTGGAGGAGTTTGGCAAGAAGGCGGCTTTATATGTTACAAAGGCATGGAGACACTTTTCAGATGCATGGGAGTCGTATCCTTTCAGTATTCCATTTCTTTATTGGTCTCCTGTGAATTACGCAACTACATACCCATTTGACATTTCTGCTGGAGAAATTGAAGGAGTACCATCCTGGCTTTCTCTTCCAAGAGACAGAAATGGGCATCTTGCTGTAGCAGGAAACAATCTGAAACAATGGATAAAACCATTCTCTGCGGATTTTGTCCAGAAAGTTTTTAAAAAACTTCTTTCTGAATGGCAGAAAGGCATAGACGTTTTTAAAAAGGGTACAGAATATCTTGATGAGCCGAGATACCAAAAAGAATTGAACCTGGCAGTCCGTATATCACTGCTTATCAGAAGTACAGTAAATATCATTGAGTTTTACAAATTGCTTAAGGGATACAGAAAAGGAAAGGGTCATGCAAAAATGAACTTAATAAAACTTCTGAAAGAAGAAATTTCAATTGCAGAGCAGGACAGGGATATTATAAAAAGGAATAAGGACTTTGGCTATCACCCTGAAGCACATGAGTACTTTGTAAAAGATGAGGACCTCTCCTACAAGATAACAATTTTGAAAAGGCACCTTGAAGATTGACTCTATTTTAATTTATTGTAAAATTAAATCAGATTACAGTGGATGAATATGAAATATTCTGTTGTAAAGATCAAAATTACGGGATTGAAAAAACATTGCCCATTTTACAAAATCGGGGATACATTTATTATTAAACAGCAGTGTTTTGATCCTGAAAATGGCACTCCAGAACAATACTGCATGCACAGTATTCAGTCAATTTATCCTGTTTATATGGAATTAAGAAAACAGAAACCCGGGACAAAAAGAATATGTTTCTGCCCTGATGACAACATTGTCACATTTGAACTTGAACGAATGGAAGATGAAGAGGGCAGGGGCTGGAACAGACCTGACGAACAATAACATTATCTTCCCGAATTTTTTACCATCTCCCTTAAATCAGCAACAACTGGATTTTCTATTAATTCTTCAAGTGATTGCTCAAATGCGAATGACCAGTTGTGAAGACCAGAAGTACCGGGTTTATTGATTCTTAAAGGACTGATTTTGCTGCAAATTAATGGCTCAATACAAAATATATCAGTTAGAAGATTAATACAGAAAATTGAGGAGCCCTGCAAAATAGATTGCAAAACTTTTTTCAAGCATGATACGTCATCACATTCTTTCATGCCCAGCAATGACAAAAGATTTTCTTTTTCATAGAATGTATCCCTGTAAATCTCAAGAAAATCATTTGTTTTATCACCCATGATTTCAAATATATTTGATTCAGAAATTTCCTTTTTCCATCTTAATCTATCTGTTCTGGTTGATTTTTCAAATAAGCCCTCTATGAGAGATTCAGGATTCAGTCCAGCTCTTTTACACCTTAAAACAAACAGGGCTCTATCCACAGTTCCTGTTTCGTGCCTCAACCATTCAATCCAGAAACTTGTATCATGGGTGGAAAGTGTAGATATTGCAAGTTCTCTATATTCAGAAAAAGGGATAAAAGAATAATCTGTTGTATAGTTTTTCTTCCACCTCTGAACTTCATAACCTGGAATTCCGAGTTCTTTTAATGCTTCTGTGCAAGCAGATGGAATGACACCAAGGTCCTCTCCGCACAATAAGGATTTACTGAATTGATTCATTTTGCTTAAAATTTCCTTTCCATGACTTTTCCACAAAGATTCATCCTGAGGGATAAACACGCCGTTAATTCCTTGATTTTCTTCTGGTTCAAATTCAACAATTGCCCATATTCTGAAAAATCCAACAACATGGTCAATTCTTATCATATCAAAAAAATTGTCAAGGTATTTCATCTTTTGCGCCATGTACTCAAAGTTTGTTTTTCTGACATTATCCCAATTTTGAATAAACATACCCCACCGTTGCCCAAAAACACAATACATATCAGGAGGAGCACCTGCAACAAATTCAAGATTGAAAAGCATCCTTTTAGACCAGACATCTGCGCTGTCCTTTGAAGCAAGAACAGGCATGTCCCCCATAAGCAGTACGCCCTTTTTCCCAGCATATTGCCTTGCATCAACAAGTTGATTGAAGCATATATATTGAATCCATTTTTCAAGAAGTACTTCTTTTCTATAGGAATATTCAATTTGCACAATTTTTTCTTCATTTCCTTCTGCAAAATATTTTTCCCAGTTGTACCATGCCGCATCGTCATTAATCTTTTTCAAAACACGGTATATTGCAAAATCATCGAGCCAGTATCTATTCCTTTCTGAAAAATTGTAAAAATTTTTATCAGAACAGACCTCGTCAAAAAATCTCATAAATACGTCATTCAGTAAGTTAAGTTTAATATCACGTGCCAGATAATTACATCTATTATTTTTCCCTGGCAAAAAGTGAGAATGCAATTCTTCAATCACGTAATGAGAAAATCTGAAATTGCCGTAAAAAAAATCTTCAAGAGAAATATAAACAGGATCAATGGCAAAAGAACTGATGGC
>JBMFLH010000092.1:0-5841 GCA_049971295.1 Candidatus Ratteibacteria bacterium | reverse complement strand
CCCGAACAGTAATTTTGCAGAAACACTGGGGGTGCCTGCCCCAAGAAATCTCGTGGAAATTGTTGATGAGGTTACGAAGAACAAGTATAGTATTCCATCGGGTATGGACAAGGTTCAATATTTAGAATTTCAGATAAGAGAAGCAATTGTGGAAGATGAAGGTTTCGACCTTCTTGTGATGGGAAAAACTGAAGGGCCTGGATGTTACTGTTATTGCAATCATCTTCTTCGTGAATATATGGAAAAACTTCAGCAGAACTACTCTTTTGTGGTGCTTGACAATGAAGCAGGTCTTGAACATCTTTCTCGTCGTACAACTCGACAACTGGATATTCTTTTTATAACAGCACTGCCTGACAGAATTTCTTTGACGAGTGCACAGAGAATTTGTGAAATGACAGAGAAACTTGAGATTGAAATAGGAGAGATAAAACTTGTTCTGAATGAGTACGGTAAACATTTTTCAAACCCTTTTTATACTTCTTCACCATTGCCAGTTTTTTTTACATTGCCATTTGATAATGAGATATGGCAAAGGTCATGCACTGGCAAAGGGCTGATGGATATTCCAGAAGATTCATCTGCGTATCAAGCGGTGCTGAATAATCTTAAAAAAATTCTCAGAAATTAGACGGGCTTGTCCTTTTTTTTATGTTGTTATAAAATTTAATATTTCTAAAATTGCCCCCATCGTCTAGCGGCCAAGGACAGGTGGTTCTCAGCCATCAGACACGGGTTCAAATCCCGTTGGGGGTACTAACATTACATAGTTGGATTTCAATGGGTTTCAAAGAATATACTGGATGTTTGCACATTCATCTGGATCCAGAGCAATATGAAAAATGCCTTGATGAGATTGCTCACTACGCCAGAAATTCTGGATTGAATTTTTTTATTCTCACTCCCCATACACCCCGGAATAAAAAGCATAGTGATTATTTTCATTGTGAAGGATACCACGATAAAGTGATGATACTTGCTGGAGAAGAGGCAGATGAAAAAAGTTCCTTCAATCATCTTCTTGTTTATGGCAAGGGAAACTGGGTAGGTAGACAGCCGATTGAGAAAATAATTCAGCGTGTTGAAAATGATTCCTTACTTGCATGTGCTGCTCACCCTTATGGAAAACACAGGATTTTTGGAATTGAAAGCAATCACCAGTGGACAAAGAAAGATTTTTTACACAGCATTACTGGTATGGAAGTATGGTCACTTTTATTTGATTTTGCATATAAAACCAATCCTTCAAACATGTTATTACGATATTTCCGATTTCCTGAAAATCTTACTGGTCCCAGCTGGTTTACGATGCGAATATGGGATAAAATGTTGACTGAAAGAAAATTCGTAGGTGTGGCAGGCCTTGATATTCATCCATTGAAATATGGTTTCAGGTATCTTGATATCAAGAAGAGATTCAAATATGGCTTTGTATTCAAAACACTGAGAAATCATATTCTTGTTGATAGAGAATTCACCGGCGATTTTTCAAACGACAGAAGCATTGTGGCTGATGCATTCAAAAGCGGAAGGTTATTTTTTGCAAATGACTTCCTCGCAGATAGCAGTGGTTTTTTCTTTGGTTCAGAAGATAAAACAAAGACAATGGGCGATGATATCCTGGCTGATAGAAGATTGATTATAGAAGTTCCAGAACATGCCAGTATCAGAATTAAAAACAGCCATAAGACCATGTGTTTTGTAAATACAAAAAAAGAAGTGATCAGGGCAGATATTGAAGGATTTTACAGGGTTGAGGTGTACTATAAAGAAAAACCATGGATTTTTTCTAATCCCGTTTATATAGTAAAACGAAATCAGGTTTGAGCAATGTCTGATTTTTCAATAACCCTCATTCTTTCCCATTTTCCATGTAAAAATCGCAATAGAAATAATACTGCCAGCGATATGACATAGGTTGTTGCTATTGTCCATGCGATAAAAATTCCACTGTCAAGCAAAACGATGAAAACCCAGCTGGGTATTATAAGAATAAAGACAGAAATGAACAGAATAGCTGACATAATAAAACGGGTATCTCCTGCACCTCTGAGAGCAGAAGAAAATATGACATTCATCGCATCAAAAAGAGAATAAAAAGCGACAAATCTTAAAAGAATCACCGTAATATTGCGTATTTTAAGGAATTCAACTGAATTTGATTTGTAAGAGAATGGTCTGATAAATACATCTGGTATGGTTACATAACAGATAGCAAGAATCAGCATGTAAGAAAATGTAATCCAGAATCCTGCCCAGGTATATTGTCGGGCTTTTTCAGGGTCGTTTGCTCCAAGGTTCTGTCCCACAAGAATTGAAACAGCAATTCCTATGCCAATCGTTGGCATAAAGGCAAGGGTGTTGATATTAAATGCAATGTTTGTCGCAGCAAGAGGGATCGTCCCGATTCTTCCCAGCAGTAGCAAGAAAATTGCAAAGCCAGCGATATCTATAGTTCCCTGTAGTCCACTGGGCATTCCATATTTCAAAATTCTTCTAAACAAGTTTTTATTAAATTTCCAGGAAGATAAAAGTTTGTATTCTTTTTCATATCTTTTTCTTACTGCAAGAGTGATGAGAAATAAGAAATTGCAGTATGCGGATATTACTGAAGCAATACCCGCACCTTTAATCCCGAGCACAGGAAATCCTCCTTTCCCGAAGATCAAAAGATAATCCAAAATTAAATTGATACTGGTCTGAAAAATCGTTGCGAACATCAGGGGTTTTGTTTTGCCTCTTGCAGCAAAAAAACCAGAGATTGCACAAGAAGAAATTACAGGAAATGCGCCAAGACATAATATTTGAAAGTACTTTGCTTCAAGTTGTGCCACATTTTTTTCGTGACCAATCATGTGGAAGAAAGATGGAGCGACTGTCATAAGGAAAAGATGAAACACCGCACCAATCATTCCTATATATATTCCGTGCCACACCACTGCGCCGATTTTATTGAACTGTTTAGCGCCATAATATTGGGCAACAAATGTTTCTGTAAAAATTGCAGTCCCGGTAAAAATGCTGATAAAAAGCATATTCGTCATTCCTGCTGGCATTGAGGCAGCAACTGATTCTGTGGAGCACCAGGCAAGAAACATTCTGTTAACAAAGTGCTGAATTGTCCATGCACTGGAACTGATAACCAGTGGAAATGCAAGCACAATAATTTCCTTGAAGAAATTGCGTCCGGGCAAAATAATATGAAATCTACTCATAGATTTCCAGAATTGAATATGATATGAGCGCAAGCGGAAAATTTAATTATTGGCTCATGAATTTTATTGCTATCGTAGAAATGAAATCTGAAAATTTCATTTTTTTCAAATTAAAAAGGTCATCACTGATGTTTTTATTGTATGACATAGAACCAATTTGAATCTTTATAATATTTCCTTTGTCAGTGGTATCAATAGTAATTGCCTGTGGCATATAATCGGTTAAATCAATCTTTTTTGGGTCCTGTTGAGTCGCAAAATTCATTGTAATTGTTGATTTTTCATCACTAAAAACTACCTGTTTAAAAATCCATAAATTCGTGTCAACAACCATTTTAATACTTTTTCCATCGTCCTTTTTTAAGATTTGCAATGTTTTACCATCTGGTAGTCCGGTTGATGAAATTTCAGCATCATAGAACCAGAATTTACCCTGATTGAACAATGTTTTCAGTGTGTTAGAAATCATCATGACACTGAGATTTTCCATTATGTCTCTGGCAGGGGTATCGTTTCCTGTAACTTTTCTTATTTCAGACATTCTGTCTTCCATTTCAATTCCAAGTTCTGGAAGAAAGCATACAACAGTGTCATAGTTCCTGTATAGATAAAAACTGCATACTTCAGATTTTCCAGCAAAGAAAAATTTTTCAGTTTTTCCACCTGGAAGCGAGATAACAGAAACAAAATTTCCCTCAATTTTCAGGGGATTTGATGGTGATTTTCCTATGACCTTTTCAACCGCAGATTTCAGGTTATTATAATCAGTGTCATTAAGTTTGATTGAAAGAGACAATGAACCTGAAACATTTTTGATGACCTGTCCATCGGGCAATTGCTGGATTCTTGCGCTGATTTTATCAATAACCTCATTGATTGTATACGATTTTTCCTGTTGAGAAAATCCTGTAAGAACAAAAATATTCAATATCAATGCAACTGCCACTATCTGTTTTTTTATCATAAGCCCCCCTTGTTTATAAACTTTTGTCCTGAACGATACTATCGTATGAATTCAGGGAGCAGCTCGTAAGCCGGGTTCTGTTTTTAGGTGGCAATTCATCTGGGTCGGGAATCGCTTCCTGACTCAAGCAACCTACCCGGGTCTATATAGGCAGGCACCAGACCCTGCTTGGTTTTTCTCCTGGTGGGGTTTGCCTTTGCCAGCAACATTACTGTTGCTGCGGTGAGCTCTTACCTCGCCATTTCACCCTTGTTTCAGGTGTTTCCTGAAACGGTATAATTTCTGTGGCACTTTCCAGGTTTTGCAACCTGCTCCTGTTAGGAGCCACCATGCCTGCAGGAGCCCGGACTTTCCTCCCTGTTTTATACAGGGTAGCCACCCGGCTGCTCCCTGATTGTCAAATATCTCATAAATTAGACGTGCCCTATCCAATTAGTTTATCACTTAAAATAGATCCTGCTCAAGATAGGATTGCGCAATTGAATGTGCCTGATTTTTTTCGTGAGAAACATAAACAATTTCTGTTTTGTCAAAAAGTTTTAACATTTCAGTAGCAATAAGGTGAAGTTTTTGAAGGTAAATATCCTTGACCCTGAAGTTTCCTTTTAATTGTTGAATGACAAGGTTACTGTCTGCGTAAATCGTAATTTTTTCAGCTCTGTGTCTGATTGCTGCAGTTAATCCCAGAATTAATCCAACATATTCAGCGATATTGTTCGTTCCCTCACCGATATAGCGACCTGATTTTTCTATTAGTTGAGAACCTTCCTCAACAATGATATATGCGCAGGCGGCTTTACCTGGATTAGGACGACATGTACCATCAAAATATACAATGAGATGCTTCATTCTGAAAGGATTCTACCACAGTTTTCGCATTGTACAATTTCTGTTTTTCTTTTGATTTTTTCCACAAGGTATCCTGGAATATAGACATAACACCCATTGCAGATACTTCCATTAGAATCATGTGTAATTCTACATACGGCAATTCCATCTTTTTTGTTATTCTTTACCCGTGTATAAAGTTCCAGTAATACCATATCGATGCAGGTGGCATATTCATCTCTTGTTTTCTTAATCTGGTTTCTTTCTTCTTCTAACTGATTAATTTTGCTTTCAATTTCTTTTTGCTTTATGGTTTTTAAGTTTCTATGCTTTTCCATTTTTTCTTGAAGTTGTTTTTCGTGTTGTTTGAACTGTTCATCTTTTTCCATGTAAACGAGAATTTCGTCCTCAAGCATAGATTTCTTGTTTTTCAATGTTTCGATTTCAGTTTGAAGCGCCTGATATTCTTTATTGGTTTTCACGTCATAAAGTTTTGATTGGAGATTTTTTATCTGTTCCTCAATTGCTTTGAGTTCCATTTCTTTTTCTCTTCTTGAGACCTTCATATTGGTGGAAGTTTTATGAAGTTCCTCCAGTTCTTTCTGAATGGCAATGCCCTCTCTTTCAAAAGCTTTTATCTGCTGTGGTAGATCTTCCAGAAGCGCATCAATCTCGTTTAATTTTATATCGAGGTCCTGAAGTTCCAAAAGATTGTCCAGATCTTCTTTTAGTGTTGCCATGTGTTAGATTTTACCAGATTTTTTCCTTCAGTCAACAATACGGCGTTCCTCAGAAATAATCTCTATGAAAATATATTGTTTCCTCAAAAAAATA
>JBMFLH010000091.1:0-5944 GCA_049971295.1 Candidatus Ratteibacteria bacterium | reverse complement strand
ACCAGATGGATTGCAGCAAAATATTGTTCACACTCTCTACGGCGCAGACAAAACTACGCAGCGAAATGTGGCAAAGGGGGATAGATGACATTGCAAACTAACGAATTTAATAAGATTGTAGAAAAAAATGTTCTTTCTTCTGAGGTAAAATGGATGAAAATTTATCATCCGTTTATTGCAAAAAAGGCACAGCCAGGACAGTTTATTATCGTAAGACCTACTGTTGAAAGCGAAAGAATACCGCTCACGCTCGCAGGCGCATCATCTGACGAAGGTACCATTGAAATCATCTTCCAGGAAGTTGGTGTAACGACAAAAAAGCTTGGTACTCTTGAATCCGGTATGAAAATCAATAATATTGCCGGCCCTCTTGGGAAACCGGTTCACATTGAAAAATTTGGCCGGGTTCTTTTTGTTACTGGAGGCGTGGGAGCAGCTTTTGTCTATTGGATGGCGAAGGCATTCAAAGAAAAAGGAAACTCTGTATGGGCGGTCATGGGTGCAAGAACTGCAAATCTTCTCATACTTGAAAACGAAATGCGCAATATATGCGATAAGGTTTTAATATCTACAGACGATGGAAGTGAAGGAAAAAAAGGATTTGTTACTGAGGTTTTGCTGGATACCTTGAAATCTGGCGAACACGCAGATTTTGCGATTTGCGCTGGTCCTGTGATGATGATGAAGAATGTGGCAGCCATTACAAAGGAATATCACATCAAGACCATAGCAAGTTTGAACCCCATTATGATTGATGGAACCGGGATGTGCGGCGGATGTCGCGTCACTGTTGGTGGCAAAGTAATGTTTGCGTGTGTTGATGGGCCTGACTTTGATGCTCATCAGGTAGATTTTGACGAACTGCAGAAAAGAACCAGTTTTTACAAAAAACAAGAACAATGTTCCCTTCAGAAATACATTGAGCGCGCACCAAAAGATACTTTTATTTCAACCTGAAATCATTAACTTAATTCTGTGGAGATATCTGTCTGAACACGAGTGTATTATTTGATTCGTCAATCTCTATTTTTGAGCCCTCGGGAAATTCACCAGAAAGTAACTTTATGGCAAGAGGATTCTCTATCTCTTTTTGTATAAGCCGTTTCAGTGGCCTGGCACCATAATTTGGGTCGTAACCATGTTCTGCCAGCCAGTTTCTTGCCGTATCAGTAAGTTGAATATTAATTTTTTTATCAGCGAGTCGAGATGCAAGGTATGAGATCTGGATGTCAACAATTTTCAAAAGGTCTGCTTTTGAAAGTTTATGGAAAAGAATGATTTCATCAACTCTGTTAAGAAACTCAGGTCTGAATTTTGATTTCAGTAGTTCATTTACTTTTCTTTCAATATCCTTCTCATCTTTAAACATTTCAAAGTACTGGCTACCAAGATTTGAGGTCATTATAATTACAGTATTTCTAAAATCCACAGTTCTACCGTGTCCATCCGTAAGCCTGCCTTCATCAAGCAATTGAAGAAGAATATTAAATACTTCGCTATGCGCTTTTTCAATTTCATCAAGTAAAATAACAGTGTACGGTCTTCTTCTTACTCTTTCTGTAAGTTGTCCACCCTCTTCATAGCCAACATATCCAGGGGGAGCACCAATAAGACGACTGACTGAAAACTTTTCCATATATTCTGACATGTCTATCCGAACAATCGCATTTTCATCATTGAAAAGAAATTCAGCAAGTGCTTTGGCAAGCTCAGTTTTTCCTACTCCTGTCGGACCAAGGAAAATAAAAGAACCAATGGGTCTTTTCGGGTCTGAAAGCCCTGCACGATTTCTTCTAACTGCGTTGGAAACAGCGGTAATTGCTTCCTTTTGTCCTACGACCCGTTTTGAAAGTCTTTCTTCAAGATGAATGAGTTTTTCTATTTCACCTTCAAGCATTCTATTAACAGGTATCCCTGTCCACCTAGAAACAATCGTCGCTATTTCTTCTTCATCTACTTCGTCCTTGATAAGTTTCTTATTACCCTGACTGTTTTTAAGGCTCTCTGTTTCTGCTTCAAGTTGTTTTTCTAATTCAATCAATCTTCCATATTTGTACTCTGCTGCTGTTCCAAGATCTCCTTTTCTTTCCGCTTCTTCGATTACCTTTTTTGCGAGTTCAATTTTCTGTTTGATTTCCTTAATTTTTTCAATTTTCCTTTTTTCATTTTCCCATTGCGTATCGAGTTCCGCTTTTTCTTTTTTCAATTGTTCAAGCTCATCTTCAATTTTTTTCAAGCGTTCTTTTGACGATTCAGATGTTTCCTTTTTTAATGCTTCTCTTTCAATTTCAAGTTGCATGATTTTTCTATCAATTTCGTCAAGTTCCTGGGGTTTGCTTTCCATTTCCATACGTAACCTGCTTGCTGCTTCGTCAATAAGGTCAATGGCTTTATCTGGAAGAAACCTATCAGATATGTACCTGTGGGAAAGAATGGCGGCAGCAACAATGGCATTGTCGTTTATCTTTACTCCATGATGCACTTCATACCGTTCTTTTAATCCACGCAATATTGAAATTGTCTCTTCCACAGAAGGTTCCCTGACATATACAGGCTGAAATCTTCTTTCAAGCGCCCTATCCTTTTCAATGTATTTTCTGTATTCGTCCAGAGTTGTGGCACCTATACACCGAAGAGTGCCTCTGGCAAGTGCCGGCTTCAACATATTCGAAGCATCTATTGCTCCCTCTGCTGCCCCTGCTCCAACAAGAGTATGTAATTCGTCAATGAAGAGAATAATCTCTCCCTCTTTTTTTTCAATCTCCTTAAGAATTGCCTTTAATCGTTCTTCAAATTCACCTCTGAATTTGGTTCCAGCAACAAGGCCTCCAAGGTCAAGCATTAAAATTCTTTTATTTTTCAAGCTTTCTGGTACATCTCCAGAAACAATTCGTCTTGCAAGCCCTTCAACAATGGCGGTCTTACCAACACCAGGTTCTCCAATAAGCACAGGATTGTTTTTTGTTCTCCTGCACAGAACCTGTGTGACGCGCCTGATTTCTTCGTCTCTTCCAATGACTGGATCAATTTTTCCTTTGGCTGCAAGATCCGTAAGATCGCGAGTGAACTTTTTTAATGCCTGGTACCTGTCTTCTGCACTGGCATCACTTGCTTTTTCTCCTTCGCGAAATTGTTCCATAAATTTCATAACCCTTTCCTTAAAAATGCCAAATTTCTTGAAAATTTCTTTAACGGTGCTATCAATTTCGCAAAGTGCCAGAAGAATATGTTCAAGGCTTATATATTCGTCTCCAAGGTTTCTGGCTTCCTGTTCTGCCTGAATAAGTACTGTATTAAGAATCCCTGATATATAAATCTGTCCAGTACCACCTGATACTTCGGGTATTTTTTTTAATTCTTCGTTGAGTTGATTTTTAATCTCAGTGGTGTTAACCTGCATCTGCCTGAAAAAATCCTGAATAAAATCTGTTTCAACCATTGCAAGAGCGAGATGCGAAATATCAATTTGCTGATGGTGATTCTGTTGCGCTATTGCCTGCGCTCTCATCAATGTTTCCTGGCTTTTTGTTGTAAATTTTTCCCAGTTCATAATTTTTCTCCTTACAGTTTATTTTTTACCGCTAATATTTGGATGAATAAAAAAGGGAGTAGTTGCATATGAGGAAGTATTCTGGCAAGATTATTCATCAGAAAATAAGCATTCAACTTCGGCAAATCTGATTCTATCCCCATTTTTTAGTTCACATTTAATGCCAGGCATAATTCGTTCATTATTAATAAAAGTTCCATGACTGCTCCCTTTTCCGTTATTGCCAATATCTATAATATAATATTTTCCATCAATAAACTGAATTACTGCATGTCTTCTTGATACGTGTCGCAAAGTCCTGTATCTCGCATTCTGAATACTTAATGGCAGGCCTGCAAAAATCCGATAATCAGGTATCGTGATATCATTTTCAGGAGACCTACCAATAAAAACGTCCTTTTTTTCAAACACATACTCTGGTCCCATATAATCTGCATTAAATTTAAGTTTTGCCACTGTTACTCCTCCCTTCGGTAAAAAATTGTCTCATATTTTTTTATTTTTTCAAGTTTTCTGATATAATATTAAAATGGGCGGTTAGCTCAGGTGGCCAGAGCGTTACGTTGACATCGTAAAGGCCGCAGGTTCAAGTCCTGCACCGCCCACTTTTATTTTTTTTATTAAGGCAGGACTTGAATTGGAGCGAAGACCTATGCGGCTTGTTGCCAGTGTTGCAGAATTTATTTAGAAAAACTGATGAATTCTATGAAAATATTTTTTTCAGGGACCTTATTGCCTGCCTGATTCTATGCTCATTTTCAACCAGCGCAATTCTTACGTATCCTTCGCCATACTTACCGAAACCAAGACCTGGAGATACCACGACATTACATTCTTCAAGAAGATATAGAGCAAAATCAAGAGAATCCATGTTTTGAAATTTTTGAAATTGTTGTGGTATTTTAGCCCAGACATACATCGTGGCAAGTGGTTTTTCTACTTTCCATCCAATTCTGTTCAACCCATTAACAAGCGTATCACGTCTCTTTCTATATTCATCAACAGTTTTCTTGATGTATTTTTCTTCTAATCTCAATGCGCATATTGAAGCAACCTGGATAGGAGTAAAAATGCCATAATCATAATAGCTTTTTAGTTTCGAAAGAGCTCTGACAATGTGTTTGTTTCCAACCATAAAACCAACTCTCCATCCAGCCATATTATATGTCTTTGACAACGAGTAAAATTCAACGCCAACATCCTTAGCACCTTGAACCTGTAAGAAACTTGGTGCCCTATAACCATCAAAGCATATTTCAGAATATGCTAAGTCATGAATCACGAATATGTCATTTTTTTTGGCAAACTTAACAACTTCCTTAAAAAAATCTAAATTGACCACCTGCGTGGTTGGATTATTTGGATAGCTAAGAATCATTGCTTTTGGTACCGGATATCGATCATAAATAGGTTGAGAAAAATCCGGTAGAAAGTTGTTCTCTGGTAACAATGGAACATCATAGACAGCAGCACCAGCTATTATAATACTATAAAAATGACTGGGATATGTTGGATTTGGTGTCAATACAACATCTCCTCTATCAAACATAGCAAGTGCCAGATGACTGATTCCTTCTTTTGAACCGATTGTGACAATTGCCTCTTCTTCAGGATCAAGTTTTACACCAAACCTTCTTTCGTACCAGAGACAAATTTCCTTTCTCAAATGTGGAATCCCTCTGGAGGCGCTATAACGATGCACTCTGGGATTGAGTACCACCTCGCGCATTTTTTCAACAACAGGTTCAGGAGGAGGCATATCTGGATTTCCCATGCCAAGATCAATAACGTCCCTACCATCATGTCTTGCCTTGAGTTTTCTTTCATTAATCGTTTGAAACAGGTATCCTGGAAGATTTCTTATCCGGGATGATTCAATTTCTCTCATGGTATTTCAACCTCCGCGATATCCTGGCCTGATTTCACTTCTTCACCTTCATTCACAAGCAACCTTGTAACCTTACATGCAATGGGACTTGTATATGTAAAAGAAGTCTTCTCTGTCACAAACTCAACAAGTGATTGATCTTTTTCCACACTATCGCCTTCCTTCACATACCAGAAGGAAACCGATGCCTTTTCAACTTCATCCGAAAATTTTACACTGATTTTTTGTTTTTCCATAAAAATATTTTATACTAATTCCTATGAATAGCAAAAAAATCACTATCCTATTAGGTGTGTTAAGTATTTTTTCATGGGTAAATGGTGTTTGCGATGAAAATACATCCGCTTCACCATATCCTGAGATTAAATTATCTTCAAAGGAGAATATTATCGTTTTTGCGCCTCACCCGGACGATGAAATCATCGGCTGTGCCGGAATAATACAAGAATGCCTCGAGAAACAGGGCACAGTTTATGTTGTCTATCTTACAAATGGTGACCATAATC
>JBMFLH010000090.1:0-5987 GCA_049971295.1 Candidatus Ratteibacteria bacterium | reverse complement strand
TGAGAAAAAATAAATTAACTTATAGTGCAATGTTGCACTATGCTTTCAGGGGAGGGGAGGAAGAAAATGAAAAAATTGAAGGTAGGCGTCATAGGAGCAGGTGGTATTTCTCATGCCCATATTGAAGCATTCCGGCAGTTAGCAGATGTTGAAGTTGTGGCAATCAGCGACCCGAATGAAATAAAACTTTCGTTCGTGGCGGAAAAATACGGAATTCTAAAAAGATTTACCAACTGGGAAGATTTGCTCAAAGAACAAATTGATATTGTTAGTATATGTTCGCCCAATGCATTTCACGCCCAACAGGCAATTTCAGCATTGAAAACAGGAAAACACGTCATTTGTGAAAAACCAGTTGCAATGAGTGTTGAGGAAACACAGTATATTCTGGAAACAGCAAAACAAACCGGTAACAAATTCATGGTCGCTTTCTGCCATAGATTCGCACCTCACAGCCAGTTTATCAAAAAAATGGTTGAAAACGGCCAGATGGGGGAAGTGTACTATGCAAAAGCATCCTGTCTGAGAAGAAGAGGTATTCCAGGACTTGGTACCTGGTTCACCACAAAAAAACTTGCCGGAGGAGGACCTTTGATTGATATAGGTGTTCATATCCTTGACCTTACGGTATATTTTATGGGATGTCCTGAACCAGAACTGATTGTTGGAGTCACATACAATAAATTTAAAAATCAGGCAGTAGATGGAGGATGGCCACCTGTGTGGAGTAGAGTAGGCGATAAACCAACAGGTACATTTGATGTTGAAGACCTTGCTGCGGGCTTTGTAAGGTTTAAAAACAACACGACTCTGTTTCTTGAAGCAAGCTGGGCAGGAAATTCAGAAACAGGATTGAAAATTTCTCTATTTGGAACAAAATCCGGCGTACAGTACTGGACCGAGGCAAAACCCCCACTGAAAATTTATAGTGACATTAATGGAGTTGTGACGGATGCCACAGCAGAATTTCCTTCAATCAATGTTTATCATGCCGAAGTTGAACACTTTGTTGATTGCGTGAGAAACAATACTCAGCCAATTACCACGCCTGAAGAAATTATTACTGTTATCAAAATCATTCAGAATATTTATAAATCAGCAGAAACAGGTAAACCAATAGAGCTTTGATGAAGAAAGGACTTGTGATTGTTTTTTCCGGGGAAGGAAAAGGAAAAACGTCTGCTGCCATAGGATGTACATTAAGAATGCTGGGATGGGGGAAACAAGTTGTGTATTGCACTTTTTTTAAGAAAAACTCAGGAGAATTTAAAATACTGAAATCCATAGAAGGTTGTACATTGTTTATGTTCTGCCGGGGGTATCCTGTTTACCCATCACAATCAGAAAAAAAGAAATTTCACGCTCGTTTTATGAACGAATGGAGTGAATTTCTAAAAATATTTCAAAATGTCAGGAAATGTAATCTAATTGTGCTGGATGAGATTCTTATTGCAGTAAGAAACAAAATATTAAAAGACAGGGATATTATTTCTTTCATTGATACTGCCACAGAACATATGCCAGGGCTTCATATTATTCTTACGGGGCGGGGTACGACTAAATTAATCAACAAAAGAGCAGACATTGTCACAAAAATGCGTTGTTTAAAACATCCATATCCACATATTACTGCACAAAAAGGGATTGACTACTGATATGAAACAGATTGGTAATCGACAGAATGTTTTCTTTTTGAAGTTTAAGGGAAGGAAAAAACATGGTGAACAACAAAGAATTTCTAAAGGTGATAAAAAACAGGAGAAGCGTCAGGAACTTCGTTCAAAAAGACATCCCTGAAAATATTATCAGGGACATCGTTGACTGTGGCAGGCTTGCACCCACAGCAAGAAATCTACAACCCTGGACATTCGTCATCATAAGAGAAAAACAAACATTAACACAACTGGCAGACATTACGGACTACGGTAAGTTTCTTGCGGATGCTTCGTGTTGCATTCTTGTTTTTTGCCAGGATACAAAATACTATCTTGAAGATGGTTGTGCGGCAACTGAAAACATACTTATTGCCGCGCAAAGCTATGGAATTGGTAGTTGCTGGATTGCTGGAGACAAAAAACCCTATGCGCCAAGGATTGCTAAAATGGTAAAGGCACCTGATGGAATGAAACTTGTATCAATTATTGCTATGGGTTATCCCGCTGAAATACCAAATCCTCCCAAAAAATCCCTGGAAGATGTTATTAAGTGGGAACACTGGTAAGTTAAGTAAAATCCTGACTGAACCTGTTAAAGATAATTTTTAAGGATATCTCAATACAATTTTTTTAGGAGAAAGATGAACAGTAAAATTTTGTTTTAGGTCTGCTTTTGGCTTCCAGTGGCTGTTGTAAGGTTAAAAAGATATCAGCAGGATGGTATCATACAGGCAGGAGTATTAAAGCAAAAGGAGAATCTTGAGCAAAAAACAACCTTACAGGGGAGGATTAAAATGAATAAAAAATTAGGTATATTTTTTTGATATTTGCTTTGATTGCTTCAGAGTATTGTGCACCAATTAATTCGCTTATAAGGGGATGGACAATACACATATTCAAGTTGATTATTCCAAATCAAATGAATGCACTGTTGAAATTGTTTGTGGTGGAATGTTTGTGGTGGAATAGTCCTTTTTTCAAAGGTATTGCCACAAGGCGGTGGTTCTGTTTTGACTACAATTCATCACACAGGTCTTTCAAATGATACATACACTTATCATCCTACTGAAAAACGTCCTGATGGGGAAGAAATGCTTATTTATTCCTGTTCTGTTTCAATTGATGGACAGGTGAATGGAACACTTTTGTTTGATGATACTATCAACGACCCTGCAAGAATTTGCGAGGTAATAGTGCCAGCAGGAAAAACTCTAAATATAAATTCTGATCTCACTTTAGGTAAGATAAATGCATATGGCATAATTAATTTAAAAAGTGAAATCACCCTCAATGGTACTGATATTAATTTCTACGGGCAACCATTATCTATCATCAATATCAAAGGAAAAGGAACAGATGGTTTTGGTTTTGGCGTGCAGGCATCCGGGTCAAGTGTGGAAAATTGCGAATTGTTCAGCATTAATGTTGCTCCAAATAGATCAATTACAATTAAAAAATCAAAACTTATCTGGATTTGATGATGCAGAAGGAAAAGGAGAAAAATATTTATATTCTGGAACGCTTCAGTTTTCGCCTTCCTATGCAAGACAGTTAAATATCCTTGTTCAACCAGTTCAATTATTTATCACTGGCTATACTCCAAAAATTCCAAATGCTTCATCAGTTGCCAGTTCCCTTAAAAATTTAATACCCGCAATGCTACCAATTGATAAAAAAGACCTTCATATATGGACAGATCCTACTACAACTTTTTATGGTGGTGTATTGTCCATGTTCAGTACAACCGCTCTATTTAATAGAATAGCCAATTCTCTTGCCTTGACACAGGGTTTTGTAAATACTACAGCAGCAGTTGGCGACTGGCTTTCAGGCAAGGAAACAACGAAAATTGATTTTATAGTTGCTGTGATGCCGAAAGGAAGTATGTGAGAAGATGTAACAGGAGTAAATTTGTCATTAAGAAGGGGAATAATATTTGTTGATGAAAGCGCTCCTGATGCTGCATTACACGAGATGGGACACGCCATAGGTCTATACACGAGTAAAGAACAATATGACCAGTATCCACCAGCAGGACTTCCAGTAGAAGGACTAACGGCCTTTATTAATGATGCCAGTTCTTCAATAAATGGTTTCAGGGGCAGAATTTTGCATTTTCCGAGAAAAATAGACACCTGGTATGAAGAAAAATACTGGTATGACATCATGGGTTCTTCAACAACCTTAATATGGCCAAGATGGGTCACCCTTGGTGCCTTTAGATATTACTTCAATCAAATTCTTGGAGAGGAAAACAAAAGTGTCAGGTTTTTGACAAAAGGTGTTCCTTCTGGCTATAAAAGAATTTTTGTTTCTGCGAAAACAGAGAAAACATTTTACAATGGTGGATATAAAATGATAGAAGGCACAATCAGTGCCTTTGAAGTCACTGATTTTTCAACAGGGAAAATAGATGTTCCACTTATCTGGGATGGAGATAATATTGCTTGACTACACACTTAAATGTTATAATGCTGAAAGAAATGAAATTTTTAGCAAGGACTTCACAATAGTATCTCCTTATCCTAATTTTCTTAGTTGGATAAACTGGCCTGAAGAAAGTTCATGGTGTGGAACTTTTTATATCCCGGAAAATACAAAAACAGTAGGAATATATCCAAGACCTGGCTGGTGGAACAATTTTCAGGATACACCTATTTTTGAAGTTAATGCAGTTGATTATGAACCAATAAAAATTACAGATCCATTACCAAACCAACAATTAGTAGAAAATGTGGAAATAAAATGGTCCTTTGATAATACAAAACAATTGTCTAATCTTCAGTATTTAATTATGTACAGCACAGATGGAGGAAATAGTTGGCTTCCGATAGGTCTACCGGTTACAGGAAACAGGATAACTTTACCTGCTGTTTTCTCCTTTCATAAGACAATATAATATTCAAAGTAATAGGAAGCAATGGTTTGGGCATAGTAGAGGACCAGGTTGAAGGATTGAAAGTAAGCAATAGGACACCAAAAGCAATCATAGAAGTCCGAAAAATAACTGGGTTGGAGAACTGGGCACAAAATGGATATTCAAAGGGCATGGAGAGGATATAGAGGATGGGATAATAACAGAAGGAACCTTGACATCCTCAATAGATGGAGAGATAGATACCTCAAAAGAAGTCATATTAAGTCAAGGGCTACATACGATAACATTCACAGTAAAAGATAGTGGAAATTTAGAAGGAAGTCCAGTATAAAAGTAGAAGTAAAAGAGATTGATAATGTAGATATAGGGCTTGAAGAAGGAAGTTTACAATTGGATATAGAAAAGAAAAACCCGTTGAACCCAGCACCATTGGTATACTTAAATAAAAATGAAATTCACAGAGCAGTATTAAGAATAACCAATACAGGAACAGATACAATTTTCACAGGTGCAATTTATTTGACAAAACCAGGAGAATCAGAGCAATTGCTTGTAGAAAAAACATTCACAAACGGACCATTTGAGGAAGCAGTGATAAGCGAAACATTTATAGCAAACATAGAAGGAGAATACAGAATAAAAGGAGAGATAAAAGATATAACACCACAAGATATAAAATCACCAGAACAACCAAAAAATATGGATATACAGGACAAAATCGCAAACTCCTGTAATATCAGTCATTCCTGATATACTTGATTACGGGAAGACAAAGAATGGCAAAGAAGAGTTAATCCTTGTGAGGAACTTCGGGAATGCAGATCTGATAATAAATTCAATAACAATAATAAATACAGTAGATTTCAATGTAAAAGGTGATTTTCCGATAACAATACCGCCAGACAACTCAACATTGATACCTGTAAGCTTCAGCCCAAGTACAAAAGGGGTAAAAGAAGGAAAATTACAAATATATTCAAATGATAGTGGAAACCCTGTAGTAGAAATAAACTTACTTGGAGAATGCATTCAGATACTTGGAGATATAAAGGAAGATGAAGTTGTAGATATAACTGATGTGATATTATGTTTGAGGATGGCAATAGCACTTGACCAACCGGATCCAGAAGTTGCTGATATAAATGATGATAATGAGGTGGATATAAGAGATGTCATAAAGATTTTGAGAAAGGCAATAGGACTTGAATGAAATTATCAAAAGAGAAGTGTAGGTGACTTGGCAAAAAGGTAAAGAGCATTAAATTTAATTTTTCATTGAAAAGAGAGAAATGTAGTATAATATAAGCAAAGAGAAGATTACTAATGGGGTTTAGGAAATACCTACGTAATAGTTCAGTTTTCATAAAAATAGTTTAGTTCTTTTTACATTCTATCCTTTAGCCATTGACTGTCAAATTTTTACTCACATCTTAATTTTGCCCCCCAATTTTTGT
>JBMFLH010000089.1:0-5993 GCA_049971295.1 Candidatus Ratteibacteria bacterium | reverse complement strand
TGAGAAAAAATAAATTAACTTATAGTGCAATGTTGCACTATGCTTTCAGGGGAGGCAATCATGGCAAAAAGTACTAAATGGATTGAAAAAGGACTCGAAATGCTTGAAGAGGAGTTTGGGGGAAAAAAAGTAAGAGAGGCAATTGAAGCAGTAAAAAAATTTCAGGTTGAAATCCCTGGCTGGGCTTTAGGAACTTTTGGGGGAGGAAGATTCGGTGGATATGTGTATCCTGGCGCGGCAAGGAACATTGAGGAAAAGCTTGACGATGCCGCGTTTATCAATAAACTCACAGCTGCTACAAAAAGATTTGCTACTCATATGCTATGGGATTTTTCAAAAGATGGAATGGTTGCTGACTATGAAATTGCGAAAAAGGTTGCAAAAGAGGCAAAGGATAGGGGGCTTGAACTTGGCGCAGTAAATCCCACATATTTTCTCACTGGTTCCCATATGGGAAGTTTTACTTCACCTGATAAAAAAACACGAGAAAGATACATCGAACAAACAATACTCGCAGGGAAAATTGCAAAGGACCTGTGCAATGGAATTGTGACATTGTGGTTTCCAGATGGTTCAATGTATCCAGGCCAGATTGACCTGAAACAGGCATATGAAAGAATGAAACATTGCCTTGAACAATCTTATAAAAAAATGCCAGGGGATATTACGATTCTCATTGAATACAAGGTCTTTGAGCCAGGAACTTACAGTACCACGATTCCTGACTGGGCAACATCATTCGCTCTTGCAAAAGGTCTTGGTTCAAATGTTGGGGTACTTGTGGACCTCGGACATCATCACCATGGAACAAATATTGAACAGATAGTGATGACACTAATAGTTGAAAATATGCGCGCGGGATTTCATTTTAATACAAGATACGCTGCTGACGATGACCATTCTGTGGAACCAAATCAGCAGATGGCAAGAATTTTTTATGAACTTGTGAAAGGCAATGTTGTCGTAAATCCCGTTTCGGGAAAAAACTGGGCATACATGATAGACCAGTGCGGCGGAAGAGAAAACAGAATTCAGGCGCTATTACACTCTGTGGATTCACTTCAACTATCTCTTGCAAAAGGAATGCTTGTTCAAACAGAAAAACTTTCAGAATACCAGGAGAAAGACGATATTATACTTGCCAACAGATTATTCAATGATGCCACGATCAATGCTGATGTCAGACCAATTGTCGCGAAAGCGCGACTTGAACTTGGTGTGCCTGTATGCCCTATTGAAGCATACATAGAAAGCGGATATCAGAAAAAAATTGAGAGGGAACGCTCCAATTAATACGTAATTTTTTCTGCCGGCTGGCGCTGAATTTCTGGTAATTTAATCTGCCAGGAATAAAAAACTTGACAAATTTCTCAGTATGGTTTTATATATTGGTGGTATAAAGTGGGAGGAAGTGGTGTTTATTGGAGAATATCGGGGAAAAATAGACGACAAGGGCAGGGTTGTGATTCCCTCGAAACTCAGAAGAGACCTTTTTCAACATAATGTAAAAAATGTCTACATTACGCGAGGACTTGAAAACTGTCTTTTTGTTTTCCCTGAAAACATATGGAACGCTCAAACCGAAAAATTGAAATCGCTTCCTTTTACAAAAGTTGACCCTCGTGCCTTTACAAGATTATTTTTTTCAGGCGCTTTTCAATCAAAGATTGATAGACAGGGCCGTATTGTACTACCGCAGCATCTTGGCAGTTATGCGGCTTTACAGGATAATATTGTAATTATCGGTGTTGGTGACAGGCTTGAAATCTGGTCTGAAAATAAATGGAACGAGTACTCAACAAAGGCGCTGGAATCATACGTGAAAATAGCAGAGACACTTCTTGGAAGCTGATAGATCATCAGCCCGTGATGGTTGAGCAGGTGCTGTTTTTTCTCAACGTGAAACCGGGCTGCGTATACATTGACGCCACATGTGGAACAGGTCATCATACCTGCGCTATACTTGAAAAAGCAAAAGGTAAGTGCGTGATCTTATGTGTGGATAAGGACCATCGCGCTATTGAAAGAGCGAAAGGGTATCTCAAGGACTTTCTTGATAGAGTGATTTTTGTCAGAGATGGTTTTGAAAATATACAGAGAATCATCAAGCGTTTGAACGTCAATAAAATATCAGGAATTTTGTTTGATCTTGGTTTTTCTTCTGAACAGATTTCAGACCCTGATGTGGGGCTTGGTTTTCGTCAGGATGCATTGCTGGATATGAGGTTTGACCAATCATCGTCAGTAAGCGCATACGATGTTGTCAACAAATGGTCAGAAAAAAACCTTGAAGAAATTTTTCGCAGATATGGTGAAATGAAGGATGCAAAAAAAATTGCGCGATTGATATGCAAAGAAAGAAAAATAAAGCCATTTGAAACCACAAGACATCTTGCTGATTTTATTGCCAGACATAGGAGAACGAGAAAATCCATTCACCCTGCAACGCAGGCATTTCAGGCAATCCGAATATGTGTAAACAATGAACTTGAAAATCTGAAAGCAGGACTTGAAGGTTCATTAAAAATTCTGGCTCCAGGCGCAAGGATCGTCGTGATTTCGTACCATTCTCTTGAAGATAGAATCGTGAAGAATTTTATGAAAACTAAGGAACAGTTAAAAGTGCTAACCAAAAAACCGATTGTACCTGATGAGATAGAAAAATCCATCAATATCAGCGCTCGCAGCGCAAAATTAAGAGCCGCGGAGGTGTTGCCTTGAAAAAAGGAAGAATGCTTCCTCGCTGGGTTTCAAATGTCGCACTTATATCGGTTTTTGTTTTTTGTTATCTGATTATTTATTGTAATGCGATTGCGCTTGGATATAAAGTTTCCTCGCTTGAAAAACAGTATCAGCAATTAAAAAACTGGAATCAGTATTATCGTAGTCAGATTCTTAAAGAATTGTCTCTTGAAAAGGTGAAGCAGCGGGCAGTGAAAATGAATCTTTCTCTTGAAATTCCAAATCAGTGGAGAATCGTTGAAATTGCCAGCAGTGAGACAAAAACAGACAACGGAAATAAAAATCATGCATATGGGGAAGAAAACAAACAGAACTAATACATTTGTAAAAAGGCAACGGTTTGTTGAAATATTTTTGCTTCTTTGTTTTTGTTTTCTTGCTGGCAGGCTGGTGTATCTTCAAATTATAAAATATGAAAAATATTCCAGCTTAGCAGATTCCAGACAGTATGTAGAAAAGATACTACCGGCCCAAAGAGGCACAATATACGATAGAAATGGCAATGTTCTTGCGATGGATGTACCTGTGAAAACATTGTATGTTGATACAAGGCACGTGGAAAATAAGGAACAAACCATAAAAGTTCTTGCCAGAATCTTAAAAATGCCATATTCTGAAATTGAGAAAAAATTCAGGGAAAAATATCCTCAAATTAAAAGGAAACTCACGGTTGAAGAATACAGCGCGATTGAAAAAGAAAAGTTGAAAGGGATTGTTTTTGAAGATGATTACAAACGTGTCTATCCCAATGGAACATTGGCATGTCATGTTCTTGGTTCTGTGAACATTGATGGCAAAGGTATCGAAGGTATTGAACTTCAGTACGACGATGTTCTTGCAGGAGACACTGGAATTGTGGCAATTTTACGCGATGGCAAAGGCAATTACCTTAGCTCTTTCAGCAAGATCACCAAACGTCCCGTTCGCGGAAGGGACATCTATTTAACAGTAGATTCTCGTATCCAGCAAATCGTTGAAGAAGAAATAGCAAATTGCTGGGAAACCAGTAATCCCAAAAAGGTCAGCGTTATTGTTGCAGATCCGCACACAGGGGAAATTCTCGCGATGGCGAACAGGCCAAATTTTGACCCCAATACTCCTGGAAGATTCCCTGCTGAATTTAGAAAAAATTACGCAGTGACTGACCTGTTTGAACCAGGTTCTATTTTCAAAATTGTTACAGCTGCTGCTGTGCTTGAGGAAAAAAAGGTAAATATCAACGATGTCTTTAATTGTGAGGGCGGCAAATGGTTTATTCGCGGTCACATCCTTCACGACGCCCATCCCTATGGAATACTTGATTTTCAGCAGATTATCATTAAATCAAGTAACATTGGAACAGTGAAACTGGCTCTGAAAATTGGTGAGGATACGCTTTATCAATATATTAAGAGATTTCATTTTGGAGAAACAACTGGCATAGATTTGCCCGGTGAAATACGAGGTATTCTCAGACCTGTGGAAAGATGGTCTGATTATTCAATTACAGCAATACCAATAGGTCAGGAAGTTGGTGTGACCTGCCTGCAGGCAATCAGGGCGATATCGGTTCTTGCCAATGGAGGATATCTAATCAGACCTCATGTTCTAAAAAAAATTGACCCTCCTGATCCGTCGACTGTAGCATCTTTTGACAAAGAACAGATAATTTCCAGCGAAACTGTTAGCACACTCAATTCAATTCTTTCAAAAGTTGTAAGTGAAGAAGGAACAGCAGTAAAGGCGCGAATTCCCGGCTATACCATATGTGGGAAAACCGGTACAGCGCAGAAATTTGAAAATGGCGCGTATTCTCATACGAAATTTGTCGCTTCATTTATTGGATTTCTGCCGCTGGAAAATCCCAGGGTTGCCATCCTTGTAAATGTTGATGAACCAAAGGGCGCCTATTATGGAGGCGCTGTTGCAGCTCCAGTATTTAAGGAAATAGCATGGCGTGTTGTGCAGTATATGGGAATTCCGCCTCAATCAGCAAGCATTGCCATGACCAGGATCAATGACAATGAAAGCCAGAGAACTGATTAAAAACGCAAAACTTGTTAGGCCTCAAGACATTCTGAACAAAGACGTGACGGGGATATTTTATGACTCAAGAAAAGTGACGCCCGGCGGAATTTTTGTTGCAATTAAAGGAAGCAGTTCTGATGGAAATGCGTTTGTTCAGGATGCCATATCGCGCGGGGCATTCATAATCGTCACAGAAAAAAAGGACCTGCTTCTGCCTGGTGGCGTTGGTATGGTGGTTGTTGAAAATAGTCGTAGAGCACTGGCAGAAATGTCTGCAATTTATTACGGAAATCCGTCAAAAAAAATCACGCTTATCGGTATCACAGGCACTAAGGGAAAAACAAGCACTTCTGTGATTCTCAAAAAAATTTTTGAGGCAGCATCATTGAAAACAGGTCTCATCGGAACAATTCAGTATGAAATAGGACAAAGAATTGTTCCTTCAACAAACACTACCCCTGAATCAATAGACATTCAACTATTGCTTGCAGAAATGCTTGAAAATCAATTGACTCATGCGGTACTGGAAGTATCATCTCATGCTCTTGACCAGGGAAGGATTGAATGCATCGATTTTGACGCCGGGATTTTTACAAACATTTCAGGACATGAGCATCTCGACTATCATCAAAATTTTTCCAATTATCTAAAAGCAAAACTGAAATTCTTCTCGTATTACCTTCCAGCCAGTCAGAAGAAAAATAAATATGCGGTGATTAATGTTGATGATGCCTATGCCAAAAATTTCATAAATGCGGCGGCCGCAAATAAACTGAACATCGTAAGTTTCGGGCTATCAAAACAAGCTGATTTTTATCCTGAAGAATTTTCCTTTGACAGCTCTGGCACCAGTTTCACTGTAAAAGGGAAAAAACTGTTCACACGGCTTCTCGGTATCAGCAATCTTTACAACTGTCTTGCTGCAATTGCCACAACAAGTTCATTTGGCATTGATATGGAAATTATCTCAAAAGGATTGCAAAGTTTAGAATCTATACCTGGAAGAATGGAATTTATTGATGCAGGACAACCATTTACGGTCGTGGTGGATTATGCCCATACACACCACTCTCTTGAAGAACTTTTGAAAACAATACGGCACCTGAAAGCACGGGAAATTCTTCTCGTTTTCGGGTGTGGTGGAAATAGAGATAAAAGCAAACGACCGCTGATGGGAAAAATTGCTACAAAAATGGCTGACAAAGTATATATAACCAGCGACAATCCTCGTGATGAAGATCCAG
>JBMFLH010000088.1:0-6061 GCA_049971295.1 Candidatus Ratteibacteria bacterium | reverse complement strand
CCAAAACTTCTTTCCAGAACATCTCGAGCATTCTACCTTTATCATAGCCACATTACAGCACTTTTTAGTGGCTATTTTCAAACATAACCCTTATTTATATGCCCTGCCACCCCATCAACAGTTTCTGAAACTGGTTGGCTCGTGAAAATTCCTGCTGGAGGTGGTACCTGGTATGGAATACATACCTGTTCCTATACTTATGCACCCGGGTTGACGCCTGAACCTCAGAGGCTTGCCAAAATCCTGCCTGCAGCTGGTCCATTTTTCCCGGTTGATCCATTAAGGACCCCTGAAACCAGGCCCTTAATGAGTGATTTAACAGGTGGTGGCTGGACAAATAATGACATTAGTGTTCCTTCTGCACCCATTAATAAGGCAGCTGCGCCACACAAAGGAGAAGGAGGAAATTTTTTGTTTGTTGATGGTTCAGTAAGATGGATGCCTTCTTTCTATTATAGTGGAGCATGGAGGATTCCGTTTCCAAATATTGGTTATTTTAATTCATACTGGCAGAATACAAGGTTTCCATTAAGGGCACCTGACAGTAGATAATGCCGTAAAAAGGGGGTGAAAAGAAATGAAGAGAAAGGGATTTACACTTATAGAACTTCTTGTGATAATTGCGATCATTTCAATACTTGGAGCAATGCTGCTGCCGGCTTTTAGCAAGGCAAGAGAAAAAGCAAGACAGGCGGTTTGTATTAACAATCTGAAACAACTGTTTACTGCTTTTAAACTATATGCTGATGACTGGGATGGTTATATTCCAATAGGTGGAGGATATAATTATGGGTGGTTCAGAGATGATTTGATAGGCAGGTATGTCGGGAAAAAGGCAAGTGGTTATCAAAGCTGGAAAGATGCAAGAGGCAAAAGTCCATTTATGTGTCCGAGCGTAAAAGGTTCTATATCCACTGTTTCAGGACCAAGACAGGACTACACATACTTTGCTGGTTGCTATGTTTCTTATGCCATCAATAACGTCTATGACGTAAGAGGCGTAGTATATCCACCTTATGTATTTTCATTTCCTTTCAAGGAAATTCCAAAATATCCAAGAATGTTACTTATTGATGGTACAGCTTGGTGGACAAGCACCGGCTATGCATATTACTGCTATCGGCATCCAGAAGGAATCTCTCCTTATGGTAATGCTGCATTTCCCAACACACCTGCTAATAACAAAGGACAGGGTTTGAACATTCTTTTTTCAGACGGCTCTGTGAGAAATTATAAGATTTCTGAGTTTCCTTTTGGTCCAGATGCTTATAGGATATGGACAGGATTTGACCCCACTGACGGAAGTACCTGGGAATATGCAAGATAAAAACAAAGATGGAGGTAGCATGTATTACTTATGGTGGCTTTTTTTGATTTTTTTTCCCATCGGTTTTAAATGTATTTATGCAGATATCATTTCCCTGTATTCTGTTAAATACATTGAAAAAGAACCATACATAGATGGCATTTTGAATGATGAATGCTGGAAGCAAGTGGAATTCACAGATCGTTTTTATGTTTATCTTTCAAAAAAACCAATTTCCCCTGAGTTTAAAACTTCTTTTGGTATGTTTTACAATGAAAATGGTATCTATATTGGAATTGTCAACTATGATGAGAATGTTGATAAAATCAGGACATCAAGATACGTAAGGGATGATCCCTTGTTATGGATGGACGATTGCAATGAAATATATATTGACCCAGAAGGAAAAGGAATTGGTTACACGAAGTTCATAACAACTTTCAACGGTACAAAATATGATGAAAAAAGAACCGATACCCAAGTGACAGACGTTGGCTGGAATGGTGAAAACTGGATTTACAAAACCTCAAAAGAACAGGATCGGTGGATCGTAGAAATCTTTATTCCATGGTCAGATATTGGAAGAAAGGCAATGGTCAATGATCTGTGGAAATTTAATATCAACAGATATTGTTATACTACCGGTAAAAGCTGGTTTGCTGGGGCAAGCTGGTCTTTCGGCGCTTCATATTTGAATCCTGAAAAATTTGGTTTCTTATTTTTTACAGAGCAAGAAGTACCAAGAATGGAAAAAATATGCGATCTACTCTCAAAAACTCTTTTACCTGGCTGGATCGTTCCATATGGAAAATTTTTGTTTATTGGTAAAGAAAAGGGTCAATGGACAAAGGAGGAAATAGATGGAATTTTCAAAAAGGAATATCAACAAGCAAGAGAAAAAATGTCAAGGGTAGATGACATAATAATTGATTTTGGAAATAACAAAAAAATTCAAGACGAATATGAGGCACTAAAACATCAATTAGAAAATACTCCTGAAGACACCCATTTCATCGGAGATATAGATGAAATGATTAATATCAAAGAAAAGATTGATGACTTTTATTGGAAACTCAGACTTGAAAAGGATTATAAATAGGGGGGATCATGACAAAACTAAAATTTGTTTTGGCCATCACACTATTTTTTTGTGTTTTGCCCTGTCTGGCAAAACACAATGGAGATTACCTGAATAAAATCACGACAAAATATATCACACCACATCTTACCTGGGCAAAGCCACTTGGGGATAGAAAAATTACATGTTTGTTTCTTGTCGCGAGGCATGGAGCGCGGGAAGTTGTAGAATTATGGCAAAGATTGGACATTGACTTTGATGGATTTACAACATGGTGGGCAGGAGAACTTGCAAAAGAAGACATGTATGAGGCAGCGATAGAGGGCACCAGTAAAAGAGAAAAAAAGGCAGAAATTTTAGCAAAACTTGAGAAAAAATTTGATGCAATAGTAATCTCTTGTGGTTTCGACATTCTTCCAGCAGAAGCGCGGGTAAAAATCCTTGAAAAAGCATACAATGGAACAGGGCTAATATTTTTCGATCCATCTATTGATAGAGTTTATAAAAAGGTTTTTACTGAGAAAGTAGATGCAGGTGAGGCATTTATTGGCGCACCTATTGAAGGAATTCCGGGTTTCAGGAAAAATTTTTTTAAGGGATATAAATACGGAAATGGAAGAATTCTAATAATGTCAGGTGGACCTATGGGCGGTTGGAGCAGTTATTATGGAGGTACAAGTTTAACTGTTCCTGAAACATATTCACGATTCTGGAAAGCACATTACGAAAATAATATGGTGGCAATTGCAAAGGCATTATTATGGGTAACAAAAAGACAACCATCATGTTTCATCAGTCAACAAAGTTTTAGTAATGGGGAATCTTTCGATCAGGCATCGTTGCCAAAAGACTTGCAGTTCACCCTTGTTGGTGCACCGGGTGAAAATTATCATATCATGCTAAGATTAAGAGATGAGTGGAATAAGGTGATAGAAGAAAAATCTGTAAAAATCAAGATCTCTGGGAATCAGGCGAATATTCCATACACTGTTCCGTTTTTAAAGTCAGGTAAGTACTATCTTGATTACATTGTCAGGGATGAAAAAAAGATAGTAATGGATTTCGGATACTCTGTATTTACAATTACATCTTCAGTCGGTAATGTAAGTATTACCACAGAGAAAAATTATTACGATAAAGGGGAGAAAATAATCGGAACGCTTGAAATAGAAAATCCGTTGAAAGAAACCGCCTCTGCGCTTGTACAGATTTTTGATTCTCCTTCAGAAAAAATATGGTATAGAAAAGTGATGCCACTTGAACCTGGACAAAAACAATTGAACTTTGAATTTACGCTCACAGAATTCCCTACTCTTTACGGTTACATAGAAGCAGAAATTATTCAGAATGGTATGGTTTTGACAAAATGTGAAAAAGGACTTTCTTTCCCTTGTAGAACAATGCCTTTGTATCCATCTTTTGTCTGGTCTTTTAATACAACGCCGTATCCTGAATTTTATTTACCGCAACTCATAAAAGCAGGTTTTGATGCATTACAGGCAGAACCTGAAACAAGTGCGAAATTCAATTTGAGAACATGGCCAATGGTTACAAGAATTTTTTTGACCAGAGACACTTCACCGGAAAGAAAGGGATGGATGGGACTGTCGGGCATAAAAAATGCTCTGCCCAGGAATGAAGACATAATAAAAAAAATAGATCCAGAAATGACCTCAAAGAAATTGATAGAAATTGGAGATTTTTCTTTGTATAATCCGGTAATCAAGGAAGTTTTTAAGGAAGGTATTAGAAGGCAGGTTAGAAAAGATTTTCCTCCACTTTTCTATAACTTTGGAGACGAAAATGCCTACAGATTGGAGGGTGGATATTCACCGAGTGAAAACAAGGAATTCATAAAATTTCTTAGAGAAAGATATGGCAATATAGAAAGACTAAACGAACGATGGGGTGAAAGCTTTAAGAATTTTGAAGAAGTAAAACATTATTATCTGGAAGATATAAGAAAATTGAAGAATTACGCTGCGTATATGGACCATACAATGTTTGTAGCAAAAGAATACGCAGATGCTCACCATATTGCCGCTGAGGCAGTGAAGGAAGTAGACCCAGATGCCTTTGTTGGAGCAGAGGGGTCTCCTTCAGGTAATCTTGAATATATAATCAGTAAGCTTGATGTATGGGGACCATATTCTGACACGATAGAAAATGAACTAATGCGATGCTTTGGCAAAGATAAATTAAGAACAATATGGTGGGGAGGATACGTCGGGACTCATGGAGGACGAAATGAGGTCCCAATCCCTTTATGGCGATATCTGCTCTCTGGTATTGTTAATGGAAATAGCTTTTTTATGGCAGGCCCATGGAATGAAGGATTTCTATCAGTTGACCTTTCCTATGCCAGCTATTTTGAGAAAATGTTTCCCCATATCAAGAAGCTTAAAGACGGAATTGCCCATCTTCTGATTACAAACGATTTAAAAAATTATGGGATTGCTGTACTTTATTCCTATCCCAGTGCTGTAATGTCTTATTTTGGTGAAAAGAAATTTGTGCCATTGTCGTCGTCATGTTCTTCGCTAATTAACTTCTGTTATAGGAATGGATTTAATTTTGATTTTTTAAATTCCACAATGATAAAACAGGGAGCGCTCCAGAGATATAAAATTCTCTTTCTTTTCGGCGCAACATGCATTTCTGACGAGGAAAAAGAGGCAATTGAGGGATTTGTCAAAAATGGCGGGATTGTGATATCTGACTTGAACCCAGGAATTTCAAATGAATTCGGTAAATTACTTGAAAAAAGCAGTTTTTCTTCATTATTCGGGTATGATATTCATCCGGTTGAGGATTTTGTTTTACAGGAAGTTCGGGTTGACAGGCAGATAAATGGGAAAAAAGTTCATTTGTTTGCGCAGAACATTCCATGCTCCCCTGATGGAGAAGTTTTCAAGTTTAACACCAATGGTAAGGGCATGGCGATACTATTGAACTTTACCTTATCTTCCATCTTCAACAACATCGCATCCATAAATGATTTTGATAATTTCATGCTTGACCTATTATCTCTTGCGGATATAAAAAAGGAAGTCACTATAGAGGATTTTCCTGGAACTATTGATAGAATAGTGATAAGAAAAGCAAGAGATTTTGAAATTTTAGGTGTGATTGCCTACATGTATAACTTTTCAGGTGAACGAAATATTAAGATAAAACTTGATTCCGGTTATTATGTTTATCAGGTTGACAGGGGATTTTTCCAGCAGGGGTCTGAGATCACTGATAAAATGACATATTCTCCAGTACTTTTCCTGTACTCTCTGTTTAAAGAAAAACAAGAATCTCCCAAAATAAGAATTGAAAGTAAAAATGTGCGTCAGGGCGAAAGCATTCAACTTGATTTTCCCGTTCAAAAGGAAAGCAGAATTTATAGGGTCAGGGTCGTAGGTGGTGAAAATGAGATATACCAAAGAATTATAACATCAGACACAAAACATCTTTCTATCCCTGTTGCATATAATGAACAAATTGGAAAGTATACTGTTGAGGTCACAGATGTATTAACCGGGTTGAACAGTCAGGAAACAATAAACATACAGGGTACAAAAAAATGATAATAAATTTTTGGGTTATGTTTGAAAATAGCCACTAAGAAGTGCTATAATGTGGCTATGATAAAGGTAGAATGCTCGAGATGTTCTGGAAAGAAGTTTTGG
>JBMFLH010000087.1:0-6144 GCA_049971295.1 Candidatus Ratteibacteria bacterium | reverse complement strand
AGGTAACTTCCATAGAGAAGCCATGTTCATGCACTCGTGTGTGATACCATTGTTGAGAGCTCCGTCTCCGAAAAAGCACACCACGATTTTAGAACTTTTCTGCATCTTTAAAGCAAGTGCTGCGCCTGTTGCGATACCAAGCCCGCCAGCCACTATTCCATTTGCACCAAGATTACCCTTGTTCAAATCTGCAAGATGAAGAGAACCACCTTTTCCTTTACATACTCCTGTTTTTTTTCCAAGTATTTCTGCCATCAAGGCATTGAGATCTCCGTCCTTTGCGATTGCGTGGCCATGTCCTCTGTGGGTACTCGTAATATAATCATCTGGATTCAAACTTGATATGACACCAACCGCGACTGCTTCCATACCTGCGTAAAGGTGAGAGCCCCCCTCGGCAATATTTTTTGCCAGCAGTTCCATAATTTTGTCCTCAAATTGCCTGATTTCCATCATCTGCCTGAGAAGTTTGGCTGCTTCCTGTTTTGTAGGTTTGTACATGTGTCCCCTTTTATGGATTAACGATAATTTTCAGTGCCTTTTTTTGCTCTGCGTCAGTTAATCCCTCTAACAGTTGTTCAAGTGTTATATTTTTTGTTATGTAATTGTCTATGTGAAATTTCCCTGCTGAAATAAAATCAAGCGCCATTTTGTTATGAAGCGGTGTCGAACCATGGGTTCCTGTAATAAAACTTTCTCCATAATGGAGAACATTTGTATTCAGTTTAGCAAACGGAGATTCTTTTGGTAGACCCCCAAAAAAATTTACTGAACCCCTTTTTGCAACAAGATCAAGAGATTGTTCCTGTGCTTCTGCCAGTCCCACTGCCACGATCACTCTGTCTGCCATTCTTCCATCTGTTAATTCCGATACAAATTCCTTTAGATTTGTTTCTATTGAATTAACTGTGATTGCGCCTGTAAATTTTGCCATATCCAGTCGCTGCTGAACAACATCAGCAAGAATCACCTTTGATGCTCCAATGTTTTTAGCAAGTTCTGCGTGCAGACATCCAATTGGACCTGCGCCAAGGATTAACACTATATCTCCCATTTCCACCCTGCTCAACTGCTGACCGTTGATGACACAGGCAAGCGGCTCTGCAATAGCGGCTTGGTCAAAATTGACATTGTCAGGAATTTTATTTACACAGCCGTTTCTTACTGCCACCTCAGGAACAATCATGTACTGTGCAAATCCACCATCAAAATGGTATCCAATGGCTTTAAGATTGTCACACATTGATTGCCAGCCTTTTCTGCAATAATAGCACTCCCCGCATGGAATTGCTGGCGCTATTGCTACCTTTTCTCCTTCTTTGAAGTTTTTTACATTACTTCCGATTTTTTCAATAATGCCGCTTAATTCGTGACCTGTGACTCTTGGAAACACAATATGCTTATGGCCGTGATGAAAAACCTTGATGTCTGTTCCACAAATCGCGCAACTTTTCACCCTAATCAAAATTTCGCCTTCTCGTGGCGCTGGTATATCTCGTTCAACAATTTCAAGATTTTCAATACCCTTCAGCACAGCTGCTTTTGGCATTTTCATCCCCTATAGATAAATTTTGAAATCATTATATCATTTTTTTCCACATTTTCCAAAAATTCAGGTAGTAATATTTAATCAGACGAAAAACAGAATCAGATGCAAATAATCCAGAAACATTTCCTAAAACATATTCAACACCATTTTCTTTAAGAAGATGTTGAAGCTTCTGGCTTTCAATATCTGTCGCTTCATTGTAATGAAGGCAGCACGCTACAAAAAAACATACAACTTCAGGAACAATGTTTTGCTGCTGGCACAATTTTGCAGCACCTATAAATCTCTCCTGCGGACCCAGTTTTCTTAATGGTTCTCTGGCGACCCTTGCTATCGTATCACCAAGGGCTTTATTCAAGAATCTTTCTAACAGGTCTTTGTAATAACTATCAAGTTCTTCAATTGGGATTTTATATTTTGTGTGTATTGCCTGCTGAATTTCAAAAAACGCTTTATCTACTATTTGTTTAATTTTCTGATCACTGACGGATTCCCAGATGTACTGGTAATTTTTTAAATGTCCTGCGCACGCAAAAGAAGCATGTGTAAAGTTGTGGATATAAAGTTTCATTGCTTCATATGGTTCTATGTCCTCAACAAAAAGAAAATTTTTTATTTCAGGAAGTTGTCCCTTAAACGTATTTTTTGCTACAGGCATTGTTTTATATGGCTCAACAAGCACAATCAGGGGATATTGTTTTTTCAGTTCCTCTGGCACCACAGGGACCATTCTGCTGAGTACAGTTTCCACCAGCCCCACATTTCTATTAAAAAATTCTCTCGTCTCAATTGATAGTTGCTCCTGTATCCAT
Source organism: Candidatus Ratteibacteria bacterium (assembly GCA_049971295.1). Lineage (GTDB taxonomy): Bacteria > Ratteibacteria > UBA8468 > B48-G9 > DTJG01 > DTJG01. Next base: position 3,783 of record JBMFLH010000087.1, on the reverse strand, counting down.
TTTTTCACAATGCTGGAGGCGTTTTTCATGTTTTCTCCAATGATGATATTGAGAAAATCCTTCGGGCAGATGACAAATTTATTTTCAATGATTTTTGTAAGGATTGATATAAGATTTTTTACATTGTTTGCACCAACTGAAATACTGATAAGGTTGACATCTTGTGAAGCTTCGATGATTGATTGTTCATCATTCAACGGGATCCCTGAAACATTGGTAATAACAAGTTTTTCAATGTTTTTACCTACCAACCACAACGGGTATTGTTTTTGCTGGTTAATTGTATCAATTACCTGATTGACTATGTCAACGAAAATAATATGGTATCCGGATTCGTGGTATAGCTGACCAAAAAAGCCCCTTCCAATGTTACCTGCTCCAAAGTGCATAACTTTCTTCAATTTGTTGCTCCTTGAATTTCAGTTATTTTATCACCTGTGTCGTTTCTTTTACAATTTTTTATGATAAAATTTATAAATATAGGGGCAGTAGCTCAGATGGGAGAGCGCCAGAATCGCACTCTGGAGGCCGCCGGTTCAACTCCGGTCTGCTCCACTGTATTTTCGCGACAATTTGTCAGAAGTTTTGTCTGTCATTATCGACAGAATAAGGAATAACCATTATTTGATGAAATTTGAGGTGCCATCGAATAACCTGATAATTGAATAACGTCTGTGTGCAATTCGTTTGTCAATGTACCTGTATCCTTTTAGTTTTCAATAATTTCCCACTATGTTATAATAAATTGCTGTGGATTTTGCCAATTTTATCGTAATAATCTGGTTATCCCGAAAAATGGAAAAGAAATTGATAATTGTTTCAAATGATGACGGAATTTTTGCAGAGGGTCTGAATGCCTTATGCAGGGAGCTCATGACCGTGTTTGATGTTGTTGTCGTCGCACCTGATGCGGAACGAAGCAATGTCGGGCATGCGATTACTTTATCCATGCCACTGAGGGTGGAAATCGTGAATTTACCATGCGGACTGAAGGGATATAGTGTTAGCGGAATGCCAGCAGATTGTATAAAGATTGCTATTTCCAGTTTACTGAATAAAAAACCAGACCTTGTCATCTCTGGAATCAACCTTGGTTCTAATCTTGGAATTGACGTTCTATATTCAGGAACAGTATCGGCAGCGACAGAGGCAGTGATACTTGGGATTCCAGCATTTGCAATTTCTCTTGATACGCTTGAAAATCCTGATTTTTCTTTTGCTGCAAAATTTGCAAAAGAACTTGCCAAACTTATATTTGCTCATGGACTTGCTGAAAATACTGTTTTGAATGTAAATGTACCTGATAAAATACCTGCTGGTGTAAAAATTGTTCCGCTCAGCAAGGCAAGATACAGGGAGTACTATGAGAAAAGAGTCAATCCTCGAAAAAAGGTTTACTACTGGCTTACTGGTGAATTCATGGAAGAAACTGATATTGGCGAATCTGATACTCGTGCTCTCAGAGAAGGATTTGTTTCCATTACTCCCTTAACAGTAGACCTGACCAATTACAGAAATATTGAAGAGATTTCAAACTGGAACCTTGACGCTATAATCAGGAGGTAATATGTCAATTACATTAAGGCCAAACAATCGTAAAAGAAAAAAGGTTCACGGATTTAGAAAACGAATGAGCACGCACTCTGGAAGAAAGGTATTGTCAAGAAGAAGAAAAAAGGGACGAAAAGAACTTACTGTATGAAGAAAAGCATGCTTGATGTGATTAAAACTGGTAGAAAGTATGAAACAGAGCATTTCATTGTCTATGTAAAACAGGCAGAGAACTTAAAAATTGGATTTCGTTTCAACAGTGATTTTGCAGGCGCTGTCGTCAGAAACAGAATAAAACGAATTATCAGAAACCTTATTAGAGCAAATTTTAAAACCGGTGATTTTGTCATCAGGGGTAAAAATATTGATAAGGTCCCGTCTTATGAGGAGATTCATGAAGAATGGACCAGTATCATAAAAGGAATTCTATGAGTAAATTGGTGATTTTTTTCGTCAGAATATATCAGACAATTATTTCACCGGTCTTGGGACATAATTGCAGATTTTATCCGAGTTGCTCGAATTATTTGATTGAAGCAGTCGAACAGTTTGGAATAACGAAGGGTTTGCTACTATCTTTAAGAAGAATCATAAAGTGCCATCCTTTTCATCCGGGTGGGCACGATCCAATACCGAGGAGAAATTTTCAATGAAAGAAGAAACAAGAATTATGATTGCGTTTGCTTTGGCACTGCTGGTGATTATTTTTTTCAGTATCACGCCAAAAAAACAATCCGTCCAGATTAAAAAAGAGCCTGTATCCGCGCCTGCTGGCGAAAAACAGAATCAGTTAAATATGCCAGCAGAATTTCAAGTTTCAGATAATCAGATACAATTTGGAAACAAGTTGTTTAAAGGCGCCATTGACTTACTTGGCGGTAAAATCGTATCGTTTTCACTTAACAATTATACCCGTCCTGGTGAAACAAGTTTCGTTTTTTTTCAGAAAGGCAATACTCTGCTTGATGCTGTCGAAGGAGAAACACAACAACTTCTTTATCAATTGTCTCCAGAGTCAAAAGATAATCTTTATGTTCTGCATGCAAAGCGCGATGGCATTGATTTTGAAAAAAAGATAAAAATCGCGCCTGATAAATATCTGTGGAACATTGAAATAAAGCAAAAAAATTTTACAGATAAAACAATAACCTGTCCCGAAATCAACGTATTTTTGGGTTCAGTGACATTGAACCGTAAGCATCCTGAAGAGGCATCTATTGAATTTCTTGTTATGAATGGAGGCAAACCATATAAGTTTAATGTTGCAAGGCAGATGAAAGAAAAAATTTCTGGAAATGTGTGCGTGGTGAGAACAAGATATCAGATGTATTATTTTAAGGTAGATACGCCTGTGGAATTTAACGTTGAAAATGTTACTTCAAAAGTGGTGTGGGGATTTAAGATTCCGTCCTCACAGTTTTCAGCCGGCGAAGCAAAAAGAATATCCAGCGAATTCTACATTGGACCATCTGACTATTTTGTCGCAAGAAGTGAGATATCTGACATGAAAATTTTTGGGACTGGTTTTTTTGTTTCGATGGGTAGATTGATTTTTCATGTTCTGAACTCCATCCACAAATTTGTCCCAAACTGGGGTTTTTCAATCATAATTCTTACGATTTTAATAAAAATCATCTTTTTCCCACTTACAAGAAGCAGTTTAAGATCTATGAAGCAACTACAGAAATTGAGACCCTATCTTCAGGATATACAGAAAAAATATAAGGATAATCCACAGATGTTGCAGAAGGAAATGATGAACCTTTACAAGGAATATAAAATTAATCCTTTTGGAGGATGTCTTCCAATGCTTGTTCAGATACCAATTTTTGTTGGGTTTTTCCTTGCATTAAGGAATTCAATATTTTTGAGAGGAAGCAAATTTATTTTCTGGATAAAAGACCTTTCTCTTCCTGATACTGTTGCAACAATAGGAAATTTTCCAATTAATATATTGCCGGTTCTAATGTTTGTAAGTTCATTTTTCCAGCAAAAAATGACACCATCCGTTGAACACTCTCAAAAATTTATGAATATTATGTTGCCATTGATGATGCTGGTTCTCTTCTACAATTTTTCTTCTGGATTACTCTTATACTGGGTTACCATGAATATTTTTGGGCTTGTTGAACAATACTATACCTACAGAATAACAAAGAAGTAAAATTTAAAATATGATTTTTGTTGTTTTCGTTAACTAGATTTTTTTATTAAATTGAAAGTATGTTAGAG
>JBMFLH010000086.1:0-6343 GCA_049971295.1 Candidatus Ratteibacteria bacterium | reverse complement strand
ACAAAAATTGGGGGGCAAAATTAAGATGTGAGTAAAAATTTGACAGTCAATGGCTGAAGGATAGAATGTAAAAAGAACTAAACTATTTTTATGAAAACTAAACTGTTACAGGAAATCAGTAAATGCAAACGCTCTTAATATTACAGGAAAAGGGAGAAAATGAAGGTACAAAAAAAAGACCGTGCAATACTCAGAGAACTTGCCAGAAAATATATGGAAATTTGCAATGATACTGTCTATAATGAACGCAGGAAGCTCTGGACAGAGAAAAATAGTTTACAGCGCACAAGAGTATTAATTCTTGTCAGTTTTGGCATGCACAATGTCTGGTGCTGGGATGTATTTGGTGACAATACACTGTCATGCGAGGACGAGTTTCTCCGTACTTACGAAAGACTGTTCAAGATGTATCTATTCCAACATGAGATAGGAGACGACTGGATTGCAGAGCCATTTTTAACAGTGAGAGCTGTTTTTACTCAGGCCTCATGGAATGGTCTATGGGGGCTCCCTGCTTCATTCATAAAATCATCACAGGACGGCGGCGCAGGAAGATACCAGACAGTACTCAGGGATTGGAGTATGATGGAGATGCTGCGTGCTCCCCAGCACAAAATCGATGAGGAAAAAACAAGAGAGAGATTTAATCTGCTCAATGATACAATTGGAGACATTATTCCAGTGGCAGTTGACAGAGGTCCATTGTGTCTTGGTTTTGCGATGGACATTTCAACTCACCTTGGAAGATTGCGAGGCCACCAGCAACTGATGCTTGATATGTACGATGCACCAGAACATCTTCATAAATTATTATCCTTTATGAGAGATGGTATCCTTGCAGAACAGAAACAGGCAGAAGACGCAGGTGACATTACTCTTGTTAATCATGTTAATCAGGCGATGCCATATTGCAGGGAACTTGAACCGCCCGTGCTCAATTCTGGTCCCAGGAAAAGAAAACACATCTGGGGTTATTCTGCAGCGCAGGAATATACATTGATTTCACCAGCAATGCACGAAGAGTTTCTTTTGCAGTATCAAAAGCCAATTTTAGAAAATTTTGGTCTTGTTGCTTATGGTTGTTGTGAAAATCTCACAGAAAAAATCGATATGTTGAGACAAATTTCCAACCTTCGTATTATTGCAGTCACACCCACAGCAAATGTCCGTCGCTGTGCAGAACAGATAAAAACCGATTATGTGCTCTCCTGGAGACCAAATCCTGCTGATATGGTGAGCTATGGCTTTGATGAAACAAGAATCAAAGCCATTGTTTCTGATGCAATGAATTCATTGAAATACTGCCACGCCATCGTAGTTCTCAAAGACATTGAAACAGTTCAGAATGAGCCGCAGCGGCTGAAAAAGTGGGTAAAACTGGTAAGAGATATCACTGAAAAATACCAGTAATTATCTTTTCACCCTGGCATTGCCTTCCCAGATGCTCCAGATTTCTTCTTCATCTACTGGTTGACAATAATCAGTCAGCATCGTCACAGCCAGAGCTCCGCATGCCCAGGCAAACTGTATCCACTTTTCTTCTGGCATCGATTTTAAAATCGCATACAGCAATCCGCCAACAAATCCATCACCACCGCCAATTCTGTCGAGGACGAAAATTTCTCTGGGTTCAACAACATACCAGTTTGAACCAACAGATACAATCGCTCCCCACAGATGCTGCTGGACACTGATGACCTCTCTCAAAGTTGTACCGAACACACCTGCCTGCGGAAAACACTTTTTTACGTTTTCAATCATTCCCTTGAATGCATCAATCTGTGCCTTCAGTCCTTTCCCACCTGGCTCTGGTCCTTCAATCCCAAGGCAAAGTTGAAAATCCTCTTCATTGCCAACGAGAATATCAGAAAGCGACGCAATTTCAGTAAAAATGGTTCTCAGTTCTTTTTCCCGTCCCTTCCAGAAAGAAGCGCGATAGTTCAGGTCAAATGAAATGCGGGTTCCATACTTTTTGGCACTCCTTGCAATGTGCTGGCAGAAATTCCCTGTTTCTGGAGAAAGGGCAGCAAAAAGGCCTGACATATGAACAATCTGCACGCCTTCTTTACCGAAAATCCTTTCAAGGTCAAAATCATCTGCTTTAAGGGTTCTACCAACTTCACCTGCCCTGTCGTTCCATACCTTTGGTCCTCTTGCTCCGTAACCTGTGTCTGCAAAATTAATCTGGTGTCTGTATCCCCATGGGCCACCCTGAGCCACTTCTTTCGCTTCCACAACGATATGGCGACTTTCAAGATTGTCCTTGATGAACCTGGCAATGGGGCTACCCTTGACAAATGCAGTAAGAATTTTTACTGGCAATCCGAGGTATGAAGAAACACTTGCAACATTACTTTCAGCACTTGTTGCCTGCATAATGAAACTGGTGCTGCAATGAAGCGGCTGGTTATCCACGGGTGTTAACCTGATTCCCATGCTGGTCGGCACAAGAAGCGCAAACTGACAGTTTTTTTTCAATTCCATTTTTGTCCCCCTTTGAAAAAATCATTGACATTCTGGATGTGAAATATTATCCTTTCTTTTCAAAAATTGTCAAACAAATTCTTTACAGATAAGGTTCAATAACTTTCAAAAACTCTTTATCTCTCTCTTTGTTTATGTCAAGGCCGGTGGAGATGATGACGTTGCCTGACGGAAAATTTTTGATAAGTGTCTCAAATTCTTCCTTTGAGGATGCATACAGAATCACATTCTTTCCTTTTCCAAGAATTTTTTTTATTTGTGGCATCCACAATTCAGAAGCGCACCCCGGCCTGCCGGCGCCTGGGGTAATCTGAATGGCTCTGATGTACGGAAGGGACAAAAGAATATCAAGATGTTTGATTTCATCAGGACCATCAAGATGCCAGACGATATACTGGAGATAATTTTTAATTTTTTCAAGTTCATAAACCACAAATTTTTCAAATAATTCTGGAGATATCATTGTTGAAAAATCACTCTGGCAGGCGTAAGTTGGTCCTGGCGCCCACAGGAGCCAGGAAGAATCTCCTGGTAATTTTTTGCCGTAAATTTTATGGAAAAATCTGTGCGCAGCAATCCACGCATCTATAAACTCATCAATTTTTTCTTTTATGATTTCAGGGATTTCAAGAATGTCCATCAACAGGTTTTCTACGCCTCTCATGAGGGAAAAACAGGTTAGTGCGTCTCCAAAATCAGGCATCATTATGACAAAACCTTCCTCCATCTTTTCAACCTGTTTTTCCAGCAATGTTTTGCTTATCTGAATATACTGATTTTTCTCATCAAACTTGATTTTTAATTTTTCCCAGTCATCAACGAATTTTTCAAACCAGATTGTATCCTTGCCAAAAATTACATCACAGCCAAGGTAAGCGCACATTGTCATGGGAGTTCCACGATCGCCCCATTGATGTGGAAGGGACGGATGACAAATTCCGAGATAATCAAGTTTTTTTGCGTTTGATATTTGAGCCTCAACGAGTTTTTCAAAATCAACCTGTTTTTGTTCAGGCCAGAACTCATTGAGCGAGATGAGATTTTTTTCCTTCACTATGAAGACACTAATCAATGGTTTTTTATTTTCCTGATTCCACCATTTTTCAAGTTTATTGAAGACATTTTTTTCCATTAGAATTCTCCTATATGACGTTTTTTTAACTCTGGTATTGCCCATGCTCTACCTGTTTCTTCAAGTCGTTTGCGGTATTCTTTCAACCGTCCTCGCAAATGGAATGGTCCTCCTTCTTTCAAAACAAGCCATAATGGGTCCACAGGGTATTGCGAATTTTTCATCATTTCATCGTGCCATTTGAGGTAAAGACGGGCTGCTTCAGTGCACAGTTCGGGATGTTTTTCAGCAAGGTCATTTTGTTCATGCGGGTCGTGTTTGATATTGAAAAGCATTTCTTCAGGGTACAGATGGTAAAAATCGTGGTATGTTCTGATGTAAATATAGTCCTTCCATCTTACAGACCGCTGGCAGCCATGACAGCACTTACTTAAAACAAGGTATTCCCTGCCACAGTCAATCCCATTTTTTATACTCTGGACGAAATTTTTTCCATCAATGCCTTCAGGTGCTCTAATTCCAAGCAATTCAGCAAGTGTAGGAAGAAGGTCAATGTTATAATGAAGCCCACTGTCAATTGTGTTTTTTTCTCGCCCTGGCAAGCGAATAATCAGTGGAGTGCGATGGGTGATGTAATCTGCTGTTCCATACTCACTGCAACAACCTAATTCTCCAAGATTTTCTCCGTGGTCAGAAGTAATGATGACTGTCATATCATCAAGTACCTTTTTTGAAGCCAACAGGTCAAAAATTATTCCAATGTGCTGGTCAGTAAATCTTATTCCACAATCATATCCGTCTATCATTTTTCTTGCTGCTTCCATACTGTCAATAATAGCAGGATGCTTTGGAAATTTTTCCTGGACAGGCGCTGGACCAAACATTCCATAATCAAGCGCTGAATGGCCTCCCACAAACTTTTTCCATTTTTCCACTGTTTCTTCTGTAATCCAGGATGGTAGCGGATCGTTTTCAAATGGATTTCCAGAGTGTTGTGGAACTCTGTAAGGAGTATGCGGGTCCCAGTAATGAACATGAAGACACCAGTTATCTTTTTCAGCATTTCTATCAATCCAGTCAAGAACAATCGGTGTGATCTCTTCTGCAGATTCCATACCATTCGGTCCAATGTCGTAAACTTCGTTCAGTCCTGAATGAAACCACCATGCACCATGTCTTCCAGCAAATGTTGATATTGACACTGTGTGGAACCTGTTGAAGGCAAGCACTCCCTACAACGAGTGATACCTTAACCAGTCGCCAAAGCCCCTGTTTTTTCCTTCAGGAAACATATCTGCCATTCGACCACCATGGTTGATAACTACCGTATGAATACCATGTTTTCCTGTAATAAGAGCCGCCCTGCTTGGAAGACACGGAGCGTCTGAACAATAGTAATTGGTAAAAACAATACCCTGTGAAGCAATACTGTCAATATTTGGGCTTGTGTTTCTGTGATACCGTAACAGCCAAAATGGTCTGGTCTTAATGTGTCTATAATCAAAATCCTCATATTAACTCCTTTTCAAATCATATTCTGCTCTTTCATCCAGCAAACAGCTCGTTCCATTGTTTCTTCAGGTGTATATTTTGGTTTATAACCGAGTTTTTTTGAGATTTTCGAAATGTCAGGACACATATGGGCTTTGAAATGGAAATTGGCTTCTGGCTGCGGGTTAATTTCCTGACTGTATTCCTTCCAGCTCGTCCATTCAATCGGAATTTCCACCTTGTAAATTTTTCCGTACGTTTCGACAAACTCTTTTGCTGTAATCGCATAAGATGAACCTACATTAAAAATTTCATCAGCAGCCATTTCTGGGTCCATCACAGCAAGATAAAAACCCCTCGCTACATCTTCTGCATCACACGGACCAATCAGGGTTTGTCCTGGTTCAGGTAAAGGCACTGGTGTTCCGCGCATGTGGTTTTTGTGATTTTCAATACTGCGGCTTCCATAGCAATCAAGGGGAATTTTCCCTGGTCCACAAATATTGGGCGGCATAATGGCAGTAAATCTCATTCCATCTATTTTTGCTTCATCTTTGAGTTTCAGCATTTCAGCATATCGTTTTGCGTATCCTGGGAAATTGCAGGCAGATTGAGTAATTTCAGGTGTGGGCACTACCTTTGCTTCTCCAAACATCCAAATTGAACCGCAGACAATAAAATGTTTGCAATATTTTCTACAAGCATCATAAACAATAAGAGCATTGCCTCCAAGAATGTCAATGATAATGTCCGGTTGAATTTCATCAAACAATTTTTGCCATTCAGTGAGGTTGTTATCATAAGTTTTCTTGATAAATTTAATGCATTGGTTGTCAGGAACAGGCCTATTTCCCCTTGTTATCAGGAATATCTGAGATTTTTCTACAAGCAACATCCTGACAAGGTTTTCTCCAATATGTCCTGTGCCGCCGATGATGCAAATTTTCATGTACGCCTCTTTATGGGAGCAATGAAGCCCCACGGTAAAATAAAACCTATAACCTATCTACTCCAGATAGACTATCTATTTTATCTCCATCCAGAGTTGTTCACCATTTGACGGTTATCGTATCATCTCCTTGTTGATCTATTACCAATTATGTTAAACCAAATTCAAAAAAATAAAAAGAGAAGGTTTTTTGAAAATTTCTTCATTATTATAAATTCAAACAACCGACAGATAGCGTGTATCTTTGAAATAACTGTTGTTATTGATGATGATTTTTTGATTGCATCTCCTCTTCAGGAAATTGAAATGTATCCTTGTTCTTCTCCCACCACGACTTCCATTTGTTG
>JBMFLH010000085.1:0-6476 GCA_049971295.1 Candidatus Ratteibacteria bacterium | reverse complement strand
GTTATGTGGGATGAAAATCCAGTATCAGGTGCAACAGTTTCAATTCCTGGTACAATAACAACCACCACATCAGCCTCAGACGGTTCTTTCACATTATTGGTTAATCCCGCCCAGTACGGGGTACTGAAACTATCAAAAACAAACTATGTTGACACATATTTTACTTGGAGAGTTGAAGAAGAATTTTTTATTATTCCTCTGGATGTTTATAATGCTTTTTTATCCAGTTTCGGCAAAAGCCATATCTCTGGTAAAGGAGATATTATAGGAGAACTTGAAACAATCAACGCTAACCCGGTGGCAGGTGCAAAAATTGTTATTTATAATAGAAATGGAACAAGATTAAATCCTGATATTCTTTATTTTAACGAAGATAATAATCCTGATACAACACTTTCTGAAACAAGTTCATCAAGCCAGTTTTTTGTTCTTAATCTTGACCCTGGATATTACTTTATTACAGCTGAAAAAAGTGGCTTTGAGTTCTCAAGAAACCTGGTCATTGTTTTTGCCAATGGTATTACCGGTTCCTCAACAATTGTTTCCTATCCACCATTGCCAGGCATTGTAAAACAAAAGTTCGAGGATATTCCATCTTCAAATATATCTTCAGGGGCTGAAAATGTTAGAATGCTTTCTTTTATTCTGAATTTGAAATATGAAACAAATGAAAATGTTGTTTTTGATAGTGTTATTGTGACAGCAAAAGGAACAGGGAATATTTCAACTGCTCTTTCAAGCGCAAAACTTTACCTTGATTCAGATAATAACGGAACGTATGAAACACTTGTTTCAACCGGGGTTATATCAGGAAATAAAATTACGTTTTCAAATATAAACAAAGAAATTTATTTTGGAATCAACCAGAAATATCTTGTTGTTTTCAACTTTAATGGGACAGCATCAATAGGACAGACCTTTGGGGTTGATATTTTGAAAAATTCAGATGTGTATGCTCATGCAAAAGATTCATCGCTGCCTGTTACATGCGAGGGAGACCCGATTACTGGTAATTTGATGACGATAGTTCAGGCATATCCACCAGTCACACCTCAGGCGATTGCACCACAATCACCAGTATCTCCTGTTTCTTATTTGTTACAATCAAGCCAATTTAACCCTGGTCAGGGAAGTACAATTCATAGTGCATCGCAATGGAGAATGTGGAAAGATGGAGAAAGCATTGAAGCATTAACATGGGATAGTGGCGAAGACACAATGAATTTAACCAATTACAATACTCCTGTTTTGCTTGAAGGAAATACAACTTATTGGTTTCAGGTAAGACATAAAAATGGTGACAATGTGTGGAGCCAGTGGAGCAATGCTACATCATTTACTACAGAAGCAGGTGGTATAACCCCACCCCAAAAACCGCAAAATCAATCGCCCATTGACGGAGCTCAAGATGTTTCACAACCTGTGACATTGACTTCAAGCGCTTTTGTCCCGGGCACTCACACCCAGCATGTGGCATCACAGTGGCAGGTTTTTCTTGCGACAAAAAACGGAGAACCAGTTTTTGATACAAAAAGAGATACAAGTCATCTTACTTCCATTACTCTGCCTTCGCTTCCTGGGAATACGCAATATTCATGGAGAGTTAGGTATCAGGATGGTTATGGTGCATGGAGTCAGTGGAGTGATTTTACTTCATTTTCAACCAGACAGGGAACAAAAGGTGATATTAATGGAGATTCACAAATTGATATTTCAGATGTCATATTGTGTTTAAGAATGGCAATTGGACTGTCTGTAACGATTGCAGATCAGACATACCAAAGTCCATATCCTGATTGGTTAATATATCTTGCAAATATGGATGATAATGTACAGGTTGATATTACTGATGTTATAAAAATTTTGAGAAGGGCAATAGTATTGTTGGATTAATCTAAACCTTTAATAAGAAAAATTGCAGAACCTGCAAAAAAATTGGGAAAGAGTTTAACAAAAGAATTTTTACTAAAATAAACGGATTTGAGAATTTTTACCTTTTTCCTGTTGCAGAAAAAAATAAAATCTGAAATACTAAGCCATCTGATATTAGGGCTTTCGTACCATTTGTAAGGTAGAGTAGAGGTAACAGGAGTTTTTCCGAGAAAAAACACCTGAAACCTTCCAGGGTAATATGCAAAATTTGGTATACCAATAATTACATTTTTCCCAACCCTCATTGCCTCATCAAAAACATTTTCAAAGTGCAGAACCTGTTGCAAGCTCTGATTAAGTATTACATAATCAAAAGAATTGTTATGGTACTCAGAAAGTCCAGTGTCAATGTCTCCATGGATCACATTTAATCCTTTTTCAATACAGATATAAACAAGTTGTTCTGAAATTTCTATACCCTGTGTTGTGCAGGATTTTCGTTCAACCAATAGTTTTAATAGTTCTCCATCACCACAACCCAGGTCAAGAACACTTGATTTTTCTTTTACCATATCAATAATGATCCTGTGGTCGAGTCGCACCTGGTTTTTAACTTTCATTTTCGTTCCCAGAATAAACCTTTTTCAAAAAATTTTTTATCAGGTGTGTCTGTTCTTTGATTTCAAGAAGAAAGGCATCATGACCGTATGAGGACTCAATTTCACAATAGGAAACATTAAGGCCTGCCCTTTTGCATGCCTTTACAATTTCTTTTGATTGATAGCAGGGATACAGCCAGTCTGATTTGAAAGAAATAACAAGAATGCTTCCGCTGATTTTTTTGAGCGATTTTTCTCTGTCTTCGGTGTCAAATGCGTCAAACATATCCATTGCTTTTGTAATGTAAAGATAAGAATTGGCATCAAATCTTTTCACAAAACTATTTCCCCTGTAATGAAGATATTTTTCTACCTCAAACTCTACCTGGAATTTTGAAGACTTGCAGGTATTTCTCAATCTACCGAATTTGTTCGCCATTGAGATATCGCTCATGTATGTAATATGTCCTATCATTCTTGCAATTGCCAAGCCGTTTGCAGGTACCTTGTATCCATAATAAAACCCATTTCTCCAGTTCGGATCTGCCATAATTGCCTGTCTGCCAACCTCATTGAATGCGATCTGTTGTGCTGAATGTTTGATGGCAGTGGCAATCGGAATGGCACTTTTGATTCTATCCGGGAATTGTGTCATCCACGCAAGAACCTGCATACCGCCCATAGACCCTCCTGCCACGCATAGCAATTTTTCAATCCCCAGAAAATCAATCAAATGCATCTGGCATGTTACCATATCTCGTATTGTGATGATAGGAAAGTCAGTCCCAAAGGGTTTGCCGGTTTCAGGATTGATACTTGATGGGCCTGTGGAACCCTTGCAGCCACCCAAAACATTTGAGCATATCACAAAGTATTTCGTTGTATCAAATGCTTTACCAGGGCCGATCATACTATCCCACCAACCAGGTTTTTCATCACCCTTGTGGTAGCCAGCAGCGTGGGCATCACCTGAAAGTGCATGTAAAATCAATATGGCGTTTGTTTTCGTGCTATTAAGTTTTCCGTATGTTTCATAAGCAATAGTAACAGGTCCAATTTTTTCGCCACACTCAAGCACAATCTTATCGGGTGGGTAAGCAAACCTGAAAAATTTTGTTTCAACCATCTCTAAATTTTGCATTTGTCAACCTCTTTTGGTGCGCATTGACTAATTATGTTTGTTCAAAAAGCCATGTAGATAGATATCTTTCTCCTGTATCAGGTAGAATAACGACAATGGTTTTATTTTCTGATTCCTTTCTTTTTGCAACTTCCAGAGCAGCCCAGCACGCTGCCCCGCTTGAAATACCAGCAAGAATCCCTTCTAATCTTGCCAGCTTCCTTGTAATTTCACCCGCATCTTCTTCCTTCACCCTTATGACCTCATCCACGATTTTCATATTGAGAACATCAGGAATAAAGCCAGCGCCGATGCCCTGAATTTTGTGCGGGCCTGGTGTTCCACCTGACAGTACAGGAGATGCTTCTGGTTCGACAGCAATTGCCCTGAAAGATTTTTTTCGTTTTTTTATTACTTCTGCGACTCCTGTGATTGTTCCTCCTGTCCCAACACCGCTGACAAGAATATCAACCTTGCCATCCGTATCGTTCCAGATTTCTTCAGCAGTTGTTTTTCTGTGTATTTCTGGATTTGCTGGATTTTTAAATTGTTGTAAAATGACTGCATCTGGGATTTTTTTTGCAAGTTCTTCTGCCTTTTTCACCGCACCTGCCATACCTTCACTACCAGGTGTTAACACAAGTTTAGCCCCAAAAATAGAAAGTAATTTTCTTCTTTCGATACTCATGGTTTCAGGCATTGTAAGAATCAGTTTATATCCTTTTGATGCGGCAACAAAGGCAAGTGCAATACCAGTATTACCACTTGTGGGTTCAATAATCACAGAATCTTTCTTTAAAATGCCTTTTTTTTCTGCGTCCTCAATCATCGCCACACCAATTCTGTCTTTAACGCTTGACAGAGGATTGAATGATTCAAGTTTAGCCAGCACAGTCGCATTAATACCTTGTGTAATTCTGTTCAATCTCACAAGAGGAGTATTGCCTATTGTCTCTGTAATATCTTTAAAAATTTTCATCTGCCCCCTTTGTTATATGTTTTTAAGAGCATGTTTTATATCGTAAATGATATCATCAATATGTTCAAGTCCAACTGATAACCTAACAAAATCTTCTGTTACACCTGTTGCCTTTTGTTCCTCGGGAGAAAGTTGCTGATGAGTGGTTGAGGCAGGATGGATAGCAAGGGTTCTTACATCACCAACATTGGCGACATGAGAAATCAACTGAAGGGAATCAATAAATTTTTTCCCTGCTTCCATGCCGCCTTTAATTCCAAACCCAACAATCGCACCTGCTCCTTTCTTCAGATATTTTTTCACTTTTTCTTTCTCGCTACTGTTTTTCAGTCCGGGATACCTGACCCAGGAGACCTTCGGATGTTTTTCGAGAAACTCAGCAACCTGTAGGGCATTTTCTGAGTGCCGTGGCATTCTTAAATGAAGTGTTTCCAATCCTTGAAGAAAAAGAAACGCATTAAAAGGCGACAGCGCTGGTCCAAGGTCCCTTAAAAGATTGACTCGCGCCTTTATAATATAAGCGACATTTCCTATTGGTTTTAAGGCCTCTATGAAATTCAGCCCGTGATAACTTGGATCAGGATCAGAGATTAAAGGAAATTTTCCGTTATCCCAGTTAAAATTGCCAGAGTCAACAATAACTCCACCTATGGATGTTCCATGACCTCCTATAAATTTTGTTGCAGAATACACGATAATATCAACTCCGTAATCAAATGGTTGGAGAAGATACGGAGAAACTGTATTATCAAGGATAAATGGAACACTGTTTCTATGGGCAATATCTGCGATTTTTTCGAGGTCTGCTACATCAAGTTTTGGATTCCCTATTGATTCAGCGTAAACGGCTTTTGTTCTGGGAGTGATAATTTCTCTGAGAGCATCAAGATTGTCTGAAGGGAAAAATCTTACCCTGATTCCAAATTTCGGCAGTGTATAGTGAAACAAATTGTATGTGCCGCCATATAGATTATCTGCTGAAGCAATTTCATCTCCGGATTGAGCGATATTACAAATTGCAAGCGTAATTGCTGCCTGACCGCTTGCAACTGCCAGCGCTCCAACGCCTTTTTCAATTGCAGCCATTCTTTTTTCAAAAATATCTGTGGTTGGATTCATTATCCTTGTGTAGATGTTTCCAAATTCCTTCAAAGCAAAAAGGTCCGCAGCATGTTGAGTATCTCTAAATTGATAGGAAGTGGTTTGATAGATGGGCACTGCCCTCGAACCTGTTGCTGGGTCAGGAACCTGTCCTCCGTGAATAACAAGACTGTCAACCTTTAACTCTTTTCCATCGATTTTCATATTGCCTCCTATAACGATTTTTTCCAATCATTTTATATCCACTGTTCCTCAAGTATTTTTCCTTCTATACTGACCACGACTTGTTTAACAGGGACCTTTCTTTTTGTTTTTTGGGTGGCCTGCTCAACAATTTTCACCAACCCCATACAGCATGGGACTTCCATGACGACCACTGTGATTGTATTTATCCTGGCATCATCGATTAACTGCCTGATTTTTTCTACATATCTGTCGATACCCTGGTCGAGTTTTGGACAGGCGATAACAATGCTTTTGTTTGTTAGAAATTCGTTGTGAAAGTTGCCATAGGCATATGCTGTGCAATCAGCAGCGATGAGCAAATCGGCGTTTTTAAAATATGGGGCGAGTGGATTTATTAGATGCAACTGAACGGGCCACTGCCTTAATTGAGATGGTACGCTGATATTTTTATCGTGCGTTTGCGGTTGTTTTGTTCTTTCAACAATTTTCATGCCAGGGCAGCACGGAACTTCGATTATCTCGCTTAAATCAATGTCTATATGTTTTTCCTTCAATACTTCGAGCGCCTGTTTCAAATATTCTGTTTCACCGTGTTGGTGAAGATGTTTCAGATGCGCCC
>JBMFLH010000084.1:0-6785 GCA_049971295.1 Candidatus Ratteibacteria bacterium | reverse complement strand
CGATACCTCTGTTTCTTAAATTTCCCGCAGGCACATTCCCAATCCTTCACAGGACCGAAAATTTTTTCACAGAAAAGACCATCTCTCTCTGGCTTATTGGTTCTATAATTCAATGTCTCGGCTTTCTTAACTTCTCCATATGACCACGACCGTATGACCATTGGCGGTGCAATTCTTATCGAGACCACATCTCTTTCTTCGTCAGATTTTCTTTTTCTTTCAACCCTCAGATCAAAACCCAGTCCATTTAATTCCTTGGTTAACACATGGAAAGACTCAGGAAGATTTTCCTCCTGATAATCCAGCCCTTTCACAATGCTTTCATACGCCTTCTTACGTCCTTTGATATCATCGCTCTTTATCGTCAGCATTTCACGAAGTGTATAGCTGGCACCATATCCTTCCAGAGCCCAAACTTCCATCTCACCGAATCTCTGACCACCAAACTGAGCTCTTCCACCAAGTGGTTGCTGGGTTATCAATGAATAGGACCCAACCGAACGAGCATGAAACTTTTCATCAGCCAGGTGAATAAGTTTCATCATATATATATAACCAACAGTCACGGGTTGAGCGAATGGTTCCCCGGTTTGGCCATCGTACAGTATAGTTTTACCATCCTCAGGTAATCCGGCTTCTTTAAGTTTCTGTTTTATCTCAAACTCTTTTAAACTTTCAAATACAGGCGTTTCCATTGAATAGCCCAGTGTTTTCAATGCCCATCCAAGATGGGTCTCCAGAATTTGTCCGATGTTCATCCGAGAGGGAACCCCAAGAGGATTTAAAACAATATCAACCGGTGTACCATCCTCAAGAAATGGCATATCCTCTTCTGGAAGTACAACAGAAATTACACCTTTATTGCCATGCCTACCACTCATCTTGTCGCCAACCGCCACCTTCTTTTTTATTGCTATTTCAACAGAAATCTTGCATATCACATTTGGTTCAAGTTCACAACCCCTTCGAATTTTTATTTCTTCGTTCTTCGCATCCTGGTCAAGTTTTTCTATTTCTTTTTTCCCGATCTCAACAATTTTTTTGACCTGGTCTTTTACGTCGTCCCTATCAATCGAATTAACAATTTTATCCCAGCTTTCAGGACTTGTACCTAATCTCGTTGAAGAAATCCTATGGCTGGAAAGAATACTTTTTATCTGATCAGTAATAATTTTACGAACAGTATTTTTTTTCTTTTTCAGTTCTTTTTCAATTTCCTCAATTTGTTTCTTTATATCTTCCTCTGGTATCCTGTCAGAAGGGTAATATGTCTTCACATTTACAACCACTCCATGAATACCCGGCGGCACAGTGAGAGACGTGTTTGCAACATCTCTTGCCTTTTCACCAAATATTACTCTCAATAATTTCTCCTCTGGCGTCAGTTCTGCTTCGCCCTTCGGAGTGATCTTACCAACAAGTATGTCTCCCGGATTTACCTCTGCTCCTATTCTAACAATACCGTTTTTATCAAGATTTTTTAGCTCTTCCTCAGAAACATTTGGAAGATCTGCTGTGATTTCTTCAGGTCCGCGTTCTGTTTCCTGAGCAGTCACTTCAAATCTTTCAATATGAATTGAAGTAAAGGTATCTTCTTTCACCAATCTTTCACTTAACACAATTGCATCTTCAAAGTTATAACCACGCCATGGCATAAACGCAACAAGCAAATTTCTGCCAAGAGCCAGATTGCCTTCAAACGATACAGCAGGACCATCGGAAATAATCTGACCCTTCTTTACTTTCTGTCCAGGAGAAACGATAGGTTTTTGATGGAAACAGGTGTCCTGATTTGTTCTACGAAATGTCTGAAGATAATAAACATCGTGATGCTGCCACGGAAACATACCTTTTTCATCACGTTCAATAATAATTTTTTTTGCATCAACGTAGGAAACAACCCCTGAATTGATTGCTTTAACCACAATACCTGAATCCATAACAACCTTCTTCTCCATGCCGGTCCGCACAAGAGGGGGTTCTGTTCTTAACAGTGGTACTGCCTGTCTTTGCATGTTCGAACCCATCAACGCACGGTTGGAGTCGTTATGTTCAAGAAAGGGAATCAGAGAAGCACTTAAACTTACTACTTGTTTTGGAGAAACACCAATTAGCTCGATTTGATCTTTGCTGGCTTCAGTAAACTCTCCACCTTTAGACCTCACCCGTATTGTTTCAGGAATAATTTCTCCTGTCTTCGGATTAAAAGGAACATCAGGGGGTGCAACAACATAATTATCTTCTTCATCTGCGGATATATGGACCACCTCATCAAAAAGAATTTTACCGTTTCTGACCCTGTAATAAGGTGTCCTGATAAAACCCATGTCATCAATTTCAGCATAGACTGTTAAGGAATTAATCAAACCAACATTTGCACCTTCTGGAGTTTCTATCGGACATATCCTTCCAAAGTGGGTATAATGAACATCTCGTACTTCAAAGCCAGCCCGTTTTCTTTCCTTTACACCACCTTCTCCAATAGCAGTGACTCTTCTTTTATTTGTTAGTTCAGAAAGCGGATTGACCTGGTCAAGAAACTGAGAAAGCTGGTTGCGAGCGAAAAATTCTTCAACAACTGTAGAAAAAATTCTGCTATTCAAAAGGTCCTGCGGAGAAATATTCTGTGTCTTATCAATAATTGCCATTCTTTCCTTTACAAAATGTGCTAGCCTGACCAATCCTTCGTATACATGCTCTTTCACCAGTTCAGCTGATGTTCTCACCCTTTTATTACCAAGGTGGTCTATATCATCGGTTTCACCTTCATTCCTTTCCATAAGATTGAGCAAATATTTTATGGTGCGGATAATATCATCCGGGGTAAGATGCAATTCCTTTAAGTTCAAACCAAGTTTCTTGTTAATCTGCATCCTTCCTGCAGGTGAAAGGTCGTATGTGTCAGAGGTAAAGAATAACCTTTTGAAAAAGCTTTTTGCTTCCCTCTCTTCCATCGGAAAACCAGGTCTTAACTCAACATAAATTTTCCTGATAGCATCTTCTGTTGTCTTAATATCAGCATCTTTTTCAAGTGTTGTCTTTATAATACTGTCATTGGGAACCTTATCAGGATGCTCATAAAATAAAGATATTATTTCAAAAGGAGAATATCCCAGAGCCTTAAGAAGTGTGGTTGCGTAAACCTTCCTTTTTCCGAAATATACATAAAGGCATGTAGTATTATGATGCAACTCTGGATGAAATTCCATCCATAGACCACGAGATGGGAAAATGCGGGCAGAAAAGGTAGGCCTTTGTCCGATTTCCTCCTCCTCCTTAAAATAAACTCCCGGGGATCTTTGTATTTGATTCACGACAGTTCTTTCAATTCCATTGATGATAAACGTACCACGTTCTGTCATCAAAGGCATAAGCCCGAGATAAACATCCTGAGCTTCTCTAACGCTTTCTATCTTGTTGTGGGTTTTATCTTTTTTGTATAATCTGAATTTTACCTTGAACTTGCCGCCGTAGGTAATTCCTTTCTCCATGCATTCAATGTCGGACTCAATCGGGTCTTCTATCGTGTAGCTGATGTACTCAAGAAACAGTGAACCGTCGTCACTGGCTATTACATGCCGTTTTTCACCAGGAAAAAGTTCTGTCTCAACAAAAACTTTTCTGAGTATTTCTTCAAGCCCGATTCTCTCCCTCTTTTCTGGAAGAATATCCTTCTGAAGAAACCTTTTATAGGGTTCTATTTGAACCTTAAGTAAATCTGGAATCTGCACATGTTTCGTTTCCATATTCTTCCTTACCCCCGTTAAGGGTTTTTAAAATTAATGGACCTTCACTTTATTTCGACAGTGGCACCAGCAGCTTCAAGTTTTTTCTTTATTTCTTCAGCTTCTTCCTTACTCACCTTTTCCTTCAATGGTTTAGGAAGAGATTCCACAAGATCCTTAGCTTCTTTCAAACCAAGATTTGTAATCGCTCTGACCTCTTTAATTACCTGAATCTTGTTTGCCCCAAAACTGGTCAAAATCACATCAAAAGATGTCTTTTCTTCTGTCTGACTTGTTGCCTGCTCAGCAGTAGCAACTGGTGCAGCTGCTGCTGTTGCCATAACTGGCTGAACGCCAAACTTATCCTCAAGTTTTTTTGCCAGGTCCGCAAGTTCCACGGCAGTAAGACTTCCAATTGCATCAACCAGCACATCTACTGAAAGTTTTTTTTCCTCACTCATTTTTCCTTCTCCTTTTTTTCAGAAAATGTTTTTAACACAAGGATTAAACGTGTTATTGGATACTTAATGTTATATACAACCCCATTCAAAGGAGCACGAATCCCTCCAATTACCATTGCCTGAAGAGTTTTCTTTGGAGGAAGTGTACCAATTTTTTCAAGAGTATCAACTCCCACAAACGACTTATTCAAAATTCCGAATTTCACCTTAATTTTTCCTGAACTTTTTGAATATTTCAAAAGTTCTCTCACAACATCTGACTCATCAGCTGTTTTACTCCAGACCAGCACATTCGGTCCCTCCATAAATTTCATAGCCTCATCAAGCGCAAAGGACTGAAATGCTTTCCTTACCAGGGTGTTTTTCACAACCATCACTCTTGTTGAATATTTTTTCATCTCTCTGCGTAGTTCTTCCATTTCTTTAACTGTAAGTTTTGCAAACTCTGCAAAAATTGAGACCTTACTGGAATCTATTTCATCTGATAGAAATTTCAAAAGTTTAGCCTTGTCGTTTTTATTCATACGTTCACCTTGTTATATCAGGAAATAGTCGACTTGATTTCCTGTGAAATTTTACTGATGTTTATTGGAAAAGATGGTCCCATTGTGGAAGAAAGGTGTGCGCTTTTTAAATAAACACCCTTTGTACCCTGTGGTTTAGCGGCAATAATTGCTCTGATGGCAGCGT
This sequence comes from Candidatus Ratteibacteria bacterium, assembly GCA_049971295.1. Taxonomy (GTDB): domain Bacteria; phylum Ratteibacteria; class UBA8468; order B48-G9; family DTJG01; genus DTJG01. The sequence goes on along the minus strand of JBMFLH010000084.1, from coordinate 1,909 downwards.
ACAAATTATCAAGAAGTTGCTGCTGCGAAAATGAAACCTTTCCGATAGGAATATGAAGGTTTCCATCCTTATCCATCTTGAATTCAATTCTTCCCTTTTTTAATTCTTCTACAATCCTGTTTATTTCAAATGTCACAGTCCCTGATTTCGGGTTTGGCATCAAACCGCGGGGACCAAGAATTTTTCCTAAAGAAGCAATGTTTCTCATCATATCAGGTGTAGCAACTACTGCATCAAAATCCATCCATCCACTCTTAATTTTTTCCACCAGTTCATTTCCACCAACATAATCTGCGCCAGCATTGCGAGCTTTCTCAATATGTTCCCCCTGTGCAAAAACCAGTACTTTTACCTGTTTCCCACTCCCATGAGGAAGATTCACAGAACCTCTTACAGGTTGCTGAAGCTTCTTCAGATCAAGTCCCAGATGTACAGACAGGTCAACTGTTTCATCAAAACGAGCTGAGGGATTGGCTTTGATAAAAGTAATAGCTTCTTCTGCCGAATAAACTGCCTTTTTTTCCAAACGCTCCTGAATTGCTTTATACTTTTTGGATCGTCTTTTCATCGTTACCCCTTAATCAATAATATCTATTCCCATGCTTTTTGCACAGCCCTCAACGATTTTTACAGCTTGCGCAAGGTCCTCTGTGTTAAGATCCGGTAATTTTATTTTGGCTATCTCTTCAATCTGTTTTCTTGTGACCTTGCCAACTTTTTCTTTGTTGGGTACCCCTGAACCTTTCACAATGTTTGCCATCTTTTTCAATAATGCTGCAGTGGGTGGTGTCTTTAACTGATACTTAAAAGTCCTATCCTCATATATCGTGAGAACTACAGGAATAATATCTCCTTCTTTACCCTTTGTTGCTGCATTAAATGACTTGCAAAATTCCATGATATTGACCCCATGCTGACCCAATGCCGGGCCAACAGGAGGCGCTGGAGTTGCCTGGCCTGCCGGTATCTGTAATTTCACAACTGCCTTAATCGGTTTTGATGATTTTTCTGCCATGTTCACACCTTTTCAACCTGCCAGAAATTAAGTTCTAAAATTGTTGACCTCCCAAAAATTGATACGCTAACTTTCAATCTTTCTCTTTCATTATTAACTTCCTCCACCACACCTGTAAAATCAAGAAAGGGACCATTTGTTATCACCACTTTATCTCCCTTACTAAACTCCACTTTTGGAACTGGCTTTGTCTTTCTCTCTTCAATTTCCCGCAAAAGATTGTTGATTTCATTGTTTTGCAAGGGTGCCGGCCTTGTCCCGGCACCGAGGACATTAAATACTCCGTTGGTTGTTTTCACAAGATGCCATGTCATTTCATCAACATCATCTTCGGCTTCTATAAGCAAATAACCAGGGAAAAACTTTCTTGGTCTCACTGTTTTCTCACCTTTTGTACTATCGATCACATCTTCTGTTGGAATAATAATCTGCTTTATACTGGTATTGCCAGTATTTGCAAGTCTTGATTCAATTAATTTTTTAATCTTTTCTTCGTGTCCGGTCCTCACGTGAACTATAAACCATTTACTCATCATTACCTCGCAAACACATGAAGCATTTTTGAAAAAATCACATCAATAATTCCAAAATAGATTGCCATCAATATCATCAAAATAATTACTGCGAAGGTCGACCGTTTAAGCACCTGAAAGTTTGGCCATGTGACCTTTTTGAACTCAGCCTGACTTTCTTTCAAAAACATTTTTATCTTTTGCATAGTCTCTTACCATTGTTGCAGGCCTGGGAGGATTTGAACCTCCAACCTACGGTTTTGGAGACCGCCGCTCTGCCGTTAGAGCTACAGGCCTATCTGATTTCTCTATGGACCGTGTGCCTACGGCAGTTTGAACAAAATTTTTTTAATTCAAGACGGTCCTTACTCTTTTTTTTATT
>JBMFLH010000083.1:0-7003 GCA_049971295.1 Candidatus Ratteibacteria bacterium | reverse complement strand
TTCACTCACTTATTTTGACTGGCTTAAAACTATAAATTTGATGTCAAATTAGTATGAGAATCATGTTATTTCATAATCGCCAATAAATGCAGTTGTATCTGGTTTCACTTTTTGATGCATCTGGTCCCAGTCACTTTCAACAGTGCAAGCAACCTTTCTCGGTCTGATACTGCATTCTTGACATCCACCAAATCCCTTTATTTTTCCTTTCAAGAATTTCTCAATGACTTTTCTACATATTTTCATGTCAACCACATAGACACTGGCATTTCCAAGTTGGCCTTTTTTAAATAAATTATGTTTCAGCATATAGTCAAAGTAGGCGCCTTTGTCTGTAATCTCGCATACTCCATCTCGCCATCCCCATGTCCTGATTTTTACAATTTTACCTGATGGAAGTTTCACCGGATATTCTTCTGTCCTTTGTCCAAGACATGGCACATTGTTTGTCATCTCAACAACATGGTGAAAGGTATTCGCAGTTGGTGTATCAATAAGAACGATTTTTCCAGCTGCTTTTTCAAGAAGTTGGAGAGGACTTTCATTTCCCATTGTGAGCACCTTGTGATGGTCTTTAACAAATTCAATGGCGCGATTGCCCCAGACCGCAAATGAATGAGTAGGGTTTAAGCTGCGATAAACACCTTTTATTCTCCAGAATGCATCAGGGATTGCTCCATTGATTGTTGGTGTTTCAAGCGGTGAAAAATATGCATCAGGATTTTTCTCAAAAATGAGTCCGTGATTGAATGAAGGCATCATCAAAATTCCATTTTTGCCAATTATTTCCATCAATGCCCTGCAAACTGTTTCTGCGCCACCTTTCACATAACCGATTGAAGAAAGAGAAGAATGAACAATAATTCTATCACCCTTTTTGATACCAAGTTTTCTTAATGTTGCCTTTATCTGTTCTTTTGAAACCACTGTTCTGTATTTAACTTTTACATAGTTGTACTTTGCAAGATACAGAATGTATTTCGTAAGCGCATTTTTTTCCTGTTCTGAAACTGGAGGTAGCATGTATTGTTCTCTTTCAAAACTCATTTCCTGATAAATTGCCAGCAGGTCTTTTTTCCCATCCACCCTGTTGATCACTGCCCAGAATGTTTCAGGAGGATGAATTCTTGCGCTGTGGGGGATACCGGCAAGGGAAAAAATAAAAAGTGGTTTTCTCCAAGTCACAATGATATTTTTTGCCTTTTTATCTTCCCTTGAAAGATTTTCATCAGAACCGCAACTTGCTTTTTCAGAAATCTCTTTCATGAACTTTTTGGCAGTACCTGATATCCTGCTTTGAAAATTCTTTTCTGGTCTAATTCCAAATATTGCAAGTGAAAGATATTTTCTCCTGATGTAATCAGACATATAAGATACCCTGTTTTCGATGTTCCTGGCTGAAAAATGCGAAATTAGCATCTGTATTTTGCTTAAACAGGAATAAAGTTCTTCCATTGCGGTTATTTTTATTAAATTCGCAAGGGATTTTCTGAAATCATTAGAGCAAAGCATAAAAACGTATGTTCCGAGAACGCATAACACTTCTTTTCCCTGTTTCCAATTTACTGCCTCTGAAAGAAGGCTATTGTGATGAAGTTTGCCTGGATGTGAAAGGAAGTATCCAGAAGGGATTCCAATTGAAGAATCAGAGATAAAACTATCGTCCTCGTAAGACGGTATCTCTTGTTTCCAGGAATAATGGAAATGTTTCAGAAGCAATTTCTCAAAAATCCAGTCCCCGAAAAAAGGAATTGCTATGGGGCTTCCATAAAAAGTGAATTTCATTGATTCTGTTTTCAAAATATCGTCGCAGATACTATCAACATTAAAAGCATAAATGACATTATGTTTTTTCTCAAAAAACTGCATCATTCCATATCTTTCCATCGAAAACAAAAATCTTATTCCGAATTCAGGGACGAATTTTTTCTCTTCAATAAGTTTGTTGAACACCCTGCACAGTTCAATTAAGCCTGCAACACTTGTTGCATTGTCTGTAATCATTGGCTCATACAGATGGCTGAGAAAACAAATTTCCTGTTTTCTTTTTCCTGGAATGAGTCCTGTAATGGAAAAAATACTGCCATCGTATGTTTTGCTTTTTACAGTTGCTTTCACCATGACATTGCCACTATCAAGAAGTCTCTGAAGAAGTTCTCCAGTTGAGGGTGAAATTGAAAAGCAAACCATTTTTCTGTCCTGCTTTGTATGATACCAGCCAGAGTTTATCACCCAGCCATTTACCCAGAAAATGCCCTCTTTTTTATCAGACGCTTTAGAAAAAGATGAAATAATACCAGTTGCCCCTGTTTTTTCAACCTGATGTCTGCATTCTCGTGGGTGGATGTTTCCACAAAAAACAAAACTCCCTGAAAGATCAGTGTATTGATGCATCTTTTTGATGTCAACGACATTAAAAAGTGCCTGTTCTAAAGCAGTGGAGCGATTGGCAATATGAAAGGGATGGATATCTGTGTCAGCAAGGATTTTTCCTGCAAGATGACCTGGTTCAACAATTTCCAGTTGCGCATGTTCAAAGTTCCATGCCTGCGGCATAATAAAATCACCATAGACAGTTTCCCCATCTGCATTAAGTTTAATAAGCTGCACATATTTTGCGCCTGATTTTTCAAGTTCTTCTTTGCACACTACTGCCGACTTTTCAAAATCTCTGTAGCAAAAGCGCTTTTCAATCTCATAAATTTTCAGCGCAATATCTTTCCATCTTTTCTGGGCAAAAAGTTTTTCAATTGAATTGTAAATTTCGTCCATAACACGCCCTTTTTACATTTCTATTATACATTTTTGACATTTAGGAGAAAAAAAATAAACTATACAGGACAAAACCACACACGTACTTATTAAAAACGAGGAGAAAAATGAAAAAATATGCTGTTTGTGGATTTAGTGTGAGGGCACTTGCACAGTACGTCGTCCCTCTGATCGGGATACCTGAATTGCCAGAATACGGCGACTTCAGCAAATACGGTAAGATTGTCGCTGCGCTTGATGTTGATACTGAACGTATCAAAATTTTCAATGAGAGACAGAAAACCAGTATACCAGCGTACAGTCCTGAAGAATTTGAAAAGATGATAAAGGAAACAAAGCCGGACGCGCTTATTGTCGCCGGGGTTGACTATACCCATGCCGAATACACGATTAAAGGATTGAAACACAACCTTGATATCATAGTTGAAAAGCCGATGACCATTACTGCACAACAGGCAAGAGAAGTTCTTGAAGCAGAGAAAAAAAGCAGAGGAAGGGTGATTGTGACATTTAATTATCGATATATGCCAGCTCACAAGTACATTAAAAAAATGATTATGGATGGTGCTGTTGGAAAAATTACAAACATAGAGTTCATTTACAATCTTGATACATGGCATGGTTCAAGTTATTTCAAAAGATGGAACAGAAGCCGTCAGTTTTCTGGTGGCCTGTCCATTCATAAGTCCTGTCATCATTTTGACCTGATTAACTGGTTGGTTGACGATATTCCTGAGATTGTATTTGCCTTCGGCGCACTCAATTATTATGGACCTAATAGTCCGTTCAATCCACAAAAAAAGTCAAAAAGAAAATTGACAACACAGGAAATTAAAAAAAGATGTCCATATTATTTGAGATGGGAAGGAGAAACTATTCCACTGCCAGAGTCAAAACATCTGAAAGTTTATAAGGATACATTTTATCTTCCATACAAGGTTCAGTATCCTGACGAACTTTACCTCTATGATGAAGACATTGACATAGAAGATACGTATTCTGCCGCAATAAAATACCATAGTGGCGCAAGTATGACCTATTCTTTTAATGCATCAACTCCGTGGGAAGGATACATCCTTGCCATCAATGGCACAGGCGGAAGAATTGAGACAATGCATGTCAGCACTTCTTCTGACAGATGTCCATTTCCAAAGCCAGAGCGTCAAACAGTCACTTATATTCCTCTGTTTGGCACCAGACAGGTTCATGATATTGATGTTGTTGTGGGAGGCCATGGTGGTTCTGACCATGTGATCAAACACGATATTTTTGCGAAAGAGACAGAGGAATCAAAAAAACTTCACATCTGTGCAAAAAGTATTGATGGCGCGTATGCTGTGGCAATTGGAGAAGCGGTATGGAAGTCCGCAAAATCAGGAAACCCTATCAAAATTTCTGAACTTCTGACTTTCAGTCACAGTGGATAAAAAGGCATTTTTAGCAGGCACTATTGCGGCATTGACCTGGGGAACAGTGTTTGTTTTTGGCCAGATATCTGTTCAGACAGGATTTCATCCGTTTCTTGTAGCTCTATTAAGGTTTCTGTCAGCCAGTATTTTTCTTGCTTTATACCATTTTTCAAAAGGCGGGATTTTTTTTCTGAAGTCCGCTGATATATTCAACTTCATTATTCTGGGAGCAAGTGGCATTTTCGGAATGAATGTTTTTATTTTTTACTCCTTAAAACTGACTGATTCAACGATTACCAGTTTACTGATGAATACCAATGGATTTATTATTGGGCTGCTGGGTTTTTTCCTGTTGAAGGAAAAAATTTCTATGATGGAGATTATCGGGCTTATCGCTGGCATAGGTGGTTGTTATTTGATTTTTACCCAGGGCGATATAGAAAAAATTTCTCACTCAAATATTGCTGGAAATACCCTTGCAGTGTGCGCTTCATTTTGCTGGGCTTTTTACTCTGTCTGGAGTAAAAAAACAAAAGTTATTGATAAATATGGAGCAGTGTTAAGTACCTTGTGGGCTTCTGTTTCTGGAACTATCATGCTTGGCATTGCGGTACTGTTGCTAAGAATCCCATTACAGTTTGATATAAAAAATGTTCTGATCAGCGTGTATCTTGGAATTGTACCTGCTGGCATTGGTTTTGCTCTCTGGTTTTATTCTATCAACAAACTGAAAACAATTATTCCTGGAATTATTCAATTTCTCGCTCCGTTAACAACAGCCATCCTTGCTGTAATCCTTTTGAATCAAAGAATCAGCGTTACGACAATCATTGGCGGATTGCTTATTCTTGCCGGAATTCTTTTTACTCTGAAAAAACAATAGTTCAGGGCTGATAATTTAGTCCCTCTTCAACCATCGCAAAATAATTTTTTATTGGAACATAGTTTGTTACTGTATTTCCTGAACCAAGGCAGTATCTTCCACCTGGCATGCAAATATCAAGAATTCTTCTTACCTGTTGCCTCAATTGATTTTCTTCCATTCTTGCTAATTTATCAACATCAATACCACCCAAAATAGCAATTCTATCGCCGTACTTTCTTTTTGCGTCAACAACAGAGTTTCCTTCATCTTCATAAGAATGCCTGCCATCTATTTTTACATCATCAATCAAATTCGGCATAATCTGCTCAAGATTTCCACAGGCATGAAGCAAATAAATCAAACCATTGTCATGGGCAAGTTGAGCAATTTTTTTGTGCCAGGGAAGAACATGAGTTCTCAAAAAATCAGGTGGAACAAGAGTCGCTGTTTTGAATCCCATATCATCGCCCTGAAAAAATCCAACCAGTTTCGGAAGAGACACAATGTGTTCGTAGTAAGAATAGAGAATTTCGCCAACTTTCCTGAAAACAGCAGCCACAAGTTCTGGATTATCATACATCAGATAACAAAGATTTTCATATCCGAAAAGAATATCAAGGGGGATTTCAAGAAATCCACTATGTGGACAAACCAGAATTCCCATACCATCAGGAAGATTTTTTGAAATGAAATCATAGTACCAGTAATCAAATCTTCTCGGGTCAGGCCAGGGATATGACTCAAAATCTTCCCAGCTTGAAATAGGACCTTTACCTTCTTCTGCCCAGTGCCTTGTTCCTTTTGATAGTGGCGCTGTATCTTTCCCAGGTCTTCCAATGCCAGGAAATACAAGTCCAACAGCGCCTGTGATTCTGTAGCAGTCGTATCCCATTCTCCAGTATACCTCAATTGAATTAAGAAAATATTTCTTCTGACTTTCGATATCTTCACCTTCTACCCAGTTTCTGCCAAGCACATTTTTTGATATTTCCCTTACAATTTCAAGATCAAGAAACAGTTCAATAAGCGGTGGTTTTTCAGGAATCACTTTGCCTGTTATCACATCTACAAATTTCTTAAAATCCGGCTCTGGTTTTGCAAGGGGTACTTTTTTCATATCGGTTTTTGAAAATACGTTTTACTTAAATTATAATGGAAATCCGCTGCTAAATCAAAAAATCTCTTGAACATTTGGTCCTTTTTCCCCTAAAACAATGCGAATTTCAGTTAGGTTTTGTTTCTCTATTCTGTCATTTCAAAATGGAAATCCCTGGTAATTCCAGAAACAATTTCTTTGACTCTTAATGTATATTTACCCTGTTTTTCATTCAACGCAAAATTTATGCTGCCTTTTGCTTTTCCTTTTTCTCCTTTTAGATTTTCCTCATAATACTTTATTTCTTTCCCTTCTGGAGAAACAACATTGACATGGAAAATGTGTGTTTCAGGCGCCAATGGTTCTGTTAACAGTTCTATTTCATAATTCAATGTTTCGCCCCTTTTTATTTTCTCTTTTGATTTAATCTTCAGGTCCAGGATTCTATATGGTAAAAAACCTATTACATCTACTGTTTCTGGTTGAACCTTCATATCGAACGAATCGTTGAATCCCAGGTATTCACCCTTTCTGATGTTATAAATGTGAAATTTCTGAGGCAGAATCAATTTACAATTTTTTTCTCCTCCTTCTCTCCACGGAGAGAGAATTCCAAGATATATATGAGAACCAAGTTTGTATCTATACGGAGTAAAGCCGCACTCAAGATTATGCGGTTCGTAATTGATTTTTTTCTGAACGCCTGCAATTTCTTCCATCACACCGTTAAGTATTTTACTTATCCCCGCCATATTTTCATCTGGATAATTCGACAAACTTAAATTCAGTAAGATGCCCTTACCTTTGCCAAAATTGTTAACTATAAAAATAGGAACATTTTCTATGTTTTCTTTTGCTTCC
>JBMFLH010000082.1:0-7056 GCA_049971295.1 Candidatus Ratteibacteria bacterium | reverse complement strand
ATTCTTGAAGAAAGAGTCGAAGGAAGCAAACTTCTCGGAGTATTCACCTGAGTAAAAATAAATTTTTTACCGGCTGATGAAAGCATTTTTACCATAGCTTCCCAGTTTTTGTCTTTAAGAATCGCGACGAGAAAAATTGGTTTACTTTCAGGCAAATATTGTTTGAGCGCGCGCTTCAAAGAAATGATGCCAGCAGGATTATGTGCGCCATCAAGTATCACAAATGGTTTTTCGGAAAGCACCTGAAATCTTGCCGGCCACACAGTATTTTTCATTCCTCTCAGTATGGCATCTTCATTGATGAAAAATCCCATTTTATTTAGCAGAAAAAGTGTCTCAATTGCCACTGCGGCATTATGAATCTGATGGTTGCCAAACATTCTGATTGAAACATGATTGAGCTTTTTAACACCAGTGAAATTGAAACACTGCTGTCTGGGAAAATCAGAATTAATTAATCTTGCTGAAAAATCTCTTCCATAGAAAAAAATCTTTGCATTTCTCTGTCTGCTTACTCTTTTCAAAACCTTTGCAGCAGATGGTATCTGTTTCCCAGATACAACGAGAGAATGATTTTTTATGATCCCTGCTTTCTCAAAAGCAATTTCTTCAATGCTATTACCAAGATATTCCATGTGGTCATAAGAAATTGGCGTAATCACTTCAATATTCGGCTCAAGTACATTTGTCGCATCAAACCTTCCGCCCATGCCAACTTCACACACGCATATATTAATATTTTCCATTTTGAAGTATTCAAAAGCCACTGCCGTCAGGGCTTCGAAATATGTTGGCTGCATCTCGATAGGCAATTTCATACACAGATTTTTCAGTTCAAGACACAAACCATCAAAAACCTTTGAAGGAATAGGTTTACCATTAATTTGAATTCTCTCCTCCACCCGAATCAGATGGGGACTTGTATAAAAACCAACCCTGTAACCTGCTTCTTTCAGGCAGGATGCAATAAAACTTGCAACAGAGCCCTTTCCATTGGTTCCAGCGATCAAAACCGAACGATATTTTTTATGAGGATTGCCAAGTTTTGAAAGAAGGAACTTGATTTTGTCCAGACCAAGTTTTATACCAAAATCAGTCAATTGTTCAAGATAGATGTGACCGATATTACTCATTGAGAAGAAAAGATAGAAAGGATTTTTAACAGTGTTGGCTTCAATTGATTCCTGGGCACAACCTCATCAAGCATACCGTGCTGGTAGAGAAATTCAGACCTCTGAAATCCGGCAGGCAACTTCTGTTTCATTGTTTGTTCTATTACCCTTGGTCCAGCAAATCCAATCAATGCCTTTGGTTCAGCAAGAAGAATGTCTCCAAGAAAGGCAAAACTTGCTGCCACGCCACCCATGGTGGGGTCGGTCAGGACAGAAATATACAAGGTCTTTGTTTGCTTCATCTTTCTAACAACCTGTGAAGTTTTCACCATCTGCATCAATGAAATCAGTCCCTCATACATTCTTGCGCCACCACCGCCTCCACACACAGAAATAAGTGGTTTTTTTTCCACCATTGCCAGTTCACATGCTCTGACAAATTTCTCCCCCACCACTGACCCCATACTTCCCATAATAAAATTACTATCAAGAATTGAAAGAATTGATGCTGTTGTACCAATCATTGCCCTGCCATAAACTAATGCCTCATTCAGTCCTGTTTTTTTCATCTCTTCGTCAAGTTTTTCTCTATATGTCTTGGGTCCCTTAAATTCAAGAGGGTCAACAGAAACCATATCCGCATCAAGTTCTTCAAATGTGTCTGGTTCAGCAATCAAATCAATCCATTCTTTTACTGTTAATCTGAAGTGATAACCGCAGTGGGGGCATATCTTGAAATTTTCCTTTAATCGTCCTTCATAGATTAGTTTGTTACAGTCAGGGCACTTCTGCCACAGTTCTTTTTTTATATCAGGGGCTTCTTTTGGTTTTATCGGGATATATTTTTTTCTGCGTCTGAAAATCATGTTCAAATCAACCCATATTGTTTGATGATGCCTTCAATCTTTTTCCTGTTTTCCTCTGAAGGCGGAGTTAGAGGCATTCTGAGTTCAAGTTCTATTTTCCCCATCAGGTAGAGACACGTTTTCACAGGGATTGGATTTGTTTCAATAAAAAGCGCTTTGAACATGTTAAACAGTTTGATGTGCATTTTTTGCGCTTCTGACCAATTTCCTGAAAGCGCAGCATGTACCATCTGACTTACCTGAGCAGGCATAATATTGGCAGCAACCGAAATGACACCCTTTCCGCCAACTGCCATAATGGGAAGTGTCATTGAATCATCTCCTGAAAGAACAACGAAATTTTCTCCACACAGTGAAATGATTTTGCTCACCTGGTCCAAACTTCCGCTTGCTTCCTTTATCCCCACAATGTTTTTCAACTCTGCCAGGTGTGCCACTGTCTCAGGAAGAATGGAAATTCCAGTCCTTGAGGGTACATTGTAAAGCACAATCGGGATATCAACTTCTTCTGCGATTTTTTTATAATGTTTGTAAAGACCATCAGGTGTTGGCTTATTATAATATGGAGTAATAATTAAAGCACCATCACATCCGGCATCTCTTGCAAATTTTGTTAGTTCAAGTGCCTCTGCAGTGGAATTAGAACCAGTCCCTGCTATGATCGGTACACGTCTGTTCACTACCTCAAGGGTGAAATCAATAACTTCTTTGTGCTCATCGTGGGTAAGAGTTGCTGCTTCCCCGGTGCAACCAACAGGTACAATGCCATCAGTACCATTTGATATCTGAAATTCTATCAGTTTTCTGAAACTTTCCTTATCAAATTTACCGTTTTTAAAAGGTGTTACGATTGCGACAATTGACCCTGTAAACATATTCTCTCCGTTTGTTATAATAATACACCATTCAGTCCATAAAAGTCAAACTGAAAACATCTCAGTACTGGGTAAGCCATAAAGGTAAAGAATCAATCATCAAAAAACGTCGCCTCGAAAGCTCCCACAGCATTTCTTCCTTGATAGTTCTGTACCTGGGGTGGGCATAAAGATTCTTTGATTCAGCAGAATCTTCTTTTAGATTAAAAAGTTGGTCATATTGAATCCCTGCTTCAGGATAAATATTAAGTTTCCACTCTGACAAAAAGCATTGGTCGAAACAATACTTTAGCATTCTCCATAAATCTAAGACAAGCTGCTCTCAACTGGTCTGCCATAATCCAGAGTGGATTAAATTTTTTCTTTTCGCTCATTTTTCTATAAACAGTTTCAAATTATCCCTTTTTGCTACATCTGCTGGTATAATGACATCTGATTCTCTCACAAACAAAAGATTTGGGATGTTAAAAAAATAAAAATTACCAGAAAGAAAGTCAACACATTTCCACAGTTTGTCAAATCCATACTTAGTGTTCAATAGTAGTGCTGTTGTCAATTCAACATAAACATTGGGCTCAAGTTGAAAATCTGGTGGATCGCAGTGCCAGTTATAAGCATAAATCCCAATCATCTTTCCTGGATGACTTTTTTGTAATGCCTTTGCCACCTCGTTTGCAAGATAAAATGCCATGTTCCCTGGATTTTTCCATCTTTCTGCACATTCATTGCAAGTGCACCATCCTCCACCGTCATCAGGACCCACACCAACCATATCTGCTTCAGGATGCTTATCAAAATACTCCTGGACATACTTGACTGCCAGATTTATCACTTCCGGGTTTGAAACGCATAGTTGATTTCCTTTTCTTCTTCCATCCACCATTGCAAGATATTCAGGATGCTCTTCAAATTCTTTTTTAAATCGACTGATAATCTCTGGCCAGCAGTGCCCGACTGATGTGTTCAGGGATTTGCCAACCCTGTTATGTCTCCACCATGCCATAAGAAGTTTTCCTGCATCAGGGTCATCCTTTTCAAAATTCGTTGAAAGAGGATAGCCAAGGTATCGCGAAAGTATTTCTGGCCTATCTGTCTCATTAAAATTAAAGGTTAACTTTGAAATTTTTGGAACAACAGTCCATGCAGGGCTTTGAAAGAAAAACCTGCATCCTATTAATTCAAGAAATCTGCTCACAGCATAAGAAACTCCTATTGGCGTTGCTCCAAGAAGTTTAATACACTGGCTTTCTGTCCTTATGGCATATGCTTCCTTTCCATCAAACTGCTCATAAATCTTAAGCCCTTCTGTGGCTGAAGGCGTTGGAAACTGTTCAATTGTGCCTACAAAAATTCCATAGTCAGTTGTAGATGTTTTAATTTCAAAGTTTGCTCCAGTGATTTTATCAAGATACGTTGCAAGTTCCTGAGCTGATTCTCTGATCCGTTGGTCTGAATTTTCTGAGATCACTATAGGTAGTTTCGCAGAGCCTTTTTCTGCTATCAAAACAGTTTCTTTGCTTCTGTATCGATTTCGTGTTTCATTTGTTATATGAGCAGAAAAACCAGATGCAACTAAACAAAAAAGCGAAAAAATCAAAATAATTCTTGCTAACATGATTTTTCCTTTTTCAAAACCCTATTCAACTGTGATTGAGCTGTCAAGATACTTTTACAACCAGCCGGTCATTTTTGCAAGAATACGGCTATATTCGATAAAATTTTGCCAGGAAATATCAGGTGGAACTCCATGGTCGCAGCTCGGAATATATCCACCATCTTCAAGAAGAAACGGAACAAAACTCATTGCTTCTTCAAGATCTTTGCCACCCTTCGCAATTGCCCTTTTGTCAATTCCTCCCCTATAAGCCATATTTTTGCCAAATTGTTTCCTGTACTCAACAAGATTGTTTCCTGCCGCAATTTCTATTGGAGAACAGACATTGATGCCTGACTCAATCCATAGAGGTATCAACTGACCGATATATCCGTCAGAGTCAACCTCAATAATTTTGCATCCTGATTTTCTTGCTCTTTCACTCCATGCCTTCCAGCATGGTGCAAGAAATCTTTTTGCCATAGATGGAGAAATCATACTTTTTTCTTTATATGCCATATCCTCACTGATAAGAACATGGTCAGCACTTGCCTTTTCAAAAAATTTTCCCATCACGGCAAGCACAAAATCCTTCCAGAACTCTGCCATTTCTTCAACAAATTCAGGGTCTTCAGCCATCATCATACACAACCCTTCAAAACCACACCATTCTCTCAACTGCCAGAATGGTCCTGCAAAACTTAATGATTGAAGCCAGGTTCTATTTTTGTTTGGTATGGCGAGTTCATCAAAATTTTCAGGAAACCTGGAAGGATCATCAGGATCATATCTTTTCTTCATCTCTAACCAGTCCTTTCTTGTTTCCACAGGAAATTTGTACCACTTTCTTGTAACAAAATCCTTTGCAGCGCGCAGATAGGAAAGATCATATTGGTCAGAAATCTCAACAATTGCACCCATCCAGTCCTGGACAATGTAGTGGCCGTGTTTATGCTCGAGAATTTTTTCTTCAAACATGGGATTCATTCTAAAGGAAACACTGATGTATTTTGAAGTATCCTGTTTCTCATGAGGAATCCCGATGATTGAACATAACACTTCCATATAGTCAGAATTTTCAGGCAGCCCCTCAGAATGCCATCGTTTCAATGTTGATTCTCTTGGTCCCCCAGGTATAAAACACACCTTATCCGGTTTTGAAAAATCTAACGACGCGATAAATCTTTCTCTGAAATTCATATCTCTCCTTTCTGTTTTTGAAATCCTCAACCTATTTAAATACGAACATTTTCTCATTCATTTTACCCTATTTGCTTTCTTTATAAAACTCCCAATTTATCCCACATTTTCATCCTTATCCACGCCCTCTCGCATCGAGGGAGAGGGCCGGACATAAAAAGTGCTCTTGAAAGCTCTAAAAATAAAATATCCCTAAAATTTCTTATCTTGCAAATTATGCCAGATTTCAATTGCTTCCTCTGGCTCTTCGCCACTACGAAGTTGTGGAACAAACATCAAATTGCATTTTCTTTCAATGGGCTCAAGTACCCTCTCAAAATACTCAAACAAAGATTCTCCTGCAAATCTGTTTACAGTCCCATAATAGGTCTTACCGTGTCTTGCAATTAACTTCATTGTTTCATTCCAGCCGAAACGTTCAGGATTGCCAAAGTTAATAATTTTTACATGCTCGCAGTTCAAGAAATATTCAAGAATGTGAGAACCACTCCCACAGAAATGTACAAATCCTTTGAAATTTTCAAGCATCATCTCGGGCTGGCACCCACATGTTTTTTTGACAATATCTCTGTATCTACGAATTTCGATCATGTTTTTCATTTTGGTATCACGATAAAGTCAAATGCTGATTGCATGTTGAGATTGATAAGTTTTTGTCTGTTTTTTGTTTCGTAAGAGATGATTTGATTTTCAGTGGAAACAGGTTTCCCTTGTACGTGCCGGTTCAACTCAATCTTCAAATTTTCCACCCGTGTACCTTTCCAGTTTGAAAGGGTAACAATGTATGCATCTTTAGTTTCAAGAAGATTCGCTTCAACAAGGTAGTCGCTTACTGACACGGGTTTCTCAATTCCTGCCACAATTTTTTCAAAAATTTTTCTGATCCGGTCAGGATATTCTGGCGGACAATCAGACATTGATACATCCTGTTTTTTCTCTCTGTTTGCAATAACTGCTGATTTCATATAAGCAAGTCCAGGGAAAAATCCACTGATAACAATTTTCCCTTTTCCTGAATTCTTCATTGCAAAAGCAGGAGAATTGTCAGAAAATACAGCAATCGTTTCAGAAGGACTTACATTTTTCATCTTTTGAAAACCACAGACCACTTCCACCGTCTCTGTGATTGTGTCATCAGTAAATTTCACTGAATCCAGAGATTTTAATCCAGGTAGCCCATAATAATCATTTCCTGGCTCTGAAGCAAAATTAAACTTTTCTCTTTTTACTCCAAGATATGAATCAATATCAGAAGTATTATTGAACCTATCGTAAATACCGGTCCCTGCACCCACATAAAGAATGCCACCGTTTCTCGCCCATTCTATAAGATTTTTCATTACTTCACCCGGAATATGTGAACCAACGATAAAAATGCCTTTGTAATTATTGATTTTTCTCTCAATCAC
>JBMFLH010000081.1:0-7114 GCA_049971295.1 Candidatus Ratteibacteria bacterium | reverse complement strand
CTGCAAACTGGCTGGGAATACTTCTTGATCTGACTCAAATGACACTCGAAAAAATTCTTTATTACGACCGTTATATTGTGGTGGACCCCGGAGACACTGATTTGAAAGAAAAGGAACTACTCACAGAGGACGAATACAGAGAATATCTTGACAGATACGGTAACAGATTTCGCGCTGAAATTGGAGCTTCTGCAATTTATGAACTTCTCAAGCGTATTGACCTTGAAAAAGAAATGGAAAAGGTAAAAGAGCAATTAAAGGCCAAAAAAACTAAAAAGGACCATACAAGCAGACGCAATCTGGTAAAAAAATTGCGGATGATAGAGGGATTGATAAAAACAGAAGTGAAACCAGAGTATCTTGTCACCTCTATTATTCCTGTGATACCACCTGATTTGAGACCGCTGCTTCCTCTTGATGGTGGTAAGTTTGTTGCCTCTGACCTCAATGACCTTTATCAAAGGGTAATCAACAGAAATAACCGTCTCAAGAAACTAATTAAACTACAGGCGCCTGATATTATCATAAGAAATGAGAAGAGGATGCTGCAGGAAGCAGTGGATGCGCTTCTTGACAATGGAAGATATGGGACTCCTGTGCTTGGTAAGGGCAAAAGACCACTTAAGTCGCTCAGTGAATCATTAAGAGGAAAACAAGGAAGATTCAGACAGAATCTTCTTGGTAAAAGGGTGGACTACTCTGGAAGAGCAGTTATTGTTGTTGATCCGAAGCTGAAGTTGCATGAGTGTGGAATTCCCAAGCAAATGGCGCTGGAGCTTTTCAGCCCATTTGTCTTAAGAGAGCTGAGGAAAAAAGAATATTTTCATACACTTGGAAGCGCCAAAAGAGCACTTGAAGAAAATAGACCCGAGGTATGGGAAATTCTCGAAAAAGTTACTCGTAACCATCCTGTCTTGCTTAATCGTCAACCCACACTTCACAGATTAAGTATTCAGGCATTTGATCCAAGATTGATGGAGGAGAATGTTATTAGGATTCACCCCCTTGTATGCACGGCTTTCAATGCAGATTTTGACGGAGACACAATGAGTGTTCATGTGCCAATTACTGTTGAAGCTCAGTTTGAGGCAGAACTTTTGATGAAATCCAGTTTGCATATTCTATCTCCTGCGAACGGAAGACCCATTGTGACTCCTACAAGAGACATTGTTCTTGGTTGTTATTTTCTTACCTACCAGAGCGATCAGGAAATATACGGAGATAGAAAATTGATAGAAAAAGGTCATACAAGGATTCTGGAACCAGTGTATGATTTTGATGAGGCGAAAATCCTTTACGAAGAGGGAATTCTTGAGCTGCACAGACCTGTTAGGGTGAGAAATAAAAAGGATAATGGGAAAATTATTATAACCACAGTGGGAAGAATTCTGTTTAATGAAATTCTTCCCGAAGAGATACCCTATCAGAATCGGCTGATTAATATTGAGGCGCTTGAAAACCTTATTAAAAAAATGTTTACACAGTGTGGTTATGCTAAAACAGTGAGATTTCTCGATGATGTGAAGGAGCTTGGTTTCGAATATGCAACAATGGGAGGGTTAAGTATAGGCGTAGAGGATTTGAAGGTTCCAGAGGCAAAAAAAAGAATGATAGAAGAAACAAGAAATGAGGTAGCGAAAATTGAAAGAGAATATAGAAGGGGTCTCATTTCTGAAGGCGAAAGATACAATAGAATTATAGACCTGTGGACATCTCTTACCAATGAAATATCCAATGAAGTTTTTGCAACGTTAAGAAAGGATGTTTCAATTGAGCCATTCCGCGTAAATTCATTGATTATGATGGTAGAATCAGGTGCAAGAGGGAATCGTTCTCAGGTCAATCAACTTGCAGGAATGCGTGGTTTGATGATCAGGCCGACAAAAAAGGCCACAGGTGGTATGGGAGAAATTATCACAACTCCTGTTATCGCGAATTTTAGAGAGGGGCTTCCTCTTCTTGAATACTTTATATCAATTCATGGGGGAAGAAAAGGAGTGGTTGATACTGCATTAAAAACATCAGACGCCGGTTATTTAAGCAGACGGCTTGTCGATGTTGCCCACAGTGTAATAGTGACGATGGAAGATTGCGGAACCGCTGATGGAATTTATATCAGCGCGCTTACTGATGGTGAGAAGGTGATTATTCCGTTAAAGGACAGAATTGTTGGAAGGGTCGCTTTTGATCCAATCGTTGATATTATTTCTGACGAGGTTGTCGTGAGAGCAGGTGAATTGATAGATGAAGAAAAGGCAGAAAGAATTGCCGAACTTGGCATCGAAAAAATCAAGATACGTTCAGTTCTCTCCTGCAAGGCAGAAAGAGGAGTTTGTGCAAAGTGTTATGGTGCCGATCTTTCACGGCAAAGACTTGTTAATTTCGGAGAAGCCGTTGGAGTTGTTGCTGCCCAATCAATTGGAGAACCTGGAACGCAGCTTACATTGAGAACTTTCCATGTAGGAGGTACTGTTACAAGAGCAATTGGTCCGTCAAGAATTATCAGTCACAGTGAAGGGACTGTAAAGTTTTCTGATAACTTGAAAGTTGTAATGAACCGGGATAAGAGAATGATTGTTCTCAGTCGCGAAGGAACAATTGATATTTACGATGATAAGGGGCGGCAGCTGGAAAGTAATCCAGTAATTATCGGTACCATACTCCACGTGGAAGAAGGAAAGAAAGTTAGGAAAGATAATCTGCTGGCAACCTGGGACCCGTATGCTCTACCCATTATTGCAGAAAAAGAAGGGATAATAAGATACAGAGATGTTTTATCAGGAAAGACAATAAAGGAAGAGTTTGACCCTGTCTCAAAGATTACGAAACGAACAGTGATAGAACATCAGGATAATTTCGAGCCCAGACTGGAAATTCTGGAAGAGGTTGTCGTTGACAAAGATGGTTTTGTGGAACATGTACAGGGACCGGACAAAAAGTTCGAAATAGTCCTGTATGACAAACCAAAAGATAAAGACGGTAAAGAAAGAAAGGAAATTGGAAGATATGCGATATCACTGTATTCTGAAATTCTTGTAAAGGATAATGATTTTGTAAATAAAGGTGACATTATTGCCAGGAGGGTTGTGGGTTCTCATTATCTTGCGGTAAATACAGGGATTCTTGTTGAAGACGGACAAAAAGTTCTACCAGGAGACATAATAGCGAAAACGCCACGGGTTGTTGGTCGTGTGCAGGATATCACAGGTGGACTGCCAAGAGTATCAGAACTTTTTGAAGCACGACCACCAAAGAATCCAGCAATTTTAAGTGAAATTGAAGGAACAGTGTCATTATATCCCGGCGAAAGAGGTACGAGAATTATAAAGATTACAGGTTCGTCAGGAGACCAAGTTAAGGAATACAAAGTTTCATTTGGAAAACATCTCCTTGTTGCTGATGGTGACCATGTGGTGAGCGGTTCAAAACTTACAGACGGTCCCGCAGTGTTAACAGATATATTGAGGACTCAGGGTGAAAAGAGAGTTCAGGAATATTTGCTTAATGAGATTCAGAAGGTATACAGGGTGGAAGGCGTCAGTATCAATGATAAACATATGGAAATTATCATCAGGCAGATGCTTTCCAGGGTGCGCGTCACAGATCCTGGAGATACATATCTCCTTGAAGGTGAGGAAATTGACAGGGTGAAAATACAGCAGATTAATGATTCATTACCCAAAGGTAAAAAACGTGCAAAATACGAACCCTTGATTCTTGGAATTACTCGTGTTGCTCTTAGCAGTGAAAGCTTTATATCCGCAGCATCATTCCAGGAAACATTAAAGGTTCTTACAAATGCTGCGATTACTGGTGCAGAGGATTATCTGGAAGGGCTTAAAGAAAATGTGATTTTAGGAAAATTGATTCCTGCTGGAACAGGATTTTTCAGCGCTGTTTCGAAAAAAGAAGAACAGAAGATTGAACAGCTTACAGGTGGCGAATAATTGTGTAACAAAACGAATTTAGAAAAGGAGAATGAATGCCAACGATTAATCAATTAATTAAGTTAGGAAGGCGTCCGAAGGTAAAAAAATCAAAGTCAACGGCCCTTGAGGCAAATCCGTTAAAAAGGGGTGTATGTCTTTATGTGAAAACTATGACACCCAAAAAACCAAATTCAGCCCTGAGAAAAATTGCTAAGGTTAGGTTGAGTAATGGCAAGGAAGTAATCGCCTATATCCCTGGAATTGGACACAATCTTCAGGAACACTCGATAGTTCTTGTCAGAGGTGGCAGGGTGAAGGATTTGCCCGGCGTGAAGTACCATATCGTTCGTGGTGCACTTGATTCTGCGCAGGTTGAAGGAAGGAAAAAGTCTCGATCTCGCTATGGTACGAAAAAATCAAAGCAGCAGGAATCTGGGCAACCACAAAAACAGGAGTGATTATGCCGAGAAGAAAATACAAGACAAGAGAATCTGTATTGCCTGATCCAAAATATCATGACTTTGAAGTAGCGCGATTTATCAACTCCTTGATGGTTGATGGAAAAAAGACGTTAGCTCAAAAAATTATGTATAGATGTCTTGATTTGCTTAGTGAGAAAACAAAAGAAGATCCTCTTACAGTTTTCAAAAAGGCACTTAATAATGTGAAGCCACGTCTTGAGGTTCGACCAAGAAGGGTTGGCGGTGCAACATATCAGGTTCCTGTTGAAGTTCCTCCAAAACGTAGTCTTTCTCTTGCAATAAGATGGATCCTTCAGTCATCAAGGGCTCGCAAAGGAAAACCAATGTACGAGCGACTTGCTGAAGAAATTATAGACGCCAGCAAAAATGAAGGGGCAAGTGTCAAAAAAAGAGAGGAAATGCACAAGATGGCAGAGTCAAATCGCGCATTTGCCCACTATCGCTGGTAAGTTCTTTTCTTTGCATTTTGTTTTATATTTGAAAAACAAAACATGCGGTATTTGTACAATGTGTGAAGGACTAGAAGGATATAAAAAATATGGTTACAAAAGTTGTTTTGAAACAAAAAAATGGGTTTTCACCGATGACGAGTATTGAGAGCGTAAGAAACATCGGAATCATAGCGCATATTGACGCCGGAAAGACAACGACCACTGAACGTTTACTTTACTATTCAGGAAAAATCAGTCGCATTGGAGATGTGGATGAAGGGACCACCACAATGGATTGGATGGACCAGGAAAGAGAGCGGGGTATCACGATTACATCTGCTGCAACCACCTGTTACTGGCGGGGACATAAAATAAATATTATTGATACACCAGGTCATGTTGATTTCACAGCAGAAGTGGAGCGTTCGTTGAGGGTTCTGGATGGAGCAATTGGTATTTTCTGTGCGGTAGGCGGAGTTCAGCCTCAATCAGAAACAGTGTGGCGTCAGAGTGAAAAATACAATATACCAAAAATTATCTATATTAATAAACTTGATAGACTCGGTGCAGATTTTACCAGGGTTGTTGCGCAAATTGAAAAAAAATTGGGTGCAAGATGTCTGATTCTTCAGTTGCCTGTTGGAAAGGAATCAAATTTTTCCGGGATTATCGACCTTGTTGAAAATCGCGTAATTTATTATCCCACAGAGTCAGAAAATGATGCGATTTTTCAGAAGATTCCAGAGGATATGCAGGAACAGGTCATACACGCAAGGCATCAAATGCTGGAACGATTGGCGGAAAACGATGATTTCATTATGGATCTATATCTGCATGACAAAGAAATTTCTCCGGAAATGATTCGTGCTTCCATCAGGAAAAGTACACTTGCAAGAAAATTATATCCTGTGCTTTGTGGTGCATCGTTAAGAAACAAGGGTACGAAACTTTTACTTGACGCAATAGTTGATTATCTGCCGTCACCCATTGACAGGGGTGTTATAACAGGTGTAAATCCAGATACAAAAGAAACACAAACAAGAAAACCTGATATACAGGAACCACCCAGTGTTCTTGCGTTTAAGGTTGTGAATGATATGTATTTTGGTCGACTGATTTATGCTCGTATTTATTCAGGAGAAATTTATTCTGGTATGAAACTTGTCAACTGGTCTCGTGGACAAAAAGAAAGAATATTAAAAATTCTCGAAGTTCACGCAAATAAATTTCAGGAAATCGAAAAGGCTTGTGCGGGAGATATTGTTGCTCTTGTTGGTTTGAAAGGAACATTTACCGGAGATACTCTTGGACCTGCTGATGCACCCATTCTACTTGAAAAAATGCAATTTCCAGAGCCAGTACTTAAGATGAAGGTTGAGCCAAAAACAAAAGCAGATGCAGAGAAGGTTTTTCAAATCCTTACAAAATTGAGTGAGGAAGACCCAACCTTCAGGTTGAGGATTGATCCAGAAACAGGAGAGACCATAGTTTCCGGGATGGGGCAGTTGCATATTGAAGTTTTAATAGAACGAATGAAAAGACAGCATAATATTGAAGTGCGGGTTGGAAAACCAGAGGTTGCATATAAGGAAACAATAACTACTGAAGCAATAGGTGAAGGGAAGTTTATCAAACAAACAGGTGGGAAAGGTCATTATGGCCACGTGGTGCTTGAAATTAAGCCCGCACCAGAGGGCGTGAATTTTAAATTTCATAGCAGGTTAAAAGGACAAATCATTCCTCAGGAATTTATTCCCGCGATAGAAGAAGGGGTAATTGAGACAATGGAGGTTGGTCCATGGAAAGGGTATCCTGTGATTAATGTAGAAGTTACTGTTGTTGATGGTTCATTTCATCCTGTTGACTCAAATGATATTGCATTTAAGATCGCTGCCTCAATGGCTTTTAAAGATGCATATATGAGGGCTAATCCAGTGCTTCTTGAGCCGATTATGAAGATAGAGGTTACCACTCCTCAAGAGTACATTGGTGAAATTATCGCAGATTTAGGTATGAGAAATGGCAAAATTGAAGAAATGATTGATGATGGATTATACAAGATAATTCGCGGTCTGGTGCCGCTTAGAACAATGTTTGATTATCCAACAGCAATCAGGTCCTTGACACAGGGGCGTGCAAGTTATATAATAGAACCTTGTTTTTATCAAAAGATTTCTGATGAACAATTAAAGAAGATGGAGCAATCACAGTAAACCAGGGGGCACGATGGCGAAGGATAAATTTATACGGAGTAAGCCACATGTAAACATAG
>JBMFLH010000080.1:0-7183 GCA_049971295.1 Candidatus Ratteibacteria bacterium | reverse complement strand
CATCTCTTACAAATAAAAAATATTTCAAATAGATCTATTTATGAGGAAATACGATCCTGCAACCATTATGCTATCTGTTGCATCTATATTAATGAAAAAAACAAGAAAAGGAGGTGGTGAGTATGGCGAAACTGGTAAAATGGGAACCCTTCAGGGAGCTGGATGAAATCAGATCTGGCTTTGACAGGTTGCTTGAAAGATTCAGAACAGACTTTTATGGAGATCGTATCTGGTCTCCTGCGGTTGACATCACAGACACTGGAGATAGCCTTGTCATAAAGGCAGAGGTTCCTGGTTTCGATAAGAAAAATATTAACATCTCTCTTGCCGGAGACACCATCACCATCTCTGGCAAGACCCAGGAGGAAAAAGAAGAAAAGAAAGCTCACTACCTTTACAAAGAAAGAGTTTCAGGTAGTTTCACCAGGTCCTTCACTCTGCCAGTGCCTGTGGACCGCAATAAAGTGAAAGCAACCTGCAAAGACGGTATCCTTGAGATCGTGCTCCCGAAGGCAGAAGAAGCAAAGGCAAAAGAAATCAAGATTGATGTTGAGTAATACAAAAGGTGGCCGGGCTATCCGGCCGCCTTTTTATTCAAGGGATTTCAAAAAATCCTCTGGTATTCTTGCAGCAAAAATATGACATACTCCAAATGGGTCTGCGTTAAAAATTACATTTTTATTATCGGCAGTCATGTATGGATGAGGATGGGATGCCGCTGCACCACCGCCCTGTGCGCCGCAATTTGAAACAAGGGTTCTATATTTTCCAGTTTTTATATTCCCGACGACAATTTCAATCGGCCCAGGAATACCATTTTTGTATGAATCACACAGAAAATACTTTCCACACTTTGAAATATTGACATGATTAAACAGATGTTCTGGAGCAGAGAAAATAAATGGTTTTTCGTCATCGGGACCCACAACGACAAAATTTCCCTGTCTGTGGCGACTGTCATGTATCTGTTTAAATCTCGCTGATGGCTCTTGTTCACTCATTGCAGGCCATCTCACGGTTAATCCAATTTTTCCTGTATCAGATATCCAGCCAGAATGCCCTGTTGAACCCGCAGTATAAGGTGGACCTACTTTTAATTGCCTCAGATTCTGTCCATCAACATCAATAATAAAATGTGTTGTGGCCTCCAATGTTGACTCTTTGGATTCTAATCTTAGACCATCAGAACCCAGTCGTTGTGTTTTGTTGTGCTGTACAAGAATGTCTCTGCTGTGAACAAAATTAAATTGAACATGACTCAGAATATCCTGGTGTTTAAATATCACCTTCCAGGTTTTTTCTTTCATATCAAGCCGTATGATTTCAAAATCACCATCAGGATTCCTTGAAACTCCAACGAGATACCTGTGGTCACAGGATACAGTGTCAAAAGACATTCCCTCAGGTAAATCACATTGCGTCATAATGATTTCTTTCTCAAGATTCACAACGTTCACTCGCACAAGTTCTTTGTTTGGCCTCAAATAATAAATCCAGCCAGACCAGGCAGATGTTCCAACAAGAACACTTGAGACCTCTGGTTCAATTAATGCAACCTTCAATTTTTCAATATCAGCCACACACAGTTGATATGGTGGAATTCTGGGGTCTGGTCCAGAACTGCGGGTGTAGGCAATTCTTTTACCATCAGGCGAGGTATATGGCTGTTCGCAATAGATGTTGATGTTGTTCATCACAGAACAGGTCAATTTCGTAATCAATGCTCCGCTGACAGGGTCATGCGCCAGGTCACACGCTTCTGATTGCCAGAGAATTTTCATTTTTCTTCCCTTTCTGAAATTGAAAAATTTTTCTGCTAATTGAAAACACATTATAATAACTCTGGCAAAATGTCAAACTTTTTTCAGGAAACTAAATGATAGAGAAACCGATCGTCTTTAAAAGTGGCAGAAATCAAATTATTGGCATTCTTCATCTACCCGATGGAAGCTCTACTCTAAAAAAATTTCCTGCAATAATCTTCTGCCATGGCTTTTCAGGTAACAGGTCTGAAAGTCATTTTATTTTCACAAAAACTGCAAGACAACTTGCTTATAATGGAATTGCCTGTCTGAGATTTGATTTTATGGGTTCGGGTGATAGTGCTGGCAATTTTGAGGATATGACTCTTGAAACAGAAATTCAGGATGCATGCCAGGCACATAAGTATCTTACCAGCCTGCCATTCATTAGTAGAAAAACCATTGGTATTCTTGGGCTTTCCATGGGAGCAATTCCAGCATCGTTTGTTGCTTCAAAAATTTCTTTAACAGCATTATGTTTGTGGTCACCTGTTGCATATCCTGAAGAAATCTCAGAAAAGATTTTAACTGCGGCAATGAGGAAAAAACTTCAAACACAAAACTCAGCGTATCTGACTGGTGCCGGGCTCAGAATAGGTAAAAACTTTGTCAAGTCCCTTAAAAAAATAAACCCTATTGAAGTATCTTCACGCTTTGGTGGGCATGCTTTAATTATTCATTCACAGGATGATACTGTTATCAATACTTCACATGCACTCGTGTATTACAAGGCATTTCATAATTCTGCCAAGACAAAGCGTCTGTTAATTTTGAAAGAAGGCGGTCATACTTTTGTGACAGAAAAATCGGAAAATCTGGTCATTCAGGAAAGTGTGAAATTCTTCGTTCAATCCTTAATTACTTGATAAATCTTGCCACCACATATTTGTAGATGGCAAACAAAATTGCAAGAACAACTATGATTTTAATGAATTTTGCGATGCCAGTCCATCGTGAAGCATTGTATGACGCCTTTTGCTCTTCAATCTTCTTCATTCTTTCAGCGTATAACTTTGCGGTTTTTGCACATTCATCGCTGCAAAAAATCCCATCTTCTGTAATTTTTCTGCAGAATGAACATAAAGGTCTTCCGCATTGCTTACATCTTGTGACTGCAGGTCTGCCAGTGTGGAAAAAACAGTCAGGCATTTTTCACCTCCATCCTCTTTGTTGATAATTATAAATCTTATTTCAATCAGGTCAATCCCTATGCTCTATTTTGTTCTTTAATTTATTTTGTCTTTATACTATTCCCCATTAAGGAAAGGATAAAATTAAGGTAGAATAAAGGCCTCTGAAAGGGATACGAAATGAAACAAGGAAATGAGAGAAGGCAGGCAGAAGTTTGAGATAGTGCTGGCAGGCATAAAGAGCCGTAAAATCAGTGAAATTCTTAATCAGTATATCATATATCACAAACCGATTATTATAAATGGAAAACGAACTTAACAAATCAGGACTTAAATTCTGGATTATTTTGCTCTTGACAAATGGGGAGCGTTACAAAAAATTTTTCAATTAGATTTTTATACGGGGCAATGACTTAATTTCGTGTTTAGATTTTTGATGAGGCAATTCGCAGGATTGACCTTGAATAAAAAAACCAATACAATGATAAAAGATAAACTTTTTCAAAAAACGGGACGCCAGAATGAAAGGTCCATTTATCATGATACGGCTGAAAGAGCCAGATTATGAAACCGATAAAACAAGAAAAAAATTCATTAACATTATGAGGCAATATGGTAAAAGTATTGATTCTGTTGCTCTGTTTGTAGGAAATGTCCACAATTTTCTTCCATTTAACGAATTTTCTCCCCGTCTTCATACTATAAAAGAAGCTCTCACAGACATAAAAACACACCTAAAAACTCTCACCGGTATCAATGTTCTTGCAACATTAGGTCATCTTGAAGAAATACCCGACCGATGGAATCTTGGGAAAGTTCCTCCGATGATAAACTATGATGGCACTGTTTGTTTGCATACGCCGTGCCCGTTATCCAGTCAGTTTCTTGATGATACAACCAAAAAATACAAAGCATTGGCTGAACTTAATCCCGATTTTATCTGGATAGATGATGATTTCAGAATGCATAACCACCCTCCCGCTACTCTTGGATGTTTCTGTCAACAATGCCTTGAAGGATTTGCTAAACTTTCAGGCGTTTTATACTCACGGGAAGAACTTGTTTATCTTCTCAGCCAGAATGACGAAAAAGCAGAAAAACTGCGCACAGTGTGGCTCACATGGTGCAATCGGATACTTCTTAATATTGTTCAAACTATTGAAAAGGCAGTCCATGGGAAAAACCCGCGTATTATAATTTCTCTCATGATTGCCCATGGTATTGTGTATAATTACCCGGAATTTTTAAAGGTACTCAGAAAAAAAACAGGATATGTGTTCCTAAGACCTGGTGGCGGTTTCTATACCGATGCGTTTCCAGCAGGTATGATTACCAAAGCAGTTGGGTACTCCCAGCAAATTTCCTTAGCAGGAACAAATCAAAAAGATGTCATTCTCGCAGAGATTGAACATTTTCCTTATAATGCACCCCTGAAATCCCGCAAAATATTTACCACAGAAATTACATCAAGTATTGCATCAGGATGTCATGGCGCCACTATTAACGTCTCAGGAATGATTCCTGACGTCTTTCACGAATACTGTCAGTTTCTGAAGGTTTCAGAAGTAAAAAGTCATTTCTGGAGAGTGCTATCTGATGAAGTGAAAAATCTTTACATGTGCGGCGCCCTGATATTGCCGATATCCAATCACACTGCTTTAAAAAAATATATGAATGCGTGGTCACCAAAAATGATGGGAAGTCCCATGAATTTTATCCATGCAGGCATTCCAGTTACTGGTGATATAAACAATAGTTATTTTTCATTACTGACACATGCTGAGCTGGATGGTATGTCTTTAGAACAACTGAAAACAATTCTTTCAAAACCAGCAATACTTGATGCAACTGCAGTAAAGTACTTACATGATAAGGGTCTTTCGCATCTTACAGGCGTATGCATAGAAGGTGAAATCAAGGGTCATTGCGTGGAACAATATCTCAATCATAAAATCAATGAAGGCTTTGTAGGAAAATTCAGAGATTCAAGGCCTGGCTTCTTTAGACAACCGAGTTTTGTCTTCGGACATGTTTCCAAAGCAACAATTCCTCTTGGTAGATTAAAATCAGATTATAAAAATGGCAGGATACTTGGTACTTCAGCAGTAGTTTTCAAAAATATCATGGGCGCAAAAATCGCTTCATTTGGATATGACGCGTGGGAATATATTTTCTCAGAGGCTAAACTTGTGCAGATTCATCGTCTGGTACGGTGGCTCACTGAAGAT
The DNA here is from genome assembly GCA_049971295.1 of Candidatus Ratteibacteria bacterium. Lineage (GTDB taxonomy): Bacteria > Ratteibacteria > UBA8468 > B48-G9 > DTJG01 > DTJG01. The sequence goes on along the minus strand of JBMFLH010000080.1, from coordinate 2,023 downwards.
AAATTTCCTTTTATGATTATGCATCCGGCCAGAATTTGTCCATTTGTAAGATATTCAGATTCAAAGAAAAAAATGGTGGTGGTGATGATAAATGCGAGCTTTGACGAAGTAAATGAAATCAAGTTTTATACAAATCGTAAATTTTCTAAACTCACTGTCCTTGACGACGATGGAAAATGGGTACCTGGTCAGGTAATAAAAAATAGTAAAACAGGGATTTTCACACTCCAGAGAAGAATTGAACCCTGGGATTGCTTGGTGTTAAAAATAATATAATGAAAATCGCACATGTAATTACTCGCATGATTATCGGTGGTGCACAGGAAAATACGCTTGCCACAGTGTCTGGTCTGAAAAAGCGTGGCCACCATGTTATACTCATATCAGGTCCTGCCACAGGCCCAGAAGGAAATATGCATAAAGATATTGAAAACGCAGGCATTTATCACATTTTCATTCCTGAACTTATCAGAAATATAAGCATCTGGCATGATGTGATTACATTTTTCAAACTTGGGAAAATATTCAGAAGGCACAAATTTGATATCGTTCATACCCACAGTGCAAAAGCAGGTTTTCTTGGAAGAATTGCAGCAAAACTTTTCTCAAAAAAATCAAAGGTTGTCCATACCCTTCATGGTTCAAGTTTTCACCCCTACCAGCATGCATTGGTCAGATATTTTTATATTCTGTGTGAAAAAATCGCCAGCAAGTTTACCGATTACTTTATTTCTGTCAGCAGTGTCATTATGGAAAATCACATCAAGCGTGGCATTGTAAAAAGGGATATCTGTTCAGTAATCAGAAGTGGCTTCCAGATTGAAGAGTATAAAAGGGCTTCTCAATTTCGCGAAAAAATCAGAAAACAATTAGGGCTTAACAATAATGATGTTCTTGTGGGTATGATAGGAAGGCTCTTTCCATTAAAGGGCCAGGAATACCTCCTGAGGGTCTTTGCTAAAATCTCTGATGAATATCCTTTCGTACATCTGATCCTGATTGGTGATGGCATTTTAAGAAAAGATTTTGAAAATTTCGTAAGACAAAGAAATTTAACGGAAAGAGTTCATTTCACAGGACTTGTGGAACCAAAAGACATTCCTTTTTTTGCTTCTGCAATTGACATTGGTGTTCACACCAGTTTAAGGGAAGGACTCCCAAGAGCAGTGGTTCAAATTCTGGCTGCTGGAAGTCCGGTTGTTGCATTTGATATTGATGGCGCAAAAGAAGTTATTAAAAATGGGCTCAATGGATTTCTTGTTCCTGCCTGTGATGAGACAGTGCTTGAAAAGAAATTAAGGTTTCTTATAGAACAACCTGAGAAGAGAAAAAAAATGGGTATTGCAGGGCAAAATATGATGTTTGAAGAATTCTCTGTTGAAAAAATGGTTGCAGAAATTGAAAAAGTGTATTTTAATATAACTGGAAAAATTTTTTCGCGCCATAGAAAGGAAATTGATGAAGAATGAACTTATAATATTGCCTGTGCTTGAAAATCTCAGCATCATCGCGGAATTTCTTCAGGAAAAAATCAAAGAAAACCACCTTACATCAAGAAAGGCATGGGAACTATTACTTGTGACAGATGAAATCTGTTCTCATATTATTCAATTTAGAAAATATGATAGCACAATGGGAAAAATGAAAATCCAGTGGGGCGGATTCCCTGACAAAGTTGTTGTTACTATAGAAACTTCCGGCATACCCTATAATCCTCTTGATTTAAACAGTATAGATAATGCGAAAGAGGAGGAAGAAGAATCCCTCGGTGGAATGGGACTACATCTTGTAAGGCAGATGATCGACGAGATTACGTACACAAGAGCAAACAATGTCAATATCCTGAAAATTATAAAATTAAAAAGGTCGCGAAGGAATAAAGCAAACAACAAATAGTTTATCGCAATTTTTTCTTAAATGCCTTCAAAACATCTCCAGCAAGGTAAAGAGAGCCGCAAATGACTCTTGGTTCATTACTTCTAATTGACAGAATCTTTTCTAATGCACGGGATGGATTTACAAC
>JBMFLH010000079.1:0-7241 GCA_049971295.1 Candidatus Ratteibacteria bacterium | reverse complement strand
ACTAAAATTAACCCACCCCAAAACAAATCCTTCCTCGTGCAGAACATAATTTTAACCAGAAAAGGAATGTAAAATTTAATTGTTCATTGAAAAGAAAAAGATGTTGTTAGTTAAGTCAAAATTGAATTGAGACTTCCTTAAAAATTATTTTTTTCGGGTTTCAGTTAGGATTTACACTGAAATTGGAATGTGACCAATTTCATTTGCGATATCCTTAAAAAATCCGATAATACACTGGTCAGGTACATCAAGCCAGAATGATAAAGCAACCTGAATGACATCTGTTTCTCGTTCAGTAACATATCTTGCTTTTCCTATCACTGACTTTGTGCAGTTTGACGTGCAACCTATCATTGCTGGTGTGCCGATACTCTTACATATTTCGATGGTGGCATTACTAATCATGCAAAACTTATCAAACTCTCAAGCAACATTTTCATCATTGCCCCACGCTACGGGAATTCCAGCCCATGTTCCCCGAAAATTTTCCTTTGTCAACATTTTCAGCTCACAATTTTCCGTATGTTTCTACGAGTTTTCTCATATAAATAATTTTGTTCTCTTCAGCACCAGGAGGAACCTGGTCTCCTGCTGCCGCAAATAATCTGAAACTTTGTTGTTTTGTTAAAAGCCAGTCAATGGCTATTTTTTTTAAACTTTTTTAAACTTGTGCCCTGAAGCCAGACATCAGGTGGTACCCCTCCTGAAAGGATGAAGTCACGTCCTGCTTCCTGTCTGCACTGGATAGGCGTAAGGTCTCCCATCGGAGCTGGTGTAATCGCATCGCCACAGTCAGCACCTGTTTCTACGATCATTTTTATGCAATTTCTCAATCTGCCATCTATATGAACGGCAACCTTTTTACCTGCGAGATGAAACCTTCTGATAGCTTCTGTATAAAAAGATTTTGACCATTTACTAAAAAATTCAGGAGACTGAATGTCTGAGGAAAAATTGTCTCCCATCATAATTACCTCTGCAGGAGATTCACAAAGAAGGTCAACAAGTTTTAAGTTGTTTTCATTCACCTGACTAACAAATTCTTCTATATCCTGTTTCATGTCATAGGTTGCATAAATGGTTTCTGCGACTCCCATCCATGCATTCAATAGTTGTCCCATAGCACTGTAGCCAAAGGGCATATAAACAATTCCAAATCTGCCCACCGCCGTTTTCCATTTCATATAACTATCAAAGTCAGGATAAAATTTTCGATGCACAAGAGCGTATTGAAGAATTTTAATGTCACTTCTGCTCTTTATACCCCATTCTTTAATGGGCCATGAATACGATTTTTGTTCCCACGCACGACGTCTTCTAATTACACCATATGGTGTGTGATATTCCCAAATAATGGAAATTGAATTATCATATTTTTCCTTCCATACACGATATTCAACATCATTGGTATATTGAACCTTCCATCCAATACTGAGAATAGGTATATAAAACCCAACATTAAATTTCTTGTGAATGTCAATCAGTCCTTCATCTGGACTGTCATAAGGCATTGTCAGGTCCCATGGAAGATTATATCGATGATAGTACCAGTGAGACATATCCAGGATAAAAGGAACACAATCCGGCTTTTCACCCGCAAAAACTGAGAGTATTCTTTCTCTAATATCCATGTTAATACAAAATTTTTATCACAATTTTTCTCACCTGACAGGAATCCCCTGCTTTAATTCGTACACGATGGCAGTCATGAGGGAAAAAAATAGTAAAGCATTTTTCTGCAACAGGAAAATAAATACCTTTCCCCTTAAAAAGTATGTAATCGTCCTGTTCAATATATTCACTAACTGGTTCCATGTTTTCTACGTTGGAATACCCCATAATTTCAATACCCTTTACGATATATTGTAAATCCACATATTTTCTATGTGCTTCCCATGTAAGTTTATCTTCTGATAAAGTGTAATAATCCTGAACAAGAGCAAAAACTCTGTTTCCACTGATTTCGTATTTTCCTGCAGGAAGTGTTTTACAATCGCTCAATTCAAGAAATTCAAATGCCTGTGCAAATCTTTTGCCAAGATTCTTATAGACATGACAATTATCAATCTTATCAATAATCATTGTTCCCCCATTTTTCATTTAGTTTAATACAAAGATGAAAATTTGGAAAATATTATTGACATAAACAAGCGGCGATATTATGATAAACCTATAAAATTTCTTCAGGACGGCATAAAAGTGAAAGAACTAAAAGAGTACATTGAGAATCACCCATTTTTTGATATGCACAGTCATATGGCAGGATTTGACCTCGGCGGTCCTGCTAACGATAAATTGCCAAGGACACTTTATAGTATTTTAACTAACGATTATCTTGCATACATTTCTTCCTCCTGCATTGATGCGCCAGTTCCACCCTCACAATGTAATGACACATCATATCGTAGGAAGTACAGTGAAATGAAGGAACTTCTTAATAAATGTCATGGACTAACAACGTATAAAGCGATACGAGAGGGAATAAGAGAGCTCCATCCCTTTACAGAGGAAGATATTTCAGAGAAAAACTGGGATAAAATAAACCATAGTATTATTAAAGCGTACAGCACATATGGTGAACGTCAATGGCAAAGAATGGCGTGCAAAAAGGTGAAAGTTGTTAAACAGGTTCATATTGCCACACTTCCATATGTGACAAACCATCTTAACTCACTCGGCGATGAAGAGAAAAAAAACCAACTTGAGATACTCTGTCCCAGCCTTGTCATTGACGGATATATTTTTACCGGATTTCAGGTACAGCATCAGGCAAGAGAAATGTCATATAAAATCATTGGCTATACTCCAAAAACACTTTCAGATTATCTTATATTCTGTGAAAAGGTACTGGATGTTTTTATTCAGCACGGTGGCAAATCAATAAAATTAATTGCCGCTTATTTCAGACCATTGAAATTTAATCTTAATATAAGCGAAAAAAGGGCAAAATTATTATTTGAAATAGGTCCTGCAAATCTTTCTGAATCAGCATTACAGGTTTTACAGGATTTTCTTCTATATAAAATTCTTATCATGGCTAAGAATAGAAAGTTACCACTGATTGTCCATACAGGATACAGTGTTCCATCAGAATATGGAAATCCAGAAAGTCTTGAAAATCTTTTCAGAGATAAAAATCTTTCAGGGTTGAAAATTGCTCTGGCACATGCTGGCTGGCCAAATGAGGGTAAAGCAATGATTATGGCGAGAACCTACAGAAATTGTTATTTTGACCTATCGTGGAATGTGTTGTTAAGTGAGGCTCTGGGGAATAGAATTCTTTCAGAAGCCATAGACATGATTCCTGTTAACAAAATTCTTATTGGTACTGATTGTGGGACCGTTGAGTGCTTTGTGGGAACCGTAAAAATTATTAGACACGCTCTCTATAATGTTCTTGCGGAAAAAGTTTCAAAAGGTAGTTTCGCTCTTGATACAGCAAAGGACATTGCATCAGCGATATTGTATAATAATGCAGCGGAATTTCACCAATAATGGAGAAGAAAATGGTACAACAAATGAGAAGAAGTCGGGTTTTGAACAAATTAAGGAAAGGAGAAATTGCATTAAGTACAAAAATTAATCTTACGGATCCAGTATCTGTGGAACTTGCAGCGCTTGCTGGATTTGATTGCGTGTGGCTTGACATGGAGCACATTCCGTGTGATTGGGAAAATATCTGCAATATGATCAGAATGGCAAAGGTATATGATATGGATTCCATGGTAAGGGTCTCAAAAGGTTCATATTCTGACTTAATTAAACCTTTTGAAGCAGATGCTACCGGTATAATATATCCACACTTGATGAGCTTGGAAGAGGCAAAGAAACTTGTTTATTTCACAAAGTTTCATCCGGTGGGTAGAAGACCTCTTGATGGTGGAAATGCTGACGCAAAATACTGTCAAACGGATATTCAATCATATGTACAGATGGCAAATCGAGAAAGATTCGTAATGATTCAGGTTGAGGATCCCGAGGTTCTTCAAGAACTTGAAGAGATTGCAAAACTTGAAGGTATTGACGTCGTCTTCTTCGGTCCTGGTGATTTTTCCCAGGGAATTGGAGAACCAGGAAATTTCAACCACCCAGAAATTATTGAAACAAGAAAAAGAGTTGCAAAAATCTGTAAAAAATACAAAAAGTTTTGTTCAACACCATGTTCAGTACAACAGATGGAAGAATATATTAAAATGGGATATAATTTTTTGAATTTGGGAGCAGATGTGATTGGACTTGGAAAATACTGGAATGAATTAATGATGCAGGCGAAAAAAATTATATTCGGATAATTCAGCCAACCAGGAGGAAAAGATGGCAAGACCAAAAATTTGTTTTATCGGAGCAGGTAGTTTAGGATTTACAAGAGGACTTGTACGGGATCTATTGACTTTTCCACTGATGCGGGATGCCCACATTACACTTATGGATATTGATAAGGAACGACTCTCATTTGCAAAAGAAGCAGTTGATAGAATTATTGAACTTGGAAAATACCCGGCAACAGTTGAAGCAACACTTGATAGGAAACAAGCATTGAAAGGTGCAAACGCTGTATTATGCACAATTCTTGTGGGCGGAACAAATGTCTGGAGATATGACATTGAAATTCCAAAAAAGTACGGAGTTAACATCAACGTAGGCGATACAAGGGGAGTTGCGGGAATATTCAGAGCACTGAGGACAATTCCAGTAATGCTGGACATTTGCAGAGACATTGAACAACTGTGTCCTGATGCGATTCTTTTAAATTACACAAACCCGATGGCAATGAATTGCAAGGCAATGCAATCACAAACTTCTGTTAAAGTAACAGGACTCTGCCACAGTGTTCAGGGAACAGCACAGATGCTTGCAAACTGGGCTGGCGTAAAATATGAAGACGTTGATTACGTCTGTGCCGGGATTAACCATCAGGCGTGGTTTATAGAGTTCAAAAAAGATGGCATTGATTTATATCCTGCAATCAAAAAAGCCATTACCACCAGAAAGGGAATATACAATCAGGAATTGGTCCGAAACGAGATGTTTCTGCATCTCGGTTATTATGTGACTGAATCCAGTGGACACAATTCTGAATACAACTGGTGGTTCAGAAAAAGGCCCGACCTTATTGAAAAATACTGTACCCATGGAACAAACTGGAATCCAGGGGAATATGCGTTTATCCTCAAGCATTATCTAAAAACAGAAAAGACATGGAAAAAACAGGTTAAAAAATGGTTAGCAAGTAAGGAGCCAATTTCACTTGAAAGAGGGCATGAATATGCTGCATACATCATAAACGCCTATCTTGGTGGTGAACCATATTTGTTTAACGGAAACGTACTCAATGCAGGACTGGTCGACAATCTTCCAGAAAATGCTTGTGTTGAAGTCCCGGTTCTTGCAAATAGAAGAGGTTTTAACCCAATTCATGTTGGCCCGTTACCACCGCAATGCGCGGCATTAAATAACATAAATATAGCGAGCGAAGAAATGGCAGTACAAGGTTGTATCACAGGAGACCCTGAAATGGTTTTCCAGGCAGTAGCATACGACCCATTAAGCGCCGCTGTCCTATCACTTGCTGAGATCAAAAAGATGGTAAGAGAGCTTTTTGAAAAGAACAAAAAATATCTTCCAACTTTTAAAAACATTCGCATTTAAAATCTATGAGGAAAATTCTATTCAGAAGCACAAATTGGCAGGCAGAACAGGTCACATTCAAAGAAGCACTTTTAAAAGGGCAGGCATCTGACTACGGATTGTATGTTCCTGTTGAAATTCCGAAAATTACACTTCAGAATATAAAAAAATTTTCAACCATGCCGTATTATGAAATTGCGTTTGAGATTGTCAAGCTTTTCGTTTCAGGTGATATCCCGGAAAGCGACCTCTATCAGCTATGCAAACAGGCGTACAATTTCCCTGTCCCGCTAACAAAACTGGACCGCAACCTATATCTTCTGTATCTTGATAAGGGGCCTACTGCCTCTTTCAAGGATTTTGCTGCACGATTGATGTCCCGCATGATAAATTATTTTGCATCGAAAGAAGGAATAAAACTTACGGTACTTGTCGCAACAAGCGGAGATACCGGCGGAGCTGTTGCTGACGCCTTTTTCGGTTTAGAGAACATTAATGTGGTCGTACTTTTTCCTGAGAAAGAAATTACTGTACGACAGAGAAAACAGATGACAACACTTGGAAAAAATATCAAGGCAATTGCTGTTAGAGGAACATTTGATGACTGTCAGGCGCTGGTAAAAAGAGTGTTCAATGACCCTGCGCTATCCCATTTAAATTTAACATCTGCCAATTCCATAAATTTTGGAAGATTACTTCCACAGTCAGTATATTATTTCAAAGCATATGTCGAAGTAAACTGTGAGAATCTTGTATTCTGTGTTCCATCAGGAAATTTTGGAAATCTTATGGGAGGGGTACTTGCGAGAGAAATGGGATTACCGGTGAAAAAGTTTATTGTGGCTGTCAATGAAAACGATGAGTTTCCAAGGTTTCTTGAAACAGGTGTTTACAGTCCTGTCGTGCCTTCAAGAAAATGTTCGTCAAGTGCAATGAATGTTGGGCATCCAAGTAATCTGGCGCGGCTGATAGATTTATATGGCGGCTGGCTTACTGATGAAAGGGACAAGAATGGAAGAATTATAAAGAAGGGAGTTATGAAGAAATCGCCAAATTTAGACCTTATGAGGAAACACTTTTTATCCTTTTCGATCTCAGAACGCGAGGTAAACGACACAATAAAAAAAGTATATCAAAAATATTCCATCATTATAGAACCGCACGGTGCAGTAAGTATCGCTGCGGCATTGAAAACGAACATCAAAGAACCTGTATGTTGCTTTGAAACAGCAGATCCCGGGAAATTCGTTGAAAAAATCAAACAAATCCTGGGTATTGAACCGTCTGTGCCTGAAAATCTTTCGAAACTGGATACGCTTGAAGAAAAATATATTGTGATAGATAACGATTATCATCAACTTTTTGAAATTCTAAGGTGAAATACATAATTCTTGTTCCTGATGGTGCAGCTGATTTTCCTGTTGCAGAACTGAACAACAGCACGCCGCTTGAGTTCGCCCATACACCAAATATGGATTATCTTGCCAGAATTGGACGCTGTGGTCTGATGGAGACGATTCCACCAGGCTTCCCATCCGGCTCTGAAGTCGCAAATCTTGTAATACTTGGCTATTCACCTGAAAAGTGTTATCAGGGCCGTGGAGTTCTCGAAG
>JBMFLH010000078.1:0-7438 GCA_049971295.1 Candidatus Ratteibacteria bacterium | reverse complement strand
TTGCCTGTCTTGCTTTTTCCATAACATTTCTTAAAACCGGCAAAAGCATCGCTGCGAGAATTGCAATAATTGCTATTACCACAAGAAGTTCAATCAAAGTGAAGCCATTCCTTTTTCCACATGACTCTTTTCTGTTCATATTATTCCTCCATTTTTAAAGAATAAATTTGCCATCTATATAAACAGGACATCAGAAAAAACATCCGATGCCCTGGTTGAAAAGATTTCATATTTTCATCTCCTGCAATATCTTTGTTGATTTTCTCAAAATAAGTTCAGGTTCAAGCAAAAAAGTATTTTTTTTCGGTTTTTCGTTTTCAAGCTTTTCATGTAAAATATCAATTGCAATTTTTGCCCTTTGTTTAAGTTTTGTTTCAATGCTTGACATCGAGGGATTTGTATATAAACACACCTGTGTGTTATCACAACTGATGATTGAAATATCTTCAGGAATCTTTATGCCATTTTCAACAAATTCAGAAATTAAACCAACACCCACAACGTCATTAAAAGCAAATACTCCATCGGGTAAGCTCTTCATCTTTAAAATTTTTCTTGCGAATTTTAGACCATCCTCATAATAACCGGAAAAAGGGGCATCAAACATCATTTCTACATTAAGACCATTCTCATTGGCAAAGCTAATGAATCCCCTGCATCTTCCAAAATTCGGGTTCCCACCAACGATACATAATTTCTGGCATCCTGTTTTCATGAAGTATTCAGCAGCAATTTTACCTGCCTTCATTTCATCAAAATGAACATTGATTAATCCGTCAATCGGTTGTGTCATATTGAGAATTCTTAAGTTGTATGGCGGCATAGAAAATTTTTTACATCTCATTTCACTTCCTTCTGTAAAACCAGTGATAATCACTGCATCAACCCTGCCATCCACCATTGTTTCAAGAAATTGCTCCTCCTTTTCAGGAATGCCTTCTGTAAGATATAAAACAATATCGTATCCCTTTGAAAAAGATGCTTTCTGAAGTTGTTCAATTAAATTTGAAAAATAAGGAGTGAGTAATTGTGCAATAACACCTATCGTATTGGTTTTACCTGTTATAAGTTCCTTCGCACTTTTTCTCGGGAGAAAACCCAGTCTTTTGGAAAGTTCAAGAATTTTTTTCTTTTTCTCTTCGCTAACAAATATCCCCTGATTTTCTTTTTTATTCAATACGGCAGAAGCAACCGTTTTTGAAACGCCAACCTGTTTTGCAATATCTTTCAGGGTCATTTTATTCCTTACATTTACGATTAATATATCACGTTTATTAATCCTGTCAAGTCCCACCACGAGTAAAAAACTAAACTTCCAGGAATTTCAAATCTTTACTGGTCTACCTTCTGCCATTGAGATATGAGACTTTAAAGTAACCTCAAGAGTTTTCAGAGCATCAGAATAATTGGATTTAACAAATTCAGGCTTTGAACTTTTTATTGCTTCAATAAATCTTCTGTCTTCTTCAAACATCGGGTCAGATGAATCAATGAAAATTTCTTTTTTATTTCCTGTGTCTATCGTCAAAGTATTACCTTCATAGTTGATGATAATTCCTTTTCCCACCACTTCAACTCCTGAATGAAATCCATTCCATAGCCAGGTACATGTAAGATTTCCTATGACTCCATTTTTAAACTTCATAATGACAGCGCTTGCATCTTCAACATCATATCCTTTGTAAATTTTATTGTTTATGCCTTCAAATTTATACGCGAAAACTTCATCAACATCACCGACAAAGTATCTCATCATATCAACTGTATGCGTTGCCTGCTCAATCAATTGGCCACCTGAAAGTTGTTTTTTAATCAACCAGCTACCTTCACCGCCCGGAACCTGACCATAATACTTTCCTTTGATCATCGCAATTTTTTCGTTCCTTATGATTTCTCTTGCCTTTTCTATGATTTCAAAATTTCTTAAAACATAACCCACTGAAGTTATCAGTTTTTTTTCTTCAATTTTCCTCGCAATTTCTTTTGCTTTATCAAGATTAAGATGGATTGGTTTTTCGACAAAAAATGGAATATTTTTCTCGATACACATTTCTTCCTGGCCATTATGTGCAAATGGTGGCACACAGATAAAACAGGCGTCAAATTTTTCCTTTTCGAACATTTCCATAAAATCAGTGTAAGCCCTTGCCCCATATTGTTTTGCTTTTGCTTCGGCCTTCTCTTTCACAATATCGCAGAACGAAACAAATTCAACATTCTCTTTCATCATTGCAAGCCGAACGATATGACCTGAAGCAATTCCACCACAACCAATTACTGATACTTTGATTTTCATTTTGCCCCCCTTATGTTTGTTAAATTGAAAAGATTATACAATCTAAATTAAAAATTTCAACTTTCTCCACTTTATGATAAAATTTAAAAACTTTCTTTAAGGAGAGACAGTATGGGAAACATTATCTTCACTCTTTTGTTTTTCATTTTTCTTTTTGCAAATTCAACAATGGCACAAAGAGAAAGGGTCTCTATTAAAAAAACTCTTGGCGAAATCATTATTGATGGAAATATTACAGCTGGAGAATGGGGAACAAAACCAACAATATCAAAATTTTATAGGGCCGATGACATCAAAAACCCCATCAATTCAAAAACCTTTGTATGGATTCTATATGATGATAATTACCTTTATATAGCAGCACATATGATGGATAAAGATATTATTGCAAACTGTACAAAAAAAGATAGTTTCGGACTTTTTTCTGACGATGTTTTTGAAATTTTTATAAAACCTGATTTTAAGTCAAAATATTTTTATGAAATTGATGTCAACCCTGTTGGAACTATTTTTGATGCATGCCTTCAGTTTAAACACTTATATCTTCATAATGCCATCGAATTTTCATCTGGCGTTCTTTGTGCAACAAAAATATCTGGAACGCTGAACAATATGAAAGATACTGATACCGGGTGGGATATTGAAATGAGAATACCATTATCTACTTTTGGTATATTGCAACCGCCAAAAAAAGGAAATGCCTGGTATTTTGCCGCTTGCAGGACTGATTATTCTGTTTTCTTGCCTTATGGCAAGGAATATTCAAGTTCAGCAAAATTCAGGAAACTTGATTTTCATTCTTACTATGATTATGACATCATTCTTTTTAAATAGTTGAAACTATCGTCTTTTCGCAGTAAAACAATGGTTTCACTTCAATTATTTGGCACCACTATAAAGAAGGATAAAATTTAATAGGATAATATGAACAATAAAAAATTCATTTGCCTTGTTGGCATATCTTTTATTTTTCTGTCATCCATTCTGGCGCAAACGCTTGAAATGGCGGCGCTGAATCCAGATTTTGTTAAGTATTCTCTATCAGGGCACCAATCACAAACAGAAATCCCTGCGCCCTTCTCTTTGCCTGCTGCTCTTTATTCTTCAGCGCCTTCTTCATTTGACCTGCGTTCTTATAAAAGGGTAAGTCCTGTGAAAGACCAGGGCACTGCTGGAAGTTGCTGGGCTTTTGCCACATACTCATCACTGGAATCATATCTTCTTTCAAACAATGAATCGTGGGATTTTTCAGAAAACCATATGAAAAATACTTTGAGTTCTTCCTATGCAGAAGGTTTTGATAGAAAAGCGTCTGATGGTGGAAATCAATTTATTTCAACTGCATATCTTGTAAGATGGTCTGGCCCAATTCCAGAACTTGAAGATCCATATAATGCAAGTTCCAGTTCTTCGCCAGAAAATCTTCAACCAGTAAAGCATGTCCAGGAAGTTATCTTTATTCCTGACAGGAAAAGTGCCACAGGCAATGATGCCATCAAACAGGCAGTAATGAAGTATGGAGCAATTTATACAACAATGTATTACAGCAACGCATACCTTGCGAAGGGTAAAAACTATTATTACAATGGCTATGCCACATCAAATCACGCTGTTTCAATAGTTGGGTGGATTGATAATTATAGCAGGACCAATTTTTATGGAAGTGCTTCAGGAATACCACCTGGTGATGGAGCTTTTATTGTAAAAAATAGCTGGGGCTCATTGTGGGGAGAGTCAGGATATTTTTATATTTCATATTACGATTCAAACATTGGTAAAAACTGTGTGGTATTCAATAATGCAGAACCAGTTAACAATTACAGCTCAATATATCAGTATGATCCCCTTGGATGGGTCACATCTGTGGGATATGGAAATGATACGGCGTACTTTGCCAATATATATAAAGGGCGAACATCAGAACTTATTGAAGCCGTCGGATTTTATACCCCTGTCACAAATAGCCAGTATGAGATAAAAATTTACAAGAATGTTTCATTTTCCCCTATTGATGGAATTTGCGCCACAGTAAAAAGTGGAACAATTGAAGATCCTGGATACCACACAATAAGGTTAGAAACCGGCGTACCTGTTGTGAAGGATGAAAAATTCTCTGCCATTGTAAGATTGAAAACACCTGGCTATAATTATCCCATCCCTGTGGAGATGCCAATTTCAAGATATAGCAGCAAAGCCACTGCCCTGCCAGGACAAAGTTTTGTCAGTAAAGATGGCATCAACTGGTCAGATATTACAATGTCAATGCCTGGCACAAATGTGTGCATCAAAGTATATGGAACTGGCTTAGGTCTGGAACTAATAAGTCCCAATGGTGGAGAAGTATGGGAGCAAGGAAGTACACAAATCATCAAATGGAATTATAGTGAAACCCTGAGTGGTAATGTAAAACTGGAACTGGTGAAAAATGAAAATATTGTTTCTATTATTGCTTCTGGAATATCAAAAGGGACAGGCGGTACTGGCTTTTACAACTGGAAAATACCCACAACAATAAGTACTGGAGACAACTACAAAATTCGCATTACAAGTATTTCAAATCCTGTTGTTACAGATACATCTGATGCATCATTTTCAATTATTACTGGAAACATCACAGTGAGTCATCCTGGTTCAGGGATAAAATTCTCAAAGGGAACCAGCCAGATTATTCAGTGGACTGCCTCCGGCAATGTAGGTAGTTGGGTAAAGGTTGAATTATGGAGGTCAAATAATTTTGTCAGTACCATTGCATCTTCAGTATCTGCAGGAATAAACGGTAGAGGTTCGTATGTATGGTACATTCCATCAAGAATTGCATCTGGAGGCGATTATTCAATAAAAGTATTAAGCAAAATAAATTCCAGTATTTTCGGAATCAGCGAGCCATTTGACATTACTGGTCCTTCTGTTACGATCACAGGTCCCAATGGTGGTGAAACCTGGTATACAGGCACACCTCAGAACATTACCTGGACATATTCTGGGTCATCTCCAACTTATTTCAAAATTGAGTGTCTGAAGGGATATACAGCAATGGCAATCGGTCAGGTGTATTGCAATGGAAATTCAGGAAGCTTCCTCTGGAATATTCCTTCAACATGGCAACCATCATCAGATTACAAAATCAGATTAACATCAATAGCCGACCCATCTCTGACAGATACGAGCGATGACGATTTCACCATTTCTGCTGGTTCAATCAAATTGGTATCACCGTCTGGCGGAGAGATATGGAAAAAGGGTGAAACAAAAAATATTATCTGGACATACCAGGGAAATCCTGGCAATTCCGTGAGAATTGAACTTTATAAAGGAACATATTTTACTGGTTTAATAGCAACAAAATCTATTGGTTCATCAGGCACAGGATACCTGTCGTGGAAAATACCTCCCACATTAAAAGATGGCTTTGACTACAAAATAAAAGTTATATCTACTTCAAACAACAGGATATCAGGCGAAAGCGAAAACTTTTCAATCGCTGCCGGAAGTGCTGGAAACTCATTTTTTTTGAATGGCTCAAGATTTGATGAAACCGAAGATGACTATTACAGGTAATAAAGGATGCTCGTATTTTCTGATATTTCTCTCATAAGAAAGGGAAAAACCAAAAGATTTTCATCCTGGGATAAATCAGGAAAAAACCAGGACTACTGGATTATTCCTGAAAAAAGTTCAAAAGTTCTTGCTGATATTAAAGGACCAGGCAAAATTACTCACATATGGATGACACAGAGACAGCACTATCGCGAGTGTCTTTTGAAAATTACCTGGGACGATGCTGAATATCCTTCAATCCTTGTTCCGCTTGGTGATTTTTTCTGTCTTGGTCACGGGATTGTAAACTCTTTTCAATCAATTTTTTTCACTGCTTCAACGCGCAACAAAAGTACGTTCAGTGGCGGCTGTGCCTTAAACTGTTATCTGCCCATGCCTTTCAAAAAACGAGCAGTTGTGGAACTTGTCAATGAAAGTGATGAGACACACTTCCAGTATTTTTATATTGATTATGAAATCTATGACGAGCCAGAGCCACAGGCAGGTTATCTATACGCTGAATTCAGAAGGGCAAATCCTTTTGGCGGATGGGGACCTGAAATTACTGTCAATACACCAGAGGCAAACGCCGTTAACAAGGGAAAAATTGCCTGGAACAACAACTATGTCATACTTGAAACAAAAGGTACCGGCCATTACATTGGATGTAATATCAGTGTGACAAACTTTCAGAGAACATGGTGGGGCGAAGGAGATGACATGATATGGGTGGACGGATACAAGTGGCCACCTGATTTACACGGAACAGGCAGTGAGGACTATTTCAACCAGGCTTGGGGCATGCAGAAGAACGCTTTTTTAAGAAATGGCTCTTCAATTCATGAAGAAGATACCTGTGGTTATCAAACATCGTACATTTTCCATGTGGAAAATCCAGTAAGATTTCAAAAAGAAATAAAAGTAACGATTGAACATGGGCATGCCAATCATCTTGCCGATGAGTATTCTTCAGTCGCATACTGGTATGCAGCAATACCAACAAAAATTCAAAATCCGCCACCAGTAGAAAAAAGATTGCCTATCATGAAAGACCATCTTGATAGATGGATTCTTGATCCTTCAAGACAGATTACTCCTTTTTATGTAAAAATGACAGATGAAATGAAAAAATTAAAGAAACAATGGGAGAAAAAACATGGGAAAAAGTAATTTCAACCTCCTTTTGATATCAGCAAGCCCGAGAAAAAACAAAAGTCAAACATTCGTTCTTGCAAATCAGGTACTGGATGGATGCAATCCTGAAATATCAGATGTCATTCATCTGTGTGATTATAAGATTGAATTTTGCAAGCATTGTGAAAGATGTCATAAAAAAATACTGGATTGCCCGATAAAGGATGATGTAAAGTGGATTTTGCAAAAAATGCTTGATGCTGATGGAATTATTCTGGCTACTCCAAATTACATCAATCAGGTAACAGGAGCAATGAAAACATTGTTTGACCGTTCAAGTCATTTTATTCACTGCAAGAGATTGCTTGATAAGTATGTGGTAGGAGTCGTTTCATCAGGTAGTGGTAGAGACAAACCAGTGATTGACTATTTAAAACATTATGCCTTTACCTGTGGTGCTCAGTTTGTTGG
>JBMFLH010000077.1:0-7529 GCA_049971295.1 Candidatus Ratteibacteria bacterium | reverse complement strand
AGTTTTTTATAGTTAATCCTTCTTCCACATTTTATCAACGTTTATTCTCTGACCACTTATCTATTTCATGTTTATAAAAACTTATCGACCTCTGAATTTGAAAACCAGGACTTTTCTTTTCCGAAACAAACGCCTAATGTGTAAGGATGAAGTTTAAATTTCATCGACAGTAAATGTTTCTACAAACTTCTTCATTTGCTCACCTATTATGTTTTGTTACATATTGGAATATAGTCGGCTTCGTTCAGCAAAATAAGATTATCCCACCCTGGCGGTGGGATTTTTATTAAGATTGGTGGTATGGAGAAAGGACAAGAAAAACTTCAACAAGTTTTCTCACGCTATTTCCAAGAAAAATTCTATCTGCGTTTGTTAAATCATCTTTTGTGATAATTTTTTCCCTGGCATAACCTTTTTTAATAAGATATTGTCTGAATACTCCTGGTAATAGTCCTGATGAAATTGGTGGTGTATAGAGAACTCCATTTTTCTCAATGAAAACATTTGTAATTGCGCCTTCTGTAATTTCGCCTCGATTGTTTTCAAAAATTATGTCAAAGAAACCATTTTTCAAAGCAAATCTATGCGCTCGATCATAAACATCCCTGATCGTCGTTTTGTGAAAAAGAAAAATGTTATCAGGATTAATTTTTTTCTTTGAAATTGCAACCTTTGTTTTTCCATTTATTATTGGCTGAATTTCTTGATAAGAAATTAAAAATGAGCCGTCAGAAGACAATAATAATCTCACTCTGTAAGTTTTTTCTACTTTGAAGTTTATTGTGATTTTCTCAAGTTCCTTAATTATTTTTCTTGTATCACAGACAAATCGAAAAAAGTCTGCACTTTCACACAATCTTTTCATGTGTAAATTCAGAAGGAAATATCCCTCTTTTGATGTCCATCTTAAGGTTTCGATTAACTTCATTTTTTTGCATCCTGAAATAAGAAAAGATGCCTTTAATTGACATTCTTTGTATTCTTTTTCTGGTTTTGAGTCATAAACAATTCCGCCGCCTGTTCCCATTTCACCACTTTTCCCATTGATTAAAATGGTTCTTATTGCCACATTAAAGATGCCGGAACCACCTGGTTTTAGTATCCCGATTGTTCCTGTGTAAACTTTTCTCGGACTTTTTTCAAGTTCAGAAATTATTTGCATTGTCCTAATTTTAGGAGCGCCCGTAATGGAGGCTGATGGAAAAATTGCTCTGATAACCTCAGAAAGAGACATATTCTTTTTTAGAACACCTGTGATTGTGGATGTCATTTGAAAAAGAGTTTTATATTCTTCTATATGAAATAATGGATTTGTAACGATCGAACCGTACTTACAGATTCTTCCAAGGTCGTTTCTCATCATATCAACAATCATCAGATTTTCTGCGCGATCCTTGGTACTTTTCTTAAGTTTTTCTTTATAATTTTCATCTTCTCTGGAATTCTTTCCACGTCTAATGGTTCCTTTCATCGGTCTTGTGATAATTAAAGAATCAGTTTTTCTAAAGAATAGTTCCGGAGAAAATGAAAGGATAAATTGATTATTAATTCTAATGAAGGCAGAGTAGGGGACTTTTTGCATTTCTCTAAGGTCAAGATACATCCCATAAATAGAACCCGTAAAATTGAACTTACTTCTGATCGTATAGTTAACCTGATATGTATCACCTTTTTTAATATAGTCCTTTATTTTTTTGATGTTTTTTGAGTATTCGAAAAAATCCGTATCAAACCACAATTCCTTCATTTTCCATTGCGTGTTCAGCCTGCTTTTAGAATTAAGCAGAATTTTCTTTGAGAATGTTCCTTTTGTATGGTCAAAAATAACATTATTTTTAAACACCAGAAACATAGCAGGGTAAGGTATTTTACCTTTGTAATTCAAAACAGGTTCAATAAAAAGTCCTGTTTCATATGAAATAACACAAAAAACAAAATGGTTTTTTGAAGTCATATTTTCTGCCCACGCCAGGTGTTTTTCAAACGATTTTGCGTTATATGCTAACTTTTTGAAAAGCAATCCCCAACCCATTATTGTATAATAGTTCTCTCTATCGCAAAGGGAGCTTTCAAGCAGACAGAAGCATTTGAATCTGCTGAGAAAACCCAAAACTTCTTTTGCAGGAAGGGCATGATAGTTATTTTGCATCAAGAAAATTATAAAAGGAAAAGCATCTATTGGCAACAGCCTCATTCAAAATGCTAAAATAAAAAGTCTTCCAACGATGCCAAAGGGTACGGTAAAGTGTGGAAACAAAAAACGATAAAATAAATAGTTGAACAAAGGAACAATAAATACCGAGCAAAACCTTGACAGAACGAAAAATTAAGGCAGGAAAGAAATGATGATTGAAAAGGTCAGTGTTTTACCAGTAGTCATTGTTTCTCTTCTGGCAGGTGTTTTTACCTGGATGATGACAGGTATTGGCGCAGCTTTTGTTTTTGCAGCAAAACGATTCAATCAAAGAATATTTGATTTAATGCTCGGCTTCGCCGCTGGAGTGATGGTTGCCGCAAGTTTCTGGTCACTTCTGTCTCCAGCAATCGAAATGTCAAAAAATTTAAAATACTTTGCCTGGTTCCCAGCAGGCATTGGGTTTATGCTCGGAGCAGTTTTTCTTAGAATTGCGGACAGATTTTTACCGCACCTTCATCTTGGTTTTCCAGAAACAGAATTCGAAGGAATTAAAACATCACTAAGCCCAACAGCACTTCTTATCCTTGCGATTACGCTTCATAATATCCCAGAAGGACTTGCGGTTGGCGTTGCCATTGGGGCTGCATCTTTTGGATTACAGGACATGACAATGACCGTTGCATTAACGCTTGCTGCTGGAATTGGAATTCAAAATTTGCCTGAAGGTTTTGCAGTTTCAATCTCGCTGAGAAGAGAAGGTGTTTCAAGATTTAAAAGCTTTATGTATGGTCAGCTTTCTGCAATCGCTGAACCGATTTTCGCAGTTATTGGAACAGCAGGAGTTATGTGGGCGAAATCTCTTCTTCCTTACGCAATGGGCTTTGCAGCAGGAGCAATGGTTTTTGTTGTTGTTGAAGAGATTATCCCTGAAGCCCAGAAACATGGAAATTCAGATTTATCAACTATCGGCACGATTCTTGGTTTTCTGGTAATGATGATACTGGATGTCGCATTTGGTTAGAATAAATCCTGTTTTCTTAACGGAACATCAAGTAATTCAGCAAATTTCATAGCATTTTTTGCAGCGTATCCTGCATGACAATTATTAAAAAAAATAAAAGTGACTGCGGCTTTCTGTATCATTAATTGTGCAATTCTTTCAATTTCTTTTAATTCCTGTTCTGAATAATTGTAATTGTATCTTTCAGAAGCAGGAACATTAAACCAATTTAGATTTCTTCCGTGACATCGTAAATATGCAATAGAAGAACTTACCCTATCTACAAGCGGCATAAGACGCGGAATTTTTGGCTCGTCAACAGCACACAGCGCAATATTATTTTCTTCGAGAAACCTAAAGTATTTTTCGTGTGCCCATGAAATGTTCCTAAATTCTACAACCACCGGTATATCTGACAGAAAATCTTTCGTTTGCAAAATATACTCCATTGAATCTTTTGATGGATAAAAAAACACAGGAAATTGCATCAGCACTGCACCAAGTTTATTACTTCCCGATAGCGGCTTAATTGCCTCCTTAAACTGGGAAAAATATTTTTTGATTCGTTGGCTGTCGGGTTTTTCATGCAGTCGATTGTCAAAAGGATCATGGGTCATGCCCCTGAATGCTTTGACAACAAATAAAAAATCCTGCGGGGTTTTATTGACCATGGATTGAAAAACTTTTGATGTTGGCATCTGATAATAAGTTGAATTAATCTCAACCGCATTAAAACCGAGATGTGTTGCATAAAATTCCAGCATCTTTTCTGAGGAAATTTTTTCAGGATACACAACCCCTTTCCAATCAGGAAACGAAAAACCGCTTGTTCCTATTCTTATTTCTTTTTCCATGTTTTCCAGTTTAACGCATTTCTTGTAAAAGGATCTGCACAATAAAGATCTGCCTGATATATAAATATTCCGTCTGCTCCTTCTTTGAAAAATCTTTTAATATCTGTTTTGATATCAGATGGAAATCTATGAAGGGAAAGTTGAAAATTAAAATACGAAGCCACATGAATAAGCCAGCCATCAATAATTCCGTATATTTTGCAGCCATAATCTTTCCATTTCAAATATGGTTTCAGAGAAAATATTGGATAGCGTGTCATAAGATTTGATGGAATAATGCATTGAACTATGTTTTCTTTTACAAGTTGCTCAAAAACTCTGTAATAGACAATATCATTTGCAGGGATTCTCACAGTCAACGGCATTTTTGTATTTGAAATTCCATCCATTGCGCGTCTAATTTCGTGGAAAAGTTGCAATAGGTCTTCTTCTGTATGATGATATGGATATCTCATGCAATCAATTGAAACACCGTCATTTCCCCAATCTACAAATTCTTTGATAACTTCAACGGCATATTCTCTTGTTTCAGGAATATTGTACCTAAGGATATTTGTTGTTCTCCATTCTGGATGTTCCCGCGATATCTTTTCTTCAAGGTCCGTACCCGGATAACAATTTGTTAGCCCGGCATTTGCAAAATGTCTAATTCCAAGACAATGGCATGCATCATTGGTTTCTCTTAAAACATCAAGAGATCTAACCATAACGGTTGGTCCAGGGCTGAACGTTCCATCATCTCCCATCATTGCACCTTTGTCATGACTTTCAACAACCTTACTGTAATGAAGTGCTTTTGAACCAAATCTTATTACCTGCGTGTGAACTTCAGTTGCCCCCATCTCCTTGAACAAAATCATTGCTTCTCTTACTTTTTCTCTTGTATCAAGATCATAGAAAAATGCCCAGGAATACGGTTCAAAATAAAGTGCAAGAACTTTATCCTTCCATGAAGAGGATGTTGACTGATTTTCCGATTCAGGAACCAGTTTGATGTAAGCAATTGAGCCAAAAGGATACAGGTCTGGCTGTCTGACAGTTATTGAAGTAGGACTGATTTCAATAGCAGTATCTGCACTTAAATTGACGGTTTTCCAAAAAATTTCCTTCTGATTCTTATTCTGAAATTCAGGCCGTGTTCTTTCAGCAATGAACGGGTACCTTATTTTTTCATCCGAAATACCCACTCTCATGTGAATGATCCCATATTTCAATCCAAAATAAACCTTAAACCTGCCTGAAACTTCAGGTTTAATAGAAATTTTTGAAGGCCCTTTCTGAGGAACAAAAGTAAGACATCCATCAATAACTTCCCATCCATCATCATTTAAAAATTTCTTCCAGTCATTGATAAGAATAGCGCAAGAGGGTTCGAGAGTGAGAATTTTCTCAAATGTTTTTATTGTGCCGGATTCATCAAGCATTTCAACATAAATTTTTATATTCCCTGAATAATGATGCAGTCCATTAAGATACAGATTCCAGTAAACAGGATGGGTTTTCGTTCTGAATTTTATGTTTCCAAACTGAACCGCCTGGTTCCATTCCCAGAATGTTGATTCAAGAAGTCTATCAGCAGAATCCTCAAGAAAAATTGAACAGGGAATGAGTGCCTTTCCATCAATCGAATAAGAGATTCTTGCGCCACAAATTCTGAATTTCTCAAAAGAAAGTTTTACCATTGCTTCATTCTTCAATTGCCTAAAATTAACCATAATGAGTCCCTTTTGATACTGATTTACTGACACGATTATGATATTATATTTAAAGCATTTTGCAACCTGGAGCTCAAGTGTCAAAAATTAAATTTTATTTGTCTGGCGGTATTGGTGAAGATGGAATAAAAAAATTCACGAAAAAGCCCTGCAGATACTTGACAAAATTGGAAACCATACTCCTTTTCAATACGTCATTAACAGGGTGGATGGAGAAAGAGGTGTAAAAATCAAAAACGATACTCGAGTTTGTATTGCTCCAGAAATTGTAGAACAACTGATCGGATCTTTTCCAAAGCCCTGTAATTATTCAAACGACGAACTATCATTCCATGTATCAGGTTATTCTCTGCGCTGCTATGATTTCAGGACTGGCGAAATCAAAAAGCCAACCACAACTGATATGATTGAATTTGCAAAAATTGCTCATACCCTTGGTGTTTCGGGTTCAAGCATTGTTATGCCGCAGGATTTACCACAAAAACTTGCTGAAGTTGCAACATATAAATTGTGTCTTGATGTTTCAGACCGAGTATGGGGCGCAGGTATTTTTAGTGATGCTAATATATTTGATATAGTTCAGGAAATTCAAACTGCTATTGGTTTGCCATATACTGTTGGAATGCATATGATTAGTCCACTTGCATTTGACCCATTTTTGCTTGAAATGGCTATCAGGTATATTCCAAAGAAAGCTTCGTTTTCTGTTGGCAATATGTCTATGAGAGGTGCGACATGTCCGATTGATATCGCGGGGGCAATTACACAGTCACGCGCAGAAGTTTTAGGCGGCGCATGTATATTAAAAATGATTGCGCCTGAATCAGAAGTTAGTTTTTTGCCGTTTATTTATCCTTTTGATATGCGATATGCAACAATTGTTTACGGGGGCCCTGATTTCATTATTGGCAATCTTGTTCTGAATCAGGTAGCAAGATTTTATGGAACAGCTGTCATGGCAAAAGATTTTAATACAATGGCAAAAAGACCCGAAGCACAGGTTGGCATCAATGCTGCTGGGTGCCTGATAATGCTTATATCTGGAATGAAAAAATTCGGATGGTCAGGGACCTGCTGTATCGATGAAATAGGGTCAATTGAAAAGGTAATCATCGACTATGAAATTTTTCAAGCAATGAAGCACATAGCCAACGGTTTTGAATTTGACCTTGATACCATCATAGTTGATGATATCAAAAATTGTGTGGAACAAAACTCGTTCCTTATGCACGACAGTACTGTTAAAAATTATCGCAATGAATTTTTTGAATCAGGCATTTTTTTTAATGAAATATTCAGCACATGGGAAAAAGAAGGAAAAAATTTATTGATTGATAAAGCAAGAAAAAAAGCCATTCAACTTCTGGAATCTCATAATTTCCAAAGAGATAAACACCAACAGAAAGAGCTTGACAGAATCTGGGAGCAGGCAAAAAAATTAGTGGTTTAGTTTTTCTGATAGATGTACCAATGTACAATCATGATTGGACAAACATATCTGTACTATAACTTCATCTGAAAATATTCATGTAGCTATTTCGAAAAAATGGGAAAAGAATAGATGGATATTTACATCATACGCAACAAATGTATTTCCTTTTTCATCCTCTATAAAACCGGTCTGACCGAGCTGCTCAACAAAAACCTTGCCTTTTTTGAATCGGCAGATATCTCTTTTAAATAAAATACTTGCTGCCAGAGGATCATGAAATGTAACAATTTCTCTTTCCCTGAACCATATTTCTGCAAAATTAAGAACTTCCTTCAGGACTTTTCTTTCATTGAATTTTTGAATTACTTCTGTTTTCTCCATTTTTACTTTC
>JBMFLH010000076.1:0-7614 GCA_049971295.1 Candidatus Ratteibacteria bacterium | reverse complement strand
GATAAACTATTTTACAATAAGAAATTTAGTGGCTAAAATAGAACATAACCCTTTTCAAATTCAAGTTTTGCTTCAGGAATATTAATTCCTTTATGTGCTTTCAGTAATCCCGATATTATATTATTTCATTCACTTCCCAAATAAAATCTTCTTTCTCTGTTATCCTCTTTAATAAATAACAGCAATACAGTGTAATATTTTTTAATAGTTAATAGAGAGTATTTCTAACAAATGGCGAAAACTTTTTTTTTGAAGATTTTAAGATATAATAAATATCTGATTATAAAAGCAGAAACGATTATAGAGGAGGGTGTTTGTGGATAATCCCTGGTTAATTGCACAAAAACAATTTGATAGTGCAGCAGAAATAATGGGGCTTGAAGATTGGTTACGCAGTAAACTAAGAGAACCGAGGAGGGTGATTATTGTATCCATACCTGTTCGAATGGACGATGGCAGCGTTAAAGTTTTTACCGGCTTCAGGTCTCAGCACAATACTGCAAGGGGTCCTGCAAAAGGTGGTAAAAGGTGGTATTAGATATCATCAGGATGTAACGATAGAGGAAGTAAAAGCTCTTTCTATGTGGATGACATGGAAATGTGCTGTAATGAACCTGCCTTTTGGTGGAGGAAAAGGCGGCATCATATGCAATCCAAAGAAGATGTCTGCTTATGAACTGGAAAGATTAACAAGAAGATACACAGCAGAAATCTTTGATTTCATTGGTCCAGAGAAAGATATTCCAGCACCAGATGTAAATACGGATAGCCGGATTATGGCATGGATAATGGATACCTATTCAACTATGAAAGGGAGAAATGTTCCTGCTGTGGTTACCGGTAAACCACTTGAAGTATGGGGTAGTGCGGGAAGAGACGAAGCCACAGGCAGAGGAGTTTATTATGTAATAATGAATTATCTGAAATATAAAAATCAGCCCGTTAATGGGAAAACAGTTACCATTGAAGGATTCGGCAACGCTGGGCAGCATGCGGCACTTCTACTTGAAAAAGAGGGATTCAAAATTATTAGCGCAAGTGATTCAACGGGCGCGATTTACAATCCGCTTGGCATCAATATAAAACGACTTATTGAAATCAAAAAAAACACAAAAAGTGTTACCAATTACAAGGATGCTGAAAGAATTTCTAAAGAGGAAATCTTTGAGATTAAAACTGATATACTAATTCCTGCTGCTTTAGAATTTTCCATCACTCACAAGAATGTAGATAGAATTCAGGCAGGTTTGATATGTGAAGCAGCAAATGGACCTGTTACAATAGAGGCAGACGTAATTTTAAAAGAAAAAGGTGTTACAATTATTCCTGATATTATTGCAAGTGCTGTTGGGGTAACTGTCTCCTATTTTGAGTATGTTCAGAATATACAATCATTATACTGGAATGCAGACCAGGTAAACGAAAGATTAAAGATAATGATGGATTCAGCATTTGACAATGTTTTAGCGGTTGCTGAAAAGAATTACACTTAGAGAAGCAGCCATGGTCATTGCTATTGAAAGGGTTGCAGAAGCATCTCGATTGATGGAATTATATGGATAAAAAATGATAAAAATTGCTTTTATAGGAACCAATGAAGGTAACGGTCACATTTTCTCCTGGAGTGCTATCGTAAATGGCAGATATAATTCCGATTTAATGAAAGAATGTGGCTATCCTGTAATTGTTGATTATCTTTCAAAACAACCCGCTGAAAATCTCGGAATATCTGACGCATATGTGACTCATGTTTGGACAGAAGATAAAGAAACAGCGATAAAGGTTGCAAAAACTACTTACATTGAGCATGTCATTGATAATCCTGAACAAGCGATAGGAAAAGTAGATGCTGCTGTTATAACAACTGATATTGGTTCCAGTCATGTTTCTCTTGCAAAGCCATTCATTGAAGCAGGATTACCCGTATTTATTGACAAGCCACTTGTAGATAATGAGGAAGACCTGAAAACCTTTTATCAATGGCATATTCAGGGAAAAAAAATCATGTCATGTTCAAGCATGAGGTATGCTAAGGAAATCAAAGCCATTGATTTTTCCTCTTGTGGAAAGATTGAATTTATCAGCGGGATAATGTCAAAATCATGGGAAAGATATGGAGTACACGCGGTTGAAGGTTTGTGCACGATTGCTGGATTCGGAATAAAATCTATCTTAAATACTGGAAACGAGAATTTGAATCTTGCTCTGGTTGATTTTAAATCTGGACTACAATCCCTTTTGCAGGTAATTTATTACTCAACGATTTTTGGCAGGTATGATGTTTTTTGCAGAAACAAAACCTTCACCATTGAAACAAAGGACTATTTTTACATGTTCAAAAGTCAACTGGAGGATATTGTGAAATTTGTAAAAACTGGTGTTTCCCCTTTTCCTTTTTCTGAAACAGTTGAGATAATAAAAGCCATCATAGCAGGTATTAAGTCCAGAAAGGAAAAAAGAAAAATTTACCTCGATGAAATAAATCTGGACAATTAAACAAAACGAGAGCAAAAGATGAAAAAAATACTGGTTGTGGGCGGTGGGGGAATCGGAAAAAGACATATTGATGGATTTCTTAGGACCGGAAAATGTGAAGTTTCTGTGTGTGAAAAAGATAGTGAAAAAATTGAAACGATAAAACAAACCTATCAGATAAGTTCCATATTTACTGATTTTTACTCAATCGACCTTTCCTGTTTTGACGCAATTGTGATTGCTACTCCAGCAAATTACCATGTTTCAATGGCAAAAAAGTGTGCTCAGGAATATATTCCCTTTATGTTAGAAAAACCGCTCTCTGTAAATTTTGAGGGAGTAGAAGAACTTCTCAGGATTGTAAACGAAAAGAAAATATTGTGCGGGGTTGGTTATACAAGACGAAGTATTCCATCATATAGAAAATTGAAAGATCTGGTTAACAGTGGGGTTGCGGGCGAGATAAAAATGGCAAATTTCTACTGCGGTCAGAATTATAGAAAAATCAGGCCTGATTTTTCAAAAATATACTTTGCAAAAAAAGAAATGGGCGGTGGAGTTTTAAGGGATTTTATAACGCACTTTATTGACCTGGCTCAGTGGTTTGTAGGAAAACCCGAAAAAGGCTATGTATTTCAGGATAATCTTGTATTTGGTGATACTATTGAAACCGATGATTCCGCGGTTTTAATTGGCCGATTTTCAGGAAATCTCGTAAGTTTTTATTGTAATGCCTTTCAAAAACCAAATGAATTCATCGTAGACCTTGCCGGCACCAAAGGAAATTTAAAATATGTAATGGTGAACAAATTTTCATCAAAGATTTTTTTCGCAGACGATGATTCTGGCAAATGGAAAGTGTTATGTGAATTTAGAGATGAAGCAAAGAATTACTATTTTTTTCAAGCAGAACATTTTCTTGAATTACTTGAAGGAAAACCAAACGACTTTACCTCCATTGAAGAAGCAGCAGAAAACCTGAGATTTATTCTTAAGGCGATTGAAAATTCAAAGTCATAATTGAAATAAGGTAAACTCCATGGGTATGGTATTTTTCCTGGGGTTATGGATTGCAATCATTTTTATCATTCTTGGCATAGAATTTTATTATTATATTCTGGCAAGATTTATAGAAAAGGACCTGACGATCATAGAAGGAATTATTTTTATTGTTTGTCTCTGTATTGCTGTTATGATATTTGCAAAATCGCAGGAATTTTTTTCAGGACTAATTTCAATATCGCTGCTTCCTCTAACCGACTTTATCATTAAGGTAGCAGTTGAATCAAAGGAAAAACTTCGCCGGCAGCTGGAAGAACAGAGAAATTTAGAAAACTGGCTTTATACAATAGAAAATCAACCCGAAAATGTCAATGCATATGTTTCTATCGGGGACATCTATTTTCAAAAACAGGACTATAAACGAGCTCTTGTTTACTATAAAAAAGCACAGAATCTTATCGACCTTCCGTATATAATGGAAAAAATTAAAATTACAGAAAAAGAACTTGCCATAAAAAAAGGAATTGTTTGGGTTTGTCCTGAATGTAGCTTTGATAATCCAGGGGACATTAAAAGGTGCAAGGTTTGTGGTTATTCAAAGATTGACAGAAATCTTTTTGCTGAAATCAAAAAAAATAAAAAGGAAATTCTTAAGGCCGGGTTATGGTTTCTAATAGGACCGTTTGCTCTGATATTATTTTTTGCCTTATATGTTATAATGCCAATTTATCTTGCGCTGATTATTACATTGGCTGCGATATATTTTACGATTAAATACTTCATCACTTACTGAAAACAATTTCTACTTGAAAATTAAAATCTGTGCATCGTCCAGATGATGGAAATTTCTTGTTGTGAGCCGTGCCGTAGAAGAAAGTTCTCTTCCGAGTTTTAAAGATTTAGAATAATCATATCTTGCGAGATGAAAAATCCATTGTTCTTCCTTTCTTGGAACTCTTCCGTTCAGTGTGGGAAGTGATACAAATGGGATAGCAATTTCTATCGACCAGTACTGATCTATGTCAGACGAGTTATTCAAGGTCCCTTCTATGTGTGTTTCTATCAGAATTCCTTCACAATTCCATTTTGCGCAGGCAAGAATATTATTCAGATGCTCAGGACCTGGTATGAAAGCGTCAAAAATTGTTTTAATAGGCGAGAATTCAAATTCAAAGTACGATGGCTGATCTATTGATGTTTTTAAAAATATTTCCACGACATCTTCTTCCCAGGTAAAACTATCTCGTTTTGTATACGTTGCTCTAATGTCATCGTCGTAACATTTAAAACCAGCATATAAATATTCTTCATCGTAAAGCAGCTTAGCAATGGTTATTGAACGAGGCGTTTCAAGGGTAACTGGAATAAAAAATTCAAGATTTTCAGCCGTATTCCACATGGCTTCGTCAAGAATACCATCAATTTTCATCTTTTCCGACGCATACTGGCATTCGTAAACTATTTTTTTCATAAAAAAGAGCGGGATACGGGAATCGAACCCGCATTTCAAGCTTGGGAAGCTTGCACTCTACCATTGAGTTAATCCCGCTTATATTTAATTATACCTGTGAGAACGTGAAAATCAAGATGGGTTATTTAGATTCCTGATTGTCCATGGTAAATCTTGAAAGATTCCTATTCAGCGGAAGAAATCTAAAGCTTGAGAAAAAAGAAATCAAACAAAATGTCGTTACCCATGCGATGTTTCCTGAAATCAAAAATCCCAGAAATCCTGTAATAATGATATAATCGAGCACAGCAATACCAAGAATATTGAATGCTATCGGATTTGTCTGGGTCAGTTTAAATGCTCTTTTCCTTAGCATGTGCAGTATGCCATCCAAGAAAAAAAATACTGCAAGCCCCGACAAATAAAGGAAATACTGAACAATCCGCATGGTTTGATTAATTTCGTAGAACTCTGGAGGCGGCTGATATGAAAGGAAATGTTTCATAAAATACGCGATAAATACAAATATTACCGGATTTACCAGCATCAGGATATTGATAATTTTCAGTTTGTTTAAAGGAACTTTTTCCATACGATTATAATACATCATCTTGACGATTTCCGCAAAAAAAAATATACTTTTATCAGCGCCTGTAGCTCAATAGGACAGAGCATCTGCCTTCTAAGCAGAGGGTTGCCCGTTCGATTCGGGCCAGGCGCGCTATCGCGCAGGAACTAATTAAATGGCAAAAATTCCAAAACGAACTCTTGGAAAAACTGGAGAATCCATTTCAGTTATTGGGTTTGGTGGTCTCGCGCTGGCATATATCACGCAAAAGGAAGCTGACAATCTTGTATATCAGGCGATCGAAAGTGGAGTGAATTTTTTTGATGTTGCTCCAAGTTATGGAGATGCTGAAATCAAATTAGGCAATGCATTAAAGGACCTACGCAGCAAAATTTTGCTCTCGTGTAAAACTACCTGTCGAAAAAAGGCTGATTCATGGAATGAGATGCAACAATCTCTCAAACGTCTCAAGGTAGATTACTTTGATTTTTATCTTATGCACGGAATAAGGGATATGGAAAAAGATGTAATTCCGTCTTTAAGCAAAGATGGAATGCTGAAAACCGCAATTGAAGCTCAGAAAGCGGGACTCGTAAGATACATTGGATTCAGTGCTCATACAGAAGAAACAGCAATTGCTGTTTTAAATCAATTTGATTTTGATGTTATGGCTTTTCCTGTAAACGCATTCTGTAACTTTGCAAGTGAATTTGGGAAAAATGCGATTACCACCGCTTTGAAAAAAGGGGTAGGAGTTATAGGGCTAAAGGCACTTGCAAAACAAAAATTGCAAGAAAGACAGAATAAGAAATTTCCTGGCTGCTGGTATGAACCAGTGGAAGAAAAGGAACTTGCCAAAATTTTGCTTTTATGGACGTATCAGCAAGGAGTGAGTTCTGTAATACCTCCTGCTGATGCAGGACTTTTTAAGATGGCGCTTGAAATTATAGAAGACACACAAATCAGTTCCCTGGCATCCGATGATGTTAAAATGCTTGAAAATTTATCAAAAGCACTAAATCCAATTTTTCCCTAATCACCACCGGAGACTCTTTATCAAATTTTCCATGACCTACAATCATTGAAATTTCAAAGAAAAAAAGTATAATATAATGTGGATCTTCCGGGCCGTTAGCTCAACTGGCAGAGCAGGGCACTCTTAATGCCAAGGCTGGAGGTTCGATTCCTCCACGGCCTACTTTGAATTTTTTTAAATATGGAGGGATCGAATGGAGCGAAGATGAACAGGTCTGAGCAAGCAAAGACCTATGCGGGTGGCCGACCCGAGCCGTAGTGGGAGGCGAGGGCGCCGATTCCTCCACGGCCTACTTTTTTAGTAAAATTCTAAAGGTATTAATGGATATTGATAATGGGTACTTCTAATGTGATTTACCTGCCGGAATCTGGAAAAGCGGTTTTTGTCGGAGATACTCATGGAGATTTACAGGCATCACGATCCATTATCAAGCAATACGCAAAAAGAAAATATTATGTGATTTTTCTTGGTGATTATGTTGACCGCGGAGAAAAAAGTCGGGAAAATATTGATTTTCTTATTTCTGCCCAGAAAGAATACTCAAAAATTATTTTACTTGCAGGCAATCATGAAATGAACGCAATTGAGCCGGTTTCACCATCTGATTTCTGGCAATCATTGAGTGAACAGGAAATTTCATATTACTCGAATATATTCAACAACCTTCCTCTTGCGGTTTCAGGAAAGGGTTTTATTGCTGTTCACGCAGGACTTCCTGACTTACCGAATCTTGATAGTTGGGATAATATAAAACCGGGCGATGATAACTGGATACGGATACTATGGGCTGACTTCAGGGAAAAAGAGGGAGAATGTCTTGGCGTCCTGTGCGGAAGAATAAAACTTGGAAAGGATTATTTTGAGAGGGTAATGAATGCCATTGGGAAAAATGTACTGATACGTTCACATGATCCTTACGCTCCTGAGAAAATGTTCAATAATCGCTGTCTCACTCTTTTTACCTCCGCATCATACGGAAAGAGCAGACAAATTGCTATTGTTGATTTGAAAAAAGAAATTCGTTCTGTCAACGAGATTGAACTGATTTCCTTTTAATTATGGCGAGAAACTTTTCAGAGTATT
>JBMFLH010000075.1:0-7616 GCA_049971295.1 Candidatus Ratteibacteria bacterium | reverse complement strand
TGTATCCATCTCCTGTGGAACCTGTCTCTGGATAACTTTTTCCGCCTGTTGCGAGTATGACGCTTTTTGCAAGTATTTCTCCCTTTTTTGAAACGATTATGAAATTACCATCCTGTTGCTTTTCAATTTTCAGCACTTTATTCCGAAACCACAGTTGCACTCTGTGTTTTTCAAGCATATTTCTAAAAAATGCTACAATGTCTGCTGATGATTTTGTCGCAGGAAATACCCTATGGCCGCGTTCAGTATCAAGTTTCATGCCATTGTCAGTAAAAAAATTCATCAAATCAACATTTGAAAACTGCGCAAAGACATTTCTTAGAAAGTCGCCATTGTGGTAATGTTGAAAAAATTCCTCTACTGGAATGTCGCTGGTTACATTGCACCTTCCAGCGCCTGCTATCAGAAGTTTCTGCCCGATGTTTTTATTTCTGTCCAGAAGCAAGACCTTTTTTCCTGCCATAGAAGCAGAAATAGCAGCCATAATTCCCGCAGGTCCTGCTCCAATAATGACAAGTTGATTTACCATTGCGATGGTTTGATGTCTAATGTCTGAAATGCCTGATTCCTGAAAATACCATTGAAATTCCCAGTTTGTCGCATGTCTGTATTACCTCTTTATCCTTGAGTGAACCGCCTGGCTGAATGATGGCACTTACCCCTGCCTTTGCCGCGACTTCAATACTATCGGGAAAAGGGAAAAATGCATCTGAAGCCATAACAAGAGGTGAAACTTTTTCTTTGAAATTATCCTGCATCTTCATTACTGCAACCCTTGTGGAGTCATATCTTGACATCTGTCCGGCGCCAACTCCAACAATCTGATTTATTGTTCCAAGAACAATGGCATTTGATCTGACATACTTGCAAATAATCATGGCAAATTTCAATGCTTCAAGTTCCTGGTCTGTGGGCTTTCTTTTCGTTTTTACTTCAAGTGTTTCCCAGTTGGCTGTATCGAGTGTTTGAAGCAATATTCCACCAGGAGCGTTTTTTATCTCAAATTCACCCACGGGACGTTGCGGCATTTCAATCAATCTGAGATTTTCTTTCTGAGAAAGAATTTCAATTGCTTCTTTCGCAAATGAGGGAGCTATTACAACCTCAAAAAAGATATCTTTAATCAGGTTCGCTGTTTCTCCGTCAAGTTCTTTATTGATTCCAATAATTCCGCCAAAGGCGCTCAGCGAATCTGTTTTCAGGGCTTTCTCAAATGCTTCCTTTATGCTTTTTCCTTTCGCAGCGCCGCATGGATTATTGTGTTTGATAATACAACACGATGGTTCTTCAAATTCACGCGCTATTCTATAAGCACTTTCCATATCAAGAATGTTATTAAAAGAGAGTTGTTTCCCCTGTAATTGTTTCCACTGAATCTGTTTGTCAGCATATCGATACCAGCATGCCTGCTGATGGGGGTTTTCACCGTATCTGAGCTGGTCAATCTTTTTGTAATAAAAGCCAATGGTGTCATTGAAAGAGACCCGGCTTTTTCTGTCAAAGTATCTGCTGATGAGCCAGTCGTAATAACTTGTTGTGTGGAATACTTCTGCGGCGCATTTTTCAGATGTACTTTCTGAAATTCCACCTGTGCTTTCAATTTCCTGAATGATCACAGGATACATTGCTGGATTAACCACCACGCAGACAAATTTCCAGTTTTTTGCTGAAGCGCGTATCATTGAAGGACCGCCAATATCAATATTTTCTATCAATTCTTCGTCAGTGGCATTTTCAGAAAAGAAAACCTTTTCAAAAGGATAAAGGTTAACAACCACCAGGTCAATCTGGCTGATATTGTGTTTTGAGACCTGTTCAATGTGAGACGGATTGTCTCTTTTATAAAGAATACCACCATAAATCGTTGGATGAAGTGTTTTGACTCTGCCATCAAGAATTTCTGGAAAATCTGTCAATTGTGAAATTTCTTTGACTGGAATTCCTGCTTCTTTCAATGTTTTTGCTGTTCCACCAGTGGAAATCACTTCCACACCGTTTTTCACCAGCACCTTTGCAAGGTCCACCAGGCCTGTTTTGTCAGAAACACTTATCAATGCTCTCTTAACTTTAATCATGAAAATCCCCCTGTTATAAGAAAAGGTTAATCAAATGACCATTGTTCAACCAGATTTCCTGGAATTTCCTGAATAAACAATGATTTTCGGTAGGCAAAATTTCTCGGGTCAGAAAGATAATAGGTGATGTAAAGATCTTCTTTTGCCCTTGTGATGCCAACATAAAAGATGCGACGTTCTTCTTCAATTCCTGAATAATCATTGGTTTGTAAATTGTGCGGGAAGTGATACGCGCACACTCCAATAATAAAAACAATTTTCCACTCAAGTCCTTTTGCCTGGTGAATTGTTGACAGTATCAGGGGCGAATCTTGAGTTATTTCACCTCTGAAATGTTCCTGTAAACTTGTCTGGCTAATGAATTCTTCAACATTATTCCATGTGCTGGCAATTTCTTTCAAACTTTCAATATCCGCGATGCGCTGTTGCGAGTCAATATAATTTGTTTCAAGGTAACCACGATAGAAATTATCCATAATAATGTTAATCTTTTGCGAGATTTGTTCAGCGTATTTCATGTTCTTGAAAATGTTTTTGACAATTTTCCAGCCTGACTGGGCAGTCGAAATCAGTTTTATCCCATCAGAAGAAATTACTTCCTCAATTGTTTTCATCTCTTTGACCATATCAACAATTTTGCTTCTTGAAGATTTTCCGATGCCTCTGATAAGATTGAGGACCCTGATCCAGGATAATTCATCTTTTGGATTGTGATATATCCGGAAAAAGGCAATAAGGTCTTTGATATGAGCCATTTCAAAAAATCTTAAACCCCCTCTGACTACATATGGAATTTTCAGTTTGTTTAATTCAATTTCAATTTCAGCAGATTGATATCTTGACCTGAAAAGAATGCCGATGTCTGACGGTTTTACATTTTTCAGCAATTGCTGAATTCTCCTTATGACAAATAAACATTCTCCCTGTTTATCCTCGCATTCCACCAGAACGGGTTTGACTCCCGAATTTTTTACACTTTTCAATATTTTGGGAAACTGGTTCCTATTGTGAGAAATAACACTGTTTGCGAGATTTAAAATTTCAGGGGTGCTCCTATAATTTGTCCGAAGGTAGAAAAATTTTGTATCTGGATAAATCCTTGGAAATTCAAGAATGTTCTGGATGGTAGCTCCACGAAAACTGTAGATGCTTTGAGCATCGTCACCCACCACCATAATGTTTCTGTGGACACGCGCCAGCTGATAGAGAATCAACGCCTGGAGTCGGTTTGTGTCCTGATATTCATCCACAAGTATGTAAAGTAATTTTCTGGATATTTTTTCTCCTGGTTCCTGCATGGAAAGGATTTTCAGCCAGAATGAAAGAAGGTCGTCATAGTCAACCACTCGAAGTTCTCTTTTTCTTTTGCTGTAAGCGTCGTGAAGGGATTCCAACCTGGAAATGATATGAGAAAAATGAGGATATCTTGCCATTACCAGGTCCTTGATTGTTTCGCATGTATTTGCTGACAGACTGAAAAAGTCCTGAGCAACTTCTGGTGAAATTTCCCTTTCAGGAAATAACTTTTTTGATACTTCTCTTAAAATTGAAAGAGCGTCTTCTCTGTCAATGATGATGTAATTAGACGGTAATGACGCATCTCTGGCATATCTTCGCAAAAATATATTGGCAACATGATGAAATGTACCCGCAAGAATACCCTCAGGCAGTGACCCGAAGTGATTTTCAATTCTTTTTACCATTTCCCTCGCTGCCTTATTGGTGAATGTCAAAAGACATATTCTTGATGGTGGAATGCCCTGTTCAATGAGATATATCGCTCTAAAAGTCAGAACCCTTGTTTTGCCTGAACCTGCTCCTGCAAGAACAAGGCATGGTCCTTCTGCTTCCCTTACTACTTGCGCCTGTTCAAGGTTCAATAATTTGTCGTATTCAACGCGAACAGCTGAATCAATTTTTTCGTTAATTTTCAATGTACCTGCCTCACTGTAAGGTATAAAACCGCCATTCTTACCGCAATGCCATTGGTAACCTGTTGCAAAATGAGTGAGTTTTCTTTTTCTGCGCTTTCTGTTGATATTTCCAGTCCCCTGTTCATTGGTCCGGGGTGCATCAGAAAAAATTTGTTTTTTGCAAAGACGAATTTCTTATGATCAAAGCCAAAAAAGTTTCTATATTCAGCATGAGAAGGAAAAAAGTTTTCTTGTTGACGTTCCTTCTGAATTCTTAAAAGGTACACAATGTCCACATTTTTTACTGCTTCTTCCACAGAATAGCACACAGAGACCCCTATCTTTTCAATTCCATGTGGGATCAATGTGGGTGGGCCGCACACGGTGACCTTTGCACCTAATTTTGTAAAACCCCATATGTTTGACCGCGCCACCCGGCTATGATAAATGTCGCCGATGATGGCGATTTTTAATCCTGAAATTTTGCCAAAGATCTCCTTTACTGTAAACAGGTCAAGAAGCGCCTGTGTTGGATGCTCATGACAACCATCTCCAGCGTTAATCACTGCTGCTTTAACCGCCTTACTGATAATCAACGGTGCTCCGGATACAGAATGCCTTACAATAAAACAATCCACCTTCATTGCTTCTATATTTCTCGCTGTATCCACTATTGTTTCTCCTTTGGAAACGCTGGAGGTGCTGACCTCAAAACTCAATACATCCGCTGAAAGACGCTTTGCAGCCAGTTCAAACGATGTTTTTGTCCTTGTACTTGGTTCAAAAAAAAGATTGACAATGGTTTTTCCCCTAAGAGCAGGCACCTTTTTTACCGCGCGGCTACTGACTTCCTTAAAAGAACCCGCAGTGTCAAGAACAAACTCTATTTCCTGTCGCGAAAGTTCTTCAAGCCCCAGCAAATCTTTTCTCTTCCAGTTCATTTTCTTTCTGTAATCACCACTTCTTCAGTTTTATCAACTTCTTTGAGTTTCACCTCAACAATTTGATTTTTCCCAACAATGACTTTCATACCATGATAGTCCGCCTGTATTGGAAGTTCTCTGCAATTTGTTCTATCCACAAGAACAAAAAGTTTGATGACTTTTGGTCTGCCATAATCAATAATCTGGTCAATTGCTGCTCTAATTGTTCTACCTGTGTACAACACATCATCCACCAGAAGTATCCTGCGATTGTCAGGGTCAAACATAAGTTCAGAGCCAGATACCATAGGATGGCTTCCAATGGCGCTGAAATCATCCCTGTAAAGGGTGATATCAAGTGAACCATAATCAATGTTTCTGGAAGTTTTCTGTTCAATCAGTTTTTTGATTCTTTCAGCAAGTATGGCGCCGCGCCTCTTTATTCCAACAACCGCAATGTCGCTCCCCATTTCCTTGATGACCTGACTTGAAAGTTTCTCAAGGATTTTTTTAATTTCATTTGCCGAAAGGATTTTGTTTTCCATATATCTATTTTAATCCAAAACCATTAAATGAAAAAACCAGCGACAGTTTTATAAATCAAATTTGTGATAAAATTTATATATACCCGCTTTACTGAATAAGGAGGCATTATGACAAAACGGGATAAATTGCTCAGATGTATAGAGATTAAAGGAGATGGCGAGATTTTCTCAAGTGTTTCAATTGCATGGACTGTATGGGAAAAAAATCTTGAATTTTTTCAGGACCTGGTGAAAAAATGTCCGCATGTTTCGGTTTATGCAGGTAAAGATGAAAACCGTCGCGCAGGCAATAAAATCAGGGATAAGTGGGGGTGTCTATGGATTTATCCAATGGATTATCTTGATGGTCAGGTTATTGAGCATCCCCTTGATGACTGGTCAAAGCTGAAAAACTATATTCCGCCTGATCCTGAAAAATATACTGACTGGGAAAAGGTAAAAAAAGATGTCCAGGATGCCAAAAATAAAGGAATTCTTGCATCAGGCGGTATTGACCATGGTTTCTTCTTTCTTCTCATCACATATATGAGGGGATATGAAAATGCAATGATTGACTTTGCCGAAGATAATAAAAACCTATACCAGTTAATCGAGATGATTGAAAATTACTGGATGAAGGTGATTGAGAAATGGATAGATTTAGGTGTCGATCTTATTGGGTTTGGAGATGACCTGGGACTTCAAAATTCACTTCCTATCAGTCCGGTTGCCTGGAGAAAATATATCAAACCATCATATAAAAAGTTTTTTTCTTTATGCCGGGAAAATGGCGTTCATGCAGGTCTTCATTCAGATGGATGGATTGTTGCGATTATGGAAGACTTGATTGAATGCGGGCTCAGTTTATTAAATCCCCAGGATATTGTCAATGGCATCGATAACATTGAACGAATATTGAAGGGAAGAGTATGCATTGATCTTGACATAGATAGACAAAACATTACATATTTTGGCACGCCGCAGGATGTTGAACAACATATTTTTCATTGCGTGAAACGGCTTGGTTCTGAAAAAGGAGGACTTTTATTGAAATTTGGGGCATATCCTGGTACACCTGTAGAAAATATCGCTGCTGTGATTAATTCATGCGAAAAATACCACGACTACTGGGTAAAAAAATGAAAGGAGATATATGAAAACAACAATTTTTTTGTTGATGGCTATAGCATCAATTCTTTACGGACAGCAATTTACTGAACCCATTTTTAATATCCAGACAATTGTTGAACAAGTTCTTGATGCAAAAATATTAAGCAGGTCTGTCAGTGATGGGATTGTACTGCAGGAAGTGGAATTTACATCAGAGGTCTATCAGAATAATCCTGTGAGAATTTACGGGATTGTGGGTTTTCCTGAAGGCGCAAAAAAAATTCCAGCGATACTCTGGTGTCAGGCGGGTATGGCTCCTGCAAATAGGTATATGCCTGAAATGTTTGCTAAAAGAGGCTATGTCTGTATGTGTATCACACTTCCACATAAAGTCTGGAATCCATGGGCTGCCTTTAATACAAAAAACCCACAAGACGCAAACCTCACGCACTTTGCGATTGCACAGATGAGGGCAATTACATATCTATGTTCAATGCCAGAGGTAGATACTGAAAAAATTGGCGTCGGCGGTTCTTCGTATGGCGGTTTTTTTTCCACTCTTATTGCAGTAGCAGACCCGAGGATTAAATGTGGAATGTCATTTTTTGCAGGCGGAAACATGGCACTTGGCACACACCTTCCACAATTTACAAATCTTGAAACATTGCAGGACGTTGATGTATGGAACAGGACCATAGATCCTGCATTTAGGTTAAAATTTAGAAAGGTGCCATTTTTGTGGGCAGCTGCTTCAAATGATAATTGGTTTTATCTTCCATCTGTTGTGAAAACCTACCAGGACTCAATTGGCGAAAAACGTCTTGCGATTGTTCCCTTATGGGAACATGGATTTCCAGAAGAAGTGGATGAACAACTGTTTTCCTGGTTTGACATTTACCTGAAACAGACAAAAAAACCCTACAATAGTGTGTCATTGCTCACTGTTAAAAAGAACAAAAGTACATTGCAGGCAAGCTGGTCGTTTTCAGGAGATAATAAAATTAAGAAAGCAGAACTTGTTGTAAGTTATGGGAAAATAGAACCGTGGAAATGGTGGATACATAGAAATTA
>JBMFLH010000074.1:0-7716 GCA_049971295.1 Candidatus Ratteibacteria bacterium | reverse complement strand
ATACTGCTGAAGCATTGCATTCAGTAAGGGCTATGTAAAGGTGTTCAAGCGAACCAGCCCCTCCTGAAGCGATAACTGGAATTTTTACTGCTTTTGTAATGTTATGCAGCAATTGAAAGTCGTATCCGGCTAATGTGCCGTCAGTGTCGATGCTTGTAAGAAGAATCTCGCCCGCGCCAAGGGCTTCAACCTTTTTTGCCCATTCTTTTACATTGATCCCTGTTGCAATTTTCCCGGATTGGATATAAACATCCCAGCGATTACTTCCTATTTTTTTTGCGTCAATTGCGATTACAATACATTGGCTGCCAAACTTTTTTGCTGCTTCATAAACGATATTTGGATTTTTTACCGCCTGAGTGTTGATGGAAATCTTATCGGCGCCATTTTCAAGAAGAATGAGAATGTCATCAATTGATTTGATACCGCCACCCACAGTAAAGGGTATAGAAATATTTGATGCCACATTTTTCACCAGGTCTTTCAAAGTTTTACGGCCTTCAGAAGTTGCACTGATATCAAGAAATACAAGTTCATCAGCTCCCTGTCCCGAATAATACTTCGCGAGTTCCACCACTTTCCCTGCCTGTCTGAGATTTTTGAAATGTATTCCCTTTACCACCTTTCCATCCTTGACATCGAGACAGGGAATTATTCTTTTCGCAAGCATATCATTTCATTTTCAAAAAATTTTTTATCAAACGCAATCCATATTTTGCACTTTTCTCAGGATGAAACTGTACCCCTATAATGTTATCTTTCTGTATGACAGAGGCAAATTCTAATCCATAGGATGTGAGTGCAACAACATTGTTTCTTTCCTCAGGAACGCAATAAAACGAATGAGCGAAATAAAAAAAAGATTCATTTGGTATACCTTTGAGAAATCTTGAATTGTGGATTATATTAACAGTATTCCATCCCATGTGGGGAATAGGTAAATTTTTTCTAACTGGTAATTTTCTTACTTCACCTTTTAGAATCTGAAGCCCTTTTAAATTTCCTTCCTGGCTATTTTCAAAAAACATCTGTAAGCCGAGACATATTCCGAGAAGGAACTTGCCTTTTTTTGCCACTTCTTTAATTGCATCAGATAACCCTGTTTCTTTTAAATATTTCATCGCATGGTCAAAAGCTCCGACTCCTGGCAGTATAATTCTATCAATGTTTCTCAACATTTCTGGTTTTGACACGACTATCACATCCTCGTGTAAATTTCTGACGCTGACTATAACACTGAAAATGTTACCGGCGCCGTAGTTTATTATGCCAGTCATATTTTGAATTTAAGTTTAAAAGTTACAGAATGAAACACACAGTTATACGAATTCTATGGTACCAGGTGGTTTTGGTGTTACATCGTAAAGAACCCTTGCGATACCAGGAACTTCGGTAAGAATTCTCTTTGTAATTTTCTCAAGTTTTATCCAGGGTATTCTGTATGACCTGGCGGTGAGAGAATCTTTTGATTCTACAATTCTGATTGCTATGATATCGCCCACAAATGCAGATTCGTTTTGAATGCCTGTTGCCTTATCAGTCAATAATACAGGGAAACCCTGGAAAATTTTGGGACTTATCAATTCTGATTCCACAATTTCAGTAGCCTTTCTGATTTTTTCAACTCGCTCATAGGTTACTTCTCCTGTAATCCGCAACGCAAAACCAGGTCCAGGAAATGGCTGGATTTTTAAAAACTTTGGTGGGATATCAAGATTCCTTGCAACCATTTTCACGCGAGATTTTGTCAATTCTTTCAGGGGCTCAAATAGATTTAACCCATAGTTAGCAGGATTGATTCCTGCTTCGTGTAGCACATTAAAATGCGTTTTTATTCCTTTCTGCGTTTCTATGATGTCAGAAAGGATTGTCCCTTGCACCAGTACATCCGCTGCGTAGCTTCTCATCGCCTGACTCATAATTCTATAAAAAACATCTCTAAACGTTGTCCTTTTCTCTTCGGGCGAGACGATCCCTTTTAATGCAGAAATGAATTCGTTTTGTTTATCCCATCTTTGAAGTTCAATATTGTACTTCTTCCTGAAATATTCTTCGATTTGTTTGACTTCATTTTGTCTCATAAGCCCTGTATCAATAATAAAAGGTATGATTTGGCTTTCCTGTTTTATTGTTGCGTTTCTGGCAATTTCAAAACAAACGATACTATCGATTCCACCGGAAACAGCCACAATGATGCGTTTTCCGTTGGCCTGGGAACGGAGAGATTGAATTTTCCTGGCGATAAATTTTTTTGGTTCAAATCGTTCCATTATTATAATTATAGCATAGATTTCTGCATTTCAATACCTGCGCAATTCTTCTTTCGTATTAGAAAATTTTTCCATAAGCCATTTTCTAAAACATTGATCGGGTTCGATTTGTGTTTCAATAACAAGCCCATATAAAGGAATGGTTACCTTCAAATTTTTAATTTTTACAAGGTCTTTTTCTGTGGTTATTGCAATATCAAGATTCATACGGAAGAAAATTTCCTGTAATTCCTTTGTATCTTTTTCACAATATTGAAAATGGTCAGGATACCAGGTTGCATAAATTGCTTGAGGACCGAGTTTTTCAACCGTACCGATAAAATCTAAAGGTTTTGCGATACCGCAAAATGCAAGAACTTTTTTATTCTCAACGAAAGATAATGGAAGTTTTTCTTCCTGAACATTTATTAAATGTAAAGGGGAATATTTCAGTGTGTAAATGGGCTTGTTGAGTTTTTTAATCTGATTTAGAAATCCGGGATAATTTCGATTGTTGTTTCTATTTTTTACAATGATTGCGTCTGCATACTTCAGAAAACTTATGGGAAACCGCATCCGTCCCGATGGAATTAATAAATTGGCCGATGTTTCGGGGTCAACAAGAACAATATTAATTTTGTTCGAAATTTCAAAATACTGAAATCCGTCGTCCACAATAACAAGTTCTGGGTTTTTTCCAAGAACTTCATATAATATCTGGTGACGGTTTTTCCCGGATAAAACCTCAACTTCTGGTAATACACCAGAGATAACAACAGATTCGTCTGCACTTTTTCTATTTT
Source organism: Candidatus Ratteibacteria bacterium (assembly GCA_049971295.1). GTDB lineage: Bacteria > Ratteibacteria > UBA8468 > B48-G9 > DTJG01 > DTJG01. The sequence goes on along the minus strand of JBMFLH010000074.1, from coordinate 4,664 downwards.
TCGCATAACTTATAATAAAGGTTTTTGATACAAAATTTTTCAGGATTTTTACCACTTTTATTGTGGTAGGTGTTTTACCGGTACCCCCTGTTTCCAGATTTCCTATGGATACTACTACTGTTTTTACCGGTTTTTTGCTTGCTCCAATATATTTGATATAACAACCCAAGAGCCACAAAAGAGACAATGGATAAAAGAAAAGCGCCCAGATCCTGGAGAGTACGTTGTTGTTCTGAATCAATATCAGAATATCATGCGATTTTTTAAAAAAGGGTCTGCTGGACCTGACTCTCAGAAAGTTGAGGACTGATTTTAACTGTTCCGAATTCTCCATCATATCCAGGTATAACAATAAGTTTTTCTTCTCTAACAAGTTTTATACCGGTTGCAAGTTCTTTTGGTAAATTTGAGAACAACTCTTGTTCCGGTATTTCAAGTAAAATTTTTAATTCAGGACCAAGTTTACCTATGGCCTGGGCATACATTTGTGTTGTGAAACTTGAATCTATATCCTTTTGATAAACAGAAGCGATAATCTGGTCAAGCGGCACAAGATGTTTATATCCAATTCTATTTGCAGATTGATTCTGATTCTTTCTATCCGCAAGAGTCATTACTCTGTGCATTACACCGACTGTCACTTTTTTTCCACATGCAGGGCATAGAAATTTATTCTTTATTGTTTCTTCTGGAGAAAGCCGAATCTTACATAGTCTATGGCCATCGTAGTGATACTTTCCTTCTTCTGGGAAGTACTCTATTGTGAATAAAAATCGTGTTTTATCCCGGGTTCTAAGAATTTCCTTTAGATCCAGAAAAGAAAATGGTCCTGAAAAGACATTTGCCTCTCTTCCGATTTTTTGTGGCGAATGAGCATCCGAATTTGAAATCAATGTAAACATGTCAAGCGTTGAGAGTAGCCAGTTCATAGGAGGGTCACTGCTAAGTCCTGTTTCGAGAGCCAGGATGCTATTTGTTTCTTCTTCGAAGCAGTCCTCAATTCTGTCAAAACCAGAATTTGCTCCAAATAATGAAAAATGTGGAGTCCAGATATGTGCCGGAACAACGAAACCTTCTGGATCAGCGTCTCTGATCATTTTCACGAGTGTTCTTGCATCTATCTGAAGAATTGGTCTACCATCAATGAGTAGTTCTGTAAATTTTTCCAGATTTTTGTTAAATGTTTCAACATTTTCAAACGATTGAAAAAACACAATGTTGTGAATTTTCCTGACCGCTTTATTTTTGGTAAATATGTTGTTCACTTCACCTGTCAAAATAAAGTCAATACCATCAAATGTATAAATGCCCGCTTGTTCTGAGGGTTGAAGCTTTTTCCTAAGTTCAGCAAACCATAACGGATGTGTAATATCCCCGGTTCCAAGTAAAGAAATGCCTTTGTTTTTTGCCCACTGGGTGAGATGTTCTATGTCCATATTTTTACTTGTGGCACGGCTGTATTTTGAGTGAATGTGAAAATCTGCAATATACATGATTACCCTTTTTTGATTGTTGAAAATTCTTTTTTCAGTATTCTGGATAATTCTTCAAGAGATTGAGAAATGACTTTTGTAGATGCGAGAGCCGGCATAAAGTTTGTATCCCCGTTCCATCTTGGAACAATGTGTATGTGAAGGTGTCCTGGAAGCCCAGCCCCTGCACACCTGCCAAGGTTGATGCCAATATTAAAACCATGTGGTTTTAAAGTTTTGTTAAGGATATGAATGGTTGTTTTAAGAATATTAAACATTTCGCAAACTTCTTTTTCATGGATTCTATCAAAATCTTTCTTGTGTTTAATAGGTGCGATCATAAGGTGTCCATTGTTATAGGGATAAATATTCATAACAACCATGGTATGCATACCCTTCCACAAAAGGAATTCACTTTCCTTTTTATTACTGATTTCACAAAGAAAACATTTTTTGCTTTTTATCTTCTTAATGAAGCTTATTCTCCATGGCGCCCAGAGGATATTCATTGTTTCTTTTTTCATCATTCACGCCTTCCAAAATATCCGGACCTGCTTTTTTAAGATATTCTTTTAACATTTTCTTTTTGTTTTCAATCTTACCACTCAAAACAAGTTCTTCCAAATTTTTCTTGATTATTCCAACTTGCCTTCCTGGTTTAATATTAAGAATTTCCATTATATCAAATCCATCAATGGCGAGTTTAAATTTTGCCAGACGCATCTTTTTGCTTACCTGTTTTATTCGTTCATACAGGGCGAGAATTTTTTCTCTTCCTTGATGTACCTTTTTTTCGTTCTTGCTTGTAATATCTGCTCTGGCAATGATAAAAAGTCCTTTCATGTTCACACCAATTTCTCGAATAAATCGGGTGAGAGCATTATCTGTAGGATTTTCTTTTGCCAGAAGATGAGGCCTAAGGTGATGTCTTATCAGTAATCCAATTGTCTCTGCGTCCTTTTGTGAAACTTTCAATTTTTCACAAACTTTTATACTCATTTTTGCGCCCACGATTTCGTGTCTGTGAAACGATACCTTACCGTTTTCAACTCTTAGTGTTTTGGGTTTACCTATGTCATGAAGGAGGGCTGCCAGCCGAAATATTGGACTTTTTGTCATAGAAGCAGTATTGTCAAGCACCTGAAGTGTATGTTCGAACAGTTCCTTGCATGGGTGGTTTGTTCTTTTTTCTTTTAATGCTGCGACCTCGGGTAGAATTAATTCAAGTATGCCAATTTCATCCATAAGAAAAAATCCTTTTGACGGCTTTCTGGCAGAAATCATTTTCATTATTTCATCTGCAATTCTTTCCTGGCTCACTATTAACAAACGTTTTCTGTTATTTGTCATTGCTCTTTTTGTGTTTTCTTCTATGTTGAAATTTAGTGTTGTTGCAAATCTTATACCTCTGAGAATTCTGAGTGGATCATCGTAGAATGTTTTATCAGGGTCAACCGGTGTTCTGATAATCTTTTCCCGAATATCCTTTTTCCCGGCAAATGGGTCAAGTATCTGCCCGGTTAATAAATTCAACGCTATTGCATTGACAGTAAAATCTCGACGTGCCAGATCTTCAATTACTGTGGCTGGCTTCACATGGGGCTTTCGAGAGTTTGCTTCATAACTTTCTTTTCTTGCAGTTGCAAATTCTATCTTGTTTTTGTTTATTTCAATCATTGCTGTGCCAAACCTTCCGTAAAAAATTGGTGATGGATATCCGTAAGTTTTTGCAAATAGTCGTGCGAACTCAAGAGCATCAGTTTCCACCATGATATCAATGTCCTGACTTTTGCGTCTCAAAAATTTGTCTCTGAGATAACCACCAACAAGATAAGGGGTGATGCCGCTTTTAATACCAAGATTTTTTATCTGATCTATGATAAGCTCAGGCGATACTGTCATAAGTCACCTAAAAAAGACCAACAATTTTGCCTGCTTCGTCTATGTCCACACGTGTTCCTGCGGGTTCTGTAGGAAGTCCAGGCATGGTTCTCATCTTTCCACACAGCGGATATATAAATCCTGCACCTGCTGAAAGCCGTACGTCTTCTATTGGCAGAGTAAACCCTTTAGGCGCACCCTTCAGATTAGGGTCATGGGATAGAGAAAGATGGGTTTTTGCCATGCAGATTGGTAGATTGCTGAATCCCCAGCGGGTGTACAATTTTATTTTTTCTTCTGCCACTGGTGAATAAGAAACTTTTTCAGCTCCATAAATTTTTGTCGCGATGATTTCTATTTTTTCCTTTATGGATTTTTCAAGCGGATAAAGAAAATGGAAATCGTGTTTTTCTTCACATGCTTCCAGAACCTTTTTTGCGAGATTCAGTCCGCCATTTCCTCCTTCTGCCCAGACGTTACTTATTTCTGCTGCCTTTGCTCCTGCACTGAGAGCCAGTTCCCTTACCAGCTCAATTTCTTTTTCTGTGTCAGTGGTAAACCTATTGATCGCCACCACAGCAGGGATTCCAAAAAGCTTAACATTTTCAATATGTTTTACAAGGTTGGCTGAGCCAATTTTTATAGCGTCAAGATTTTCTTCAATCAGTCCTTTATCAAGGGGTTTTCCTGGTATAACCTTAAATTGTCCACTGTGCATTTTTAAAGCTCTGATGGAACAAACTATTACCACGCAATCTGGTTTTAATCCACTGTATCTACACTTGATGTTTGCAAACTTTTCAAATCCGCAGTCTGCGCCGAATCCGCTTTCTGTTACAACATAATCTGCCAGGCGAAGCGCAATTTTATCTGCGATGATAGAACTGTTTCCGTGTGCAATGTTTGCAAAAGGTCCTGCATGAACAAGAACAGGTGTATGTTCAAGTGTTTGCATCAATGTTGGTTTAATTGCGTCCTTTAGAAGAACTGTCATTGCGCCAGAGGCTTTTAAATCTCCCGCAGTTACAGGTGTACCTTTTTGAGTCGTTCCAATAATAATGTTTGATAATCTTTTTTTCAGGTCAAAAATATCCTCGATCAACGCAAGAATTGCCATTACTTCTGAGGCAACTGTGATATCAAAACCTGTCTCCCTTGGAATTCCATTGTCCTTTCCACCAAGGCCTATAATGATATGACGAAGCGCTCTGTCGCTCACGTCTACTACTCTTGGCCAGGTGATGGAAAGTGGGTCAATATTTAATGGATTACCTTTTAAGAGAGAATTGTCAATAAATGCAGCCAGAAGAT
>JBMFLH010000073.1:0-8053 GCA_049971295.1 Candidatus Ratteibacteria bacterium | reverse complement strand
GTACCCACGCTGGAAGATGAGTGAATTGAAAAAAGAGGCACAAGAATTCCTGCGCGTCTTTTTGTACTGATTTTCTTCCATTTTTCGTTTGAAGGCGTTGAAAGCAAATAATCACTGATATCCATAGTATTTTTTGATTACTTTTAACAACGCGTACACCTGATTTCGACTGCCAACAGTAATTCTTAAATAGTTCTTCAGACCAGCCATATTGAAATATCTAACAAGAATTTTGTTTGCCTTCAAATATTGATAGATTTGTTCTGCGGTGCCATCAGGAGGTCTAACAAATAGAAAATTTGCTGATGAAGGAAAAACATAAAAACCAAGCATTTCAAGCTGCTTTTTAAGAAACTCTCGAATTTTGATAATCTTTGTGCAGTTTTTATGCATGATCCGGTAACTGCTCATCGCAGATATTCCAGCAATCTGGGAAATTCTATTCAGATTGTAAGAATCTTTGATTGCAAACAGAGATGAGATTAAATCAGGATTACCGAAACAATATCCAAGTCGTATTCCAGCAAGAGAAAATGATTTTGAAAAGCTTCTCGTAATCAGCACATTTTCGTATTTTTTTACAAGATGGAGGCAATTTTTTTCAGCAAAATCAACATATGCTTCATCAATAATCACAACCCTTCCTGCTTTTTTAATTGTCTCTTCTATAACTTCAACCGGATGAAATAGTCCTGAAGGTGAATCAGGATTCGCTACAATTTTTAGGCAATCTGTATGACGCATGATAAAATCCTCAGGTATTGAGAAATCAGGTAATAATGGAATTTTACAGGGCTTTCTATCAGAAATTGTTGTCAGTACCTCGTAAAGAGGATAACTTGGATACAGAAAAACCACCTGTTCACCAACAGAGGAAAAAGCGATAATACTCAGTCGCAAAATTTCATCAGAACCATTACCAGTAAATATCCACTCATAAGAAAATCCATAACGTTTGCCAATTGCTTTCCTCAATTCTGCCGCGAGTGGGTCTGGATATTTTTTCAAACTTTCATTTACGCCTTTTTTAATCGCTCTCAAAACCTGTGCTGGCGGAGAAAATGGGTTTTCATTGGTATTCAGTTTAATAAATTCATCATCTCCGGGCTGTTCACCCGGAACATAGGGAGAAAAATTTTGAAAAATTTTATTCAAAAATTTATTTTTCATCTACAATCCCTGACAGAAATATGGTATTATAGATTGGTCCTGATTATTATATCACAAATCCGAGTCAAACTATGGAAAATCTGACACCAATGCTCAGGCAGTATCATGAGATAAAAAAGAAATATAGAGATTGCATCCTTTTCTTTCGTCTGGGCGATTTTTATGAAATGTTTTATGAGGATGCAAAAAAGGCGTCAGGTATTCTTGACCTTGTTCTCACATCTCGAGACGCAGGAAAATCAGGTAAAATCCCCATGTGCGGAATACCATTCCACGCTGCTGACTCTTACATATCGCGGCTTATAAAACACGGCTATAAGGTTGCAATATGTGAACAAACAGAAGACCCATCAAAATCAAAGGGAATTGTCAAGCGGGAAGTCATTAGGGTCATTACATCAGGAACATATCTTGATGATACGGCAGAAACACGGTGCATACTTTCAATCGTCTGTGATAATAATAAAATGGGTATCGCAATTATTGATAACGCAAAGGGAAATATCAAAGCAAACGAGTACCAGGGTATTGAAAATTTCTCCAATATTCTTACAAGAATGCCAGTTTACGAGATTATCCATCCAGAAAAAAATGAAAAAGAAATTTCAGAGATGCTTAATAAAACCACTGGCAAATTGAAAACCTTTACACTGACTGGGCTGGAAGATTGGAAATTTCATTATGATACTGCAATGAGAAATCTCTGTCAGCACTTTAAGATTCATTCACTTGCCGGCACAGGAATTGGAGATAAAATCCTCGCCGTTCGAGCTGCTGGCGCATTGCTGCAATACGTCACAGAAATGTCAAAAAGTTCCCTCCAGCACATTGATAAAATTTTTCTTTACGACGATTCAGAGTATGTGTATGTATCGCCATCAACCATAAGGGGACTTGAAATTGAATCTCTTGTTAAGACCATTGATAGGACTCAGACATCAGGTGGCAAAAGATTGCTCAGAGAATGGCTGATGCATCCATTAAAAGATGTTGAAAAAATTAATGAAAGACTGTCAGCAGTAACAATACTGAAAAATAATCCCTCGTTACAGGAAAAACTTATCAATATTTTCAAACAGATTTATGATATTGAAAAATCTCTATCACGGTTAAGCAGCGGTTATTCAAATCCAAAAGACCTTCTTGCCATTAAAAATACTCTTGGTATGGTACCAGAGTTAAAAAAAATTCTTGAACCTGTTGTTTCGCTGAGTAAATTTTTTGTCATCAGTGACATTGAGAAACTTCGAGACTTCCTCGAAAAATCCATTAATAGCAGTATACCTCTGTCAAATCCAGAAGGACAGATTATAAAAAGTGGATTCAACGATGAACTTGATTCATATCGAAACATCAAAGAAACATCAAGTCAGTGGTTGAAAAACTATCAATCCGAAGAAATTAAAAAAACCGGTATTTCATCCTTGAAAATTGGATATACTCAGGTCTTTGGCTATTATATTGAAATCAGTAAAGCAAATCTTCATCTCGTCCCACACGACTATATCAGAAAGCAAACACTTGTCAATGCAGAAAGATTTATTACTCCTCAATTAAAGGACTTTGAAGAAAAGATGCTATCAGCGCAGCAGAAAATACTTGAGATTGAAGGTATGCTGATCAAACAAGTGATTGAAACAATACTTGACTACTCAAATGAAATTCACCGGTTAGCCAATTCAATCGCTGAACTGGATGTCCTGAATTCATTCAGTATCCTTGCGAATTCTTCAAGTTATACAAAGCCAGAAATCACTTATGAAGACGAAATTGTGATAAAAGATGGAAGACACCCTTTGGTAGAAACATTCCTTGAAGGCGATTTTATTCCAAATGATACGCTGGTAGATCGTAATAGCAACCGGCTGCTCATCATTACTGGTCCGAATATGGCTGGAAAATCAACATATATCAGACAGGTCGCACTTCTTGTGATCATGGCACAAAGCGGTTCATACATTCCTGCGTCAGGCGCAAAAATCGGCATCGTGGATAAGGTCTTCGCGAGAATCGGCGCACATGATGAAATTGCGAAAGGGCAGAGCACCTTTATGGTTGAAATGTCTGAAACAGCATCAATTCTTAACAATCTATCAGAACGAAGTCTTGTGATTCTTGATGAAATCGGCAGAGGAACCAGTACCTATGATGGACTTGCGTTAGCATGGGCAGTGGCTGAATACCTTTATCAACACAAAATCAGAACTCTCTTTGCCACCCACTTTCATCAGCTGATTGAACTTGCAAGAACCCATCCATGTGTAAGAAACTATAATGTGGCTGTTAAGCAATGGCAGGATGAAATCATATTTCTTCATAAAATCGTCCCTGGAGGCACAGACCAAAGCTATGGCATTTATGTGGCAAAGCTGGCAGGAGTACCGGAAAGCGTAATCAAAAGATCAGGAGAAATTTTAAGGGAACTTGAATCAGTGGAAAAATTTCCAATTTCCGATAAAGATGCTGAGCAACTTTCTCTTTTTATCAATCAATCCGACCCTATTGGAGAGAAAATCAAATCAGAACTACTTAATATCAATCCTGATCACATCACACCATCCGAGGCATTAAATAAAATTTATCAATGGAAAAAAATGATTGAAAAGAAGGATTAGAAAATGGGCAAAATTCATTTACTATCTGAAGAAACAGTCAGCAGAATCGCAGCAGGTGAAGTGATAGAAAGGCCGGCATCTGTAGTAAAGGAACTCATTGAAAATTCAATAGATGCTGTCGGTACCCGAATCACCGTTTATATAAAACAGGCAGGAAAGACCTGCATTACTGTAAAAGATAATGGTTGTGGTATTGAAAAAGACGACCTGGATATCATATTTGAAAGACACGCAACCAGCAAAATCCACAGTTTTGAAGACCTTTATAAAATCAGAAGCATGGGATTCAGAGGTGAAGCTCTTTATAGTATTGGGTCTGTGGCAGAGGTCTTTCTAAGAAGCAAAACTCCGCAATCAGAAACTGGCTGGCAGATACGGGTAAAAAATGGAACAAAATCACAACCGATACCTGTTGCCATGCAAAACGGCACAGAAATCGAAGTCCATAATCTTTTTTTTAATGTGCCTGCCAGAAGAAAATTTCTTAAATCTGACATTACTGAATTCCGAAAAATTATTGATGTATTCATTCCCTATGCAATCTTTTTTTATTCAAAGGCATTCGTTCTATTTCATGACAGAAAAAAAGTGTTTGATCTTGAATCAACCGACTCAATGAGTGAACGAATGAGCAGAGTATGTAATGTGCAGAAAAATTTTCTGAGAGAAATTACAAAAAAGGTGCTTGACAACTCAGTATCCATTAAATTTGTTCTGGGCGATATTAATATCCAGAGGCCAAGGAAAGATTTTCAGTTTATATTCATCAATGATAGACCAGTGCATCACCCTGGTATTTCGTTTGTTATTAACGACGTCTATCGAAACATTTTTCCGTCTGAAACATATCCGGTGTTTGCAGTGGCCGTCAATTTGAATCCTCAGGACATAGACGTGAATATTCATCCGACAAAAAGGGAAATCCGCATGAAAAATGAAACCAGCATTCTTAATTTTATCAGGATGGCATGTGAAGAAATACTGGGTCAAAAGACACAACCAAAACAACCTGAAATCAGTCAATATATCCAAGTCTCGGAAAATCATAGGCCTTATCAAACCGAACTGAATTATGAAAATTCCTCTCAAAAAACCGTTGCAAATCAACAAAAGATTGAAATCCAGAAACAGGATTTTCGTATCATTCTTGCAGATTCAAAATTCCTCGCCACAATCTTTGAAACATACCTCTTGTTTGAAGCAAAAGACAAAATTTATCTCATTGATCAACATGCAGCCCATGAAAGGATAATTTTCGAAAAATTACACCTACAGGCAAAAGGTGGAAAAATTCAGGTAGAACAACTTCTTGTTCCTGTTTGCGTAAATCTCTCGCCGCAGGAGATGTTTACCTGGGAGTCAGGTGGCAATACCAAACTTGAGGAAATAGGATTTCAAACCACAAAATGGGATAAAAACACTGTGGCAATTCACACAAAACCTGTTGACATCAAAGATTCTGAGATCGCCATCAGAAATATTCTTTCAGAAAATATTATCAATCTTGACATTGAAACTCTTTTGAAAAAGGCATGCAGAAGGTCAACAATGGCTGGAGAAAAATTTTCTGAAGCCGAAGCAACAGAATTAAAAAACCAGCTTCTCAGGTGCAAAAACCCATTGACGTGTCCTCATGGAAGGCCAACAATCGTTGAAATTGATAAAAAATTTATAGAAAAACAATTCCTAAGATAATCAAAAATCCTAAAGGGTTTTAATATAACTTCTCCACGACTTGGCAATCGTTCGCAGGTCAGCTCTTTTGATGGGCAAGACTTTTGGTTCAGGCCTTATCACAACAAATCTTTCCGCATATAAAATACAGGGAACACCAATATTTTTGCTCCGTGTTGTGAAATCGAGCCACTTGTCGTAGTAAGAATGCACCCAATCATCACTATCAACAGGATGCGCTGGCAAGGCTGCTTTTGCGAGGTCAGCTCGCGCTTTCATCGCCATAAAGACATCTGTTTCTGGCAAAATTAGTCCAGCGTCGTGTAATCTCACCATATCAAAGGTATCATAAAAGTATGGGTGAACAGTGCTGCTTGTGATCAAGCAATCCTTTTTAGTATTTTTCGCAGCCAGATATATTTCTTTTTGAAGTTTATACAATAATTCACAACCCCAGCGCGTTCCATTATGGTTAATACGGGGATGAGATGTGTTTGTTTTTACTGGCCTTCCAAAATGAAATCCACCGATAGGTAATCTCTCAGTTGGAGAATATGCAAGCTGGTCAATTTTAAATCCGTCCGCGTTATAACAACCTTTTGCAGCTGACAAAAGTCTTCTGATATTATCTCCTATAAAATTTATATAGGCGGAATTTTCAGGGTCTGCAACAAGTTTTTTGTCTCCACAAAAAATACACCATTCATCCGGTAATCCCTCCATGAACCATGTTGCGATCCACAGAAGAACTTTTCTTCCTCTTTTGTGCTGTCTGTCTATAAAGCCACGCAAATCAGGCCATTGAATCTCATTTGGTACCCACACACCTCCTGATGACCAGCCAGCATCAATAATAATTGTGCCAAAGGGAACTTTTTCTTGGTCAAGAATATTAACCCATCTTTCATAAAGGCCCTGAATACAATAAGCAAGAGCTCTTGATTCAGGTCCGCTTCCACCTTCAAGTTCAAACATAATACCGACCTGATCCCCATATCCACAATAAATTGGCATCAACCACCACAAAGGAACTTTACCCTGTGGATGTTTTGATGCCTCCGGATACATCATTTTTAAGGACCGTGAAAGAAGATCGTGATCAGTCTCATTTTCTTTACCATACACGAAATAAACAGACGCATATTTTGCAACATCCTGTGGGGTTGAATGACCTTCAAGATCAAGTTTTACACTGATACTATCTCTGGTGGCGCCAAAAAACACAGAATTCCACTGATGCCAGCCAGTATCCGCATAAACACCGACAAAAACCTTTTTATTTTTCCCTTCGACAATAACAGCAAAAGGAGGTGGGCTAAACTTTGCTCCTGTCTCCTTATTTCCACGTATTCCTATCGTCAATGTTTTTGGAACCCGATAAGGAGTTGTTCTGTGCTCAATAGAAGGGGAGGGCGACCAGATTTTTTCAAAAGTAAAACCAATCTCACTGGAATACGCTGAAACAAACAGCGTTTCATTCCCACTCACTTCAAATTTTTTGATTAAACATCCTGAATACGACATAGTAGCGTTTTAGTTTATAATAAAATTTTTTCAAAAAAAACCGCCGTCATATTTCAGACGGCGGTTATTGTCGGATTTGGGCCAAGCCGCTCGACTATTAGTACCTCTCAGCTTAAACCCTTACGGGTCTTACACTTGAGGCCTATCAACCAGGTAGTCTACCTGGAGTCTTCGTCCCGGTATTGCTACCGAGAGGGAGATCTTATCTTGGGGTGGGCTTCGCACTTAGATGCTTTCAGCGCTTATCCCTTCCGAACATGGCTACCCAGCAATTGCTCCTGGTGGAACAGCTGGGACACCAGAGGTTCGTCCACCCGGGTCCTCTCGTACTACGGGCAGCTCCCCTTCAAATCTCCTGCGACCACGACAGATAGAGACCGAACTGTCTCACGACGTTCTGAACCCAGCTCACGTACCGCTTTAATGGGCGAACAGACCAACCCTTGGGACCTGCTCCAGCCCCAGGATGCGATGAGCCGACATCGAGGTGCCAAACCGGGTCGTCGATGTGAACTCTCGGACCCGATCAGCCTGTTATCCCCGGAGTACCTTTTATCCGTTGAGCGATGGCCCTTCCACACAGCGCCACCGGATCACTAAGCCCAGCTTTCGCTCCTGCTCGACATGTCTGTCTCACAGTCAAGCTCCCTTATGCCTTTACACTCGACGGCTGATTTCCAAACAGCCTGAGGGAACCTTTGGGCGCCTCCGTTACCTTTTGGGAGGCGACCGCCCCAGTCAAACTACCCGTCTGACACTGTCCCAAGTCCGGTTTCACGGATCAAGGTTAGGATTTCAAAATACTAAGAGTGGTATTTCACCGACGGCTCCACCCTGACTGGCGTCAGGGCTTCACAGCCTCCCACCTATGCTACACATAGTATTTTAAAATCCAATGCCAGAGTATAGTAAAGGTTCCGGGGTCTTTTCGTCTTGTCGCGGTTAACCCGAGTCTTCACGGGTATCACAATTTCGCCGAGCCCCTCGCCGAGACAGCGATGCCATCGTTACAAGATTCGTGCGGGTCGGAACTTACCCGACAAGGAATTTCGCTACCTTAGGACCGTTAT
>JBMFLH010000072.1:0-8150 GCA_049971295.1 Candidatus Ratteibacteria bacterium | reverse complement strand
AAAGAAAAGGCAAGAGAAGTTTCCTGTATGAACAACCTTAAACAACTTGGAATCATTTTCCTTCTTTATGCAGAGGATAATGACGATTGGCTTCCTCCTGGTGCATGGGGAGAGGCATTTAGAATTCGTCTTGGCGTCAGCAAGGTATTACAGGACAGATATAAAGTGAAAAAGCAACTTGTAACCTGTGCTTCAGGAGATATGTACAGACGATACTACGGTAATCCTAGCTGGACCTGGCCTTCAACTGGTGATGCCATGATGAGTTATCATTATATTGGAGGCGATGGCGGAGTTTCACCTAGTCAGGGTTCTTACTGGTATGGCTGGCACAACACCTATTTTACTATCAGCAGTCCTCGCAGACCAACACCAAAGACAAGAATCAATGCAAAATGGGCTGATAGAACTCCTTTGATGTGGGATATTTCCTATGATGCTGCGGATGTGGCAAGTCATTACTGGTACAAAACTCCAGTCAGCAATCATCCATTACAGGATGGCACAGCTGCCTTCCAGAATGTTTTATTTCTTGATGGGCATGTTGAAAAACAGATTCTTGACCATGGTAAAGGTAAATATCGTTGGGGTCATGATTACTATGACTGGTTCTATCTGAATGACTGATTTTTTGACTTTTTTTTCTGAAATCTTATAATAAATCCTGCCCAGCATTCCCGATAACAGTTTCGTATCAATATGGAAAACAAAAATTCTGAAAGGCCTGTTGATTTTATTAGAGAAGCGATCAGGCAGGATATTAAAGAGGGAAGATTTGGCGGCAAGGTTCATACCAGGTTTCCTCCAGAGCCAAATGGTTATCTTCATATCGGGCACGCAAAGGCAGTATGTCTGAATTTTGAGATTGCGAAAGAATTTGGTGGTAAATGCAATTTAAGGTTTGATGATACAAATCCTGCAAAGGAAGACATCGAATATGTTGAAGCAATCAAACAGGATATCAGGTGGCTCGGTTATGATTGGGAAGATAGATTATTTTTTGCTTCTGATTACTTTGAGCAGATGTACCAGTATGCTGAGGAACTGATAAAAAAGGACAAGGCGTATGTATGCGATTTAAGTCAGGAAGAAATTAGGCAGTACAGGGGGACCCTCACTGAACCAGGTAAAGAAAGTCCTTATAGGAATAGAAGTATTGAAGAAAATCTTGATCTTTTCAGAAGAATGAAAGAAGGTGAATTTCCAGAAGGTTCAAAAACTCTGAGGGCAAAAATTGATATGGCGTCCCCGAATCTCAATTTAAGAGATCCTGTGATGTACAGAATTATTAAAAAGATCCCTCATTATCGAACAGGTAATAACTGGTGCATTTATCCGTCTTATGATTGGGCTCATGGGCTGGAAGATTCAATTGAAGGGATTACCCATTCTCTCTGTTCCCTTGAATATGAAAACCATCGGCCTCTGTATGACTGGTTTCTCGACCAGCTGGGAGTTCACCATCCAAGGCAGATTGAATTTGCGCGGCTCAATATGACCTACACAGTTTTGAGCAAAAGGTATCTGAATGAACTTGTTAGAAGAGGATTTGTGAAAGGATGGGATGACCCGCGTATGCCGACTCTTGCAGGAATGAGAAGGGCAGGTTATCCTCCAGAAGCAATCAGAAAATTCTGTAATGCCATTGGAGTGGCAAAAACAGACAGTATCATTGATATAGAACTTCTTGAATATTTTGTTAGAGAGCATTTGAATAAGGTGTGTCTGAGAAAGATGGTGGTTTTGAATCCAGTAAAAGTAATCATTGAAAATTATCCAGAAGACAAAACTGAATATCTCCAAGCCATTAATAATCCTGAAAATCCTGATGATGGCACAAGAATGGTTCCATTTTGCCGGGAACTTTATATTGACCAACAGGATTTTATGGAAAACCCTGTACCGGGATTTTATCGACTCGCTCCAGGAAGGGAAGTCAGGCTTCGTTATGCGTACTTCGTCAGGTGTACAGATATTGAGAAAGATGCAGAAGGTAAAATTACTCTCATAAAGTGCACATATGACCCTGCTACCAGAGGCGGTAATTGTTCTGACAAAAAAAGGGTAAAAGCAACACTGCACTGGGTTTCTGCATCGAGTTGTATTGATATTGAGGCACGACTCTACGACCGGTTATTTTTGAAAAAAAACCCACTGGAATTTCCTGAAGGCACTGATTTTACTTGCAACATCAATCCAGATTCATTAAAGATTGTAATGGCAAAGGCAGAACCATCCTTGAAAGATGCAAGGCCAGGAGATAAATTTCAGTTTGAAAGGCTTGGTTACTTTGCATGCGATCCTGATTCAACTCCAGAAAAACCTGTTTTTAACAGAACTGTTTCCTTAAAGGATGAGTGGGAAAAGATTAAAAAGTTTCTCAACGTGCAGGCTTGATTTTACAAAAAATCCCCCATGCCTTTCCACCATTTGTGTCGAATGCAATGACAAGTTTGTTATTTCCCTTTTTTACCCGGGTATAAATTTTTGTCTGGTCCCTGATTGCTGGATTTGTGCCAGGTCCATAAAAAATTTCTTTTTCGTTTAGCCAGACTCTGACCGGTCCATCATAACCGAGAGATAACAGTACTTTTGTATCATTTTCAAACTGTACGTCTGAAACAAGATACAGGATTCCATCCTGACAATTTGATTGTTTCCTTGTATCAACAAATCCAGCAAGTGTGGTGCCCGCTGGCTCGCAGGTAGTCCTAAATTTTGCAAATTTCAATGCTGCATCAGGATTTGCTTCATCAAGTCCACTGATATCAAGAAGGTCTGAAATCAACCAGTCCTTCACATAATCCATTTCAACAGGAATTTCTTCAACAGAAATAAAAAAGGGTTGTGTCCATGCCATCTGTTCTGCTTCTCCCCAGCATTCAAATCTTACATATTTTGCTTCTTGAGGTATCTCAACTTCCATACAATTTTCATAAACGACCTTAAATCGTTTTCCAACATTTTGAATTGCAGCAATTTTTTTCGCATTTTCTGTTTCTATATAAATTTTGTCACCATCACATTCTATATGTCGTATGACCACGCCTGTGGAACAGTAAAAATTTCCTTTGAAAATTGCTTCAATAATAGCTTCTTTTGTTTTTTCTCTTGCAAAAACCACATTCCATCCAAGACCATGGTCGCCTTTTCTGTGTGCATCATCATTGGCAAAGCCCCATACCTTTTTACCTTTAGAAAGAAGAATATCCCATTTATTGGTGGCATATTGACTTCCGTCAAGCCGTCCAATTACTCCATTATAAATTTCCATTCCAAGGTACCCCGTCCATTCCACAAGTTGCTCAATCGTACAGTGGTTAAATTGTTGTTCCCAGTCAGGATGGTTAACAACCGCAAAACCACGACCTGTACTTGTATAAATTCTTTCGATTTCATTCAATACCTTCTGTGTTTCAGAAAAACGGGGGATTTCCTGTTCTGAGTCAATGTGTAGTAAATGAGGACCAGCTGCTGAAATTTCAATTCCAGGAATTAAAATCATATTTCTACTATCGAGCAACTTATACTCATTGTCTGTTATTAAATTATCATGGTCTGAAAATGAAAGAAAATCATGTCCGAGTTCAGCATACTGATTGATTGTATCCTGAGGACTTAATGTGCCATCACTTCTTGTTGTGTGAATATGGAAATTACCTTTCAGCCACAAACCATTTTTTATTTCATAGGGATTATCGATAATCAACATGCCTCCTCCGCTGTTTTGCTTTTTCAATCATGTTCAGAGCATTGTTATAAAAAATTCTTTCAATGTGATAATCTTTGAGATTCTGTCTTTCGCATGCTTTTCTGAAAGCATCGATTTCTTCGTACAAAAAAAATGTAAGATTTTCTGCTTCAATTCCATCAATTTCAGCCATATGTTTATCCTGAGAAACATCTCCATAGAGTCCTTTTGGCACAAGATTTACATAAGTGCCATCTTTTTCAATCCTTCTCATTCTCATTCTCGTAATGGGCATGTCTGAACCAAACAGAATTCTGTCGGGTCCAACATATTCAATGAGCATGGCGAATATATTTTCATTAGTATTGGCGCTGATATCAAACATAATTCTTCTTGTTTTCTCCAATATTTCAAAAGCATTCCCTGCATCCTGATTGCAATATGCCCTTCCGACATGAGCGACAATGACCTGAATATTTTCATATTTTTCATCAATTTCACAGAGATTTTTTAAATTTTCCGGATCTTTTAATCTTTTATCTTTTGGAATATGAAGCATCACAATCCACCCATTTTTATCATGGATTTCAAGTTGATGTTTTGGAAAATAATCATAAATGCAGATATTGTTTGGGTGTATTGTTTCAGGAAGCATACTCATATAACTTTTAGCCCCAATAAAATTCCCTTTTGTAATTTTTTCTTCAAGTTCTTCTGCTGACCATTTTGGGTCACTAAAAATCAAGGCAGGAAATCCAGTTTTTTTTGAACAATTGCTAACATAACTGTTGATAGCATCCAGGTTATTTTTCGATGGTAAATTTGGAAACATGATAGGAACTACCTGTTTGCCTGGAAGAAGAACTCTATAAGTTTCAACAAGGTCTTCAACAGGATTTTCTTCTGCGACCCTTGATGGCCAGGTTACAAATCTCGGGTCATGTTTTTTTTGAGAAGGATAGTCCTTTTTTCTCCAGACATGAGTATGAACATCAATGATTTTTCCAGGAAGAAATTGCCTTATCACTTCATATCGTTGGGCATCACATGGTTTGATTTCACAAATTTTATTCATATTTCTCCCATTTTCTTTCTGCAATCTCTTTTGCAAATCTTTTTACAATGTGACTCTTTTTGTAAATGTCAATGTTTGTGCTCCTCCAGCTTAGCAAACCTGTCCAGATCAGCCCTTCAATATATCCAAGTTTTTTATCTGAGGGTCCTTCTGCCCATGATGAACCGATGATGCCATCAGCATGGTATTTTTTTGCAGATGCCACCCAGTGAAGAATATTTTCTTCCATTGCCCATGGAGTGCAAACAACATCAAAGCCCTCCTTTTTCCATCTTTCAATTCTTGGGTATTCAATGACATCAGGCATATATTCATAGTCATTGAGTATGATATTCTTTGGTAATGATTTTATTGCCCATTCGGGATCATCAAGCCATCCCAATGGGTCACCCGGTTTTCTGAAAAGCATGTCACACCATATACTTGTTCTTGTACCAAGTTCTTTTAAGAAATTGTGGAAGTAAGATACTGATTTGACAAAGACGTGGTGATTTTTTATACCTGCACTGCACTGACATTCCGGATTGAATCTTCCCATTTCATCATAACCAATGTTGATAAAATCAGGTTTTACAATCTCATAAATCCTTTTCAAAAATTCACACATAATTTCGGCTTCTTCTTTTTGACATTGAGGACAGAGAACATGTTTTGTGCTGCAGCACAAAACTACTTTGATATGCATCGAATTCATTTCCGTAACAACATGTCTCAAATCTTTTTCCTCGATCGCTGTTGGGCTTGGGTTAATATTTTTTATTGGTCGGCTTGGTATGAAACTATCCGGGTTTAAATATATCATGAAGGTATTGAGCCGCAATTTTGTTAATACTCCAATTGCAAATTTTTTTAAAAGAACATTCCACTTTTTCCCGGATGGAAACATAAGCATCCCGCGAATTTTTATTTCAGGTTTATCCTCTATTTCACAGCATGGGACAATTACATTATTTTCAGTTTTGGTACAGAGGGCAAGAAGAGTTTCAAGTCCGTACTGAATGGACTCAGGTGTACCTGTGATATGGATATTTTCAGGATTGACCTGCAATCGATATGCTTGAGAATCCTTTTGTTCCTGTACAATCAACTGAATTTTCTTTTTATCAGATTTTTTATCCAGTTTTATTCCATATTCAAACTCAATCTGTCTGGTGAAAAGTTCTGCTTCTTTCTCGACACCTTTTCCTTCAATTGAAACATCCGATTTAAAGTTGAATTGTCCTGGATTCCTTACAAATTTTTCTGGTACACACAGTAAATTTTCAATTGTATCTTCCACGGATTGTGTTATTCTGGTATAATTTTTTTTCTCACACAAAAACACGAGATTTTTTCTGATAGATTCTACTTCTCTACATTTGTTCATCTGCTTTTTCACGTCAGGAAAAATGTAAAAACGATAGGTGTTTATAATCTCTCCATTTTCTTCCAGTATGATTTCAGGTGAGTATCCAGCACACTGGCCATTATCTCCAGCAATATACCTTGCAATGCAATGTATGCCGGAAAAGGTAAATATCACAGATGACTCTTGATAACAATCAAGAAATGCGGACCATTGCTCTGATGGTTTTATGGCGTGGCAATCAAGTTCCTCAAATGCTGTAAAGAAAAGCTGGTCAAGACCATTTTCACGGGGTACAACAAAACAAATGCTTTCTCTATGGGTATCTGAATTCCATACAAAAAAGTGTTCAAGTTGCAAATTTCTTTTGTCACCCTTATTTATCAATCGTGTAGTATAAGTAAACCATGGCACATTCTTTTCAATTTCATAAATTTTCTCAAGCCTCAGCCCATTTTTTTCAATGACACATAATACGTTGACTTTATTCGGTTTTTCATCAATTCTCACCGGCTCAGATAATGGTATATCATAGCCAATTGCATTCTCTGATAGTACCCCAGCAGCGCCATCCCTGATAGTACCTGTTTTGACCCAGGTTGTAATGCCATAGGGGAATTTACTTCTTGCCGCAAGTGTGAACACTCTTTCAGACAGAAATTTATATTTTTTTCTTAAGTGTGAAATTTGAAGAAGACGTCCATCCGGTTCAAGAATCTCAATGGAGACAATGCCATTGATAATTTTGTACACACTTTTTCCATCAGAAGTTTCTTTTTCAGTCTTCATGGAAACTCCTTCAGTGATTTGTGAATGAATTGTCTTGTTTTATCCGTGTACCAGAAAATCTGAATTCCGCAAGCACCAGCATCCATTACCTTTTCTATCGTTTTTCTGATACTTGTATCTTTCCACCACAAAATAGGGATGAGTTTGTTTTTTTTGCTTATAAGTTTACGCGCAAAAAATGTCTCTTCCGCAATATCTTCAATGGAAATGCCTTTCTTAAGAAAATCGCTTTTCTTTTTTATTTCACTTGAAAGTCCTGTGAAGTGGAGGATCCAGTCAGGACTTTTCTCTTTCTTTGCCCATTCAGTCATCACTTCCAATTCAGTGTTCAATGGTGCAATTGAACCTCTGTCTGGTGTATTTCTATAAAGCATTGGTGAGCACACATCAATAGAATTTCCAAGCGTGGAATAATCCTGTCCTACGAGTGTTGAGAGACATGGAGAGAAAAAGTAACCGCCGAATTTTTTATTTTTTGACCTGATGGTATGTGACAATTTTTCAACAAAATCAGAAATTACTTTTTTTCTGAACCAGAGCCAGTCACAAACACCCGGAAGAGAAATAAAATGTGATAATGTCAGAGAAGGACTTTTCGAAATGCGTGCATCAACAAATGGTAAACCATTTTTACATTGTCGATAAAAAATAGAGACATGATTTTTCATACTTTGAAAATCAAGGCCTAATTCGCTTGCCTTTTTTTCGCAGTGATTGCAGAAACACGTAAAAAATGCTTCAAGACCCGAGGCAGGAGATGCAAACCTGATACCATCGCAGAAAATTCCATAGACATCCCTTTCTGCTTGTTTTTCGTATCTTTCAAGAGAATAATGAATGACATCCGGGTTATTGGGGCATCCTGAATAAAACCATTCTTTTCTTTCGCCAGTGATGCTTACACAAAGATATTGCTCATCTTTTGATGGTGGATGAAATGTTCCCAGGCATGTCCATGGTTTCAAATAATACTTGTGGCACAATGCAATAAAATCTTCATCACCACAACCAACCGCAAAATCAAAACCATTTTCAGAAATCCACCTTGCGTCATCAGAACGGATTTTTCCACAAAATATTCCATTTTTCATAACTACCTCCAGTATGATTGAAAAGAATTTTATCACAAATGACCAATAAAAACACCCTCTTGACAAAAATCTCTGGGGGGTAATATCAAATTAAGAAAACAAGGAGAAGCCACCGGGGTATATCAAGAAAGGTCAGATGGTAGAGGTCAAGATAGGTCC
>JBMFLH010000071.1:0-8160 GCA_049971295.1 Candidatus Ratteibacteria bacterium | reverse complement strand
GACCCATCACCAGGGAATGTTGGAACCAATCCACAGGCAGGATTCTTTCAGCCATATACTGAAAACGGATATACCTGGAATCTAAATACCAGTGATCCAAATCACCCATATTCAGTTCCTGATTGTCAAACAGGAACCGTTAAGTGTAAGTTTTATCTTACCAATGGAGCAGGAGACGACGGAGTAGTTGTGGTAAGCACCCAGCCCAATGGAGAGGGAGAAAAAGCAAGTTCTGGTAAAATGACAGTGGTTGGAGTAAACCTGATGATGGATAATCTTTCTGAAGATGCAGAGGTTGACACCGGAAGTTACATTTTCTTAAACTGGGATGACGACAATAACAACGATACCTGCGATATGGACGAGACAACAGTGACAAACGAAGACGATGTTATTCCTTTTAATCTTTCAATAACTCCAGGCAACACAAATCAAACAACAGTTGAATTATCAGTTCCTGCTGGTTCCTCAAAGATAAAAATCTGGACAACAGCAACCAAAGGGACTTTAGTTTCACTTCCAAAAACATGGAATCTTGCATCCGAAACTATTCCTGCAACTCTATATGTAGAAGGAGTAGAGAAAAGCGGGAGTGAAAGAGACATAACATTAAGATTAAAATACAAAAACACAATAAACGGGATAGAGAAAACAACAGAAGATGAAATAAAAATAACTGTGGTAAATTTAAAATTGGGATATGCTGTGTATAGATATCTTAGCACGTGGGGTGTAGGTTGGTATAGGCATGTAGGAATTATAGGAAGATACAACGGAAAAGGAGAAAAAGCAGATATCAAAAATCTAAGAAATTATATTGTATATGATATGCAAACATATGGAATGAGAGAGGTAGATTTATCTACTTTTACCGAAGAGCACACTCCGTATTTTGGAGAATATACAATCTCAAATTTAACTGATGAAAATAAGATTAAAATTTTGAAAACTTTGAGTTATTTAAGAAATAGAAACATTCAATATCCGAGTGGAAATATCCCTTATGCGATTTTAGTAAATAATCAACCACCTTCAACCGGACCAATTACAATTAATAACATCACCCATCTAAGGTGTGATGCATTAATAGAAGTGTGTTATGAGTCCAATGGCATAAATATCTGGGGTTATTGGGATGGGCACAATCCTTACTATTTCTATAATATTATGGATTATCCTCAATTACACAATAATAGGCCGGATCTAACATACGATCCCTATCAGGAGCTCTCCCCGCTGGCTCAGAGTGGAGATGATGGAAATTATAATACAAATTTTAAGAATAAAAGTTACAAGCGTCCTTATGAACCAATATTTTTGGTAATTAAGTAAGTTTTGGACTAAATTTTGTAATTAATTTGGCAAACAAGAGAAACAAATTTTCAGTTCTATGATTAAAACGAAACTCAATTTCTTTCAGGTAAAGATGAAAATGATGTTTAGGAACGAATCTGTACTGATAAAGCCAGTTTTTGGCATAACTCCAGAAGCCCTCAATTCCATTAAGATGGTTACGACCTTTAGGTCTGCCTTTTTCTTTTCTGATTACCACATGATTTCCCCTGATTGGCAGCGAACTATAAGCATGCCATTCATCAGTATAATAAAGGCTACCGGGTTTTATATATTGTTCAATTATTGGCATAAGTGTCTTTTCGCTTCGCGAAGGAATAGGAAAAGTAAAGACCTTCCCATTTCTTTGATACAAACCAAATATCAGTTGTTTTCCCGACGCACCCCAGCCACGTTTACCAGCATGCCTACCGCCAAACATCGTTTCATCCATCTCTACCTTGCCAGAAATATTTGCCTCTTTAAGTTCATCAGATGCTTCATCATAAATTGCTTGCCGTATTACCGTAAATACCTTGTGAATTGTCTTAAGAGATACTTCAATATACTGTCTCATTCTGTAACCCAGACCCCCAAGAACAAAAAGATAAAGTATATGACAAATTTCATTTATCGGAATATTCAGCTTGGCCAAATACGTACCGGTAAAATCTTTGAACTTGTAACCACACCTTTTACATTTGAACCGGCCATCTTTCAGTTTCCAAAAAGCACTATATTTACATATAGGACAGTGACGTCTTTTTTGCCAGCGGCATCGCTTAAAGAATGCGTAACTTTTCCGAGTGCTGTTTATTAATGCGATTGGTTTTATCATTTTCACTCGGAAATTATTATATGAAATTAATTTATTTTAGTCCAAATGTTACTCATTTACCTTAAAAAAAAGGGGAATCTGTGTTAAGATAATTCGGATAATGGATAATTTACATGCTGTGTCAAAAAAATTATGAAATCAAGTTAAACACCCCTCACCTTAATCCTGTCCGCAAGGGAAGAGGACGAAGATGAGAAAGTCCTCTCCCCCATGGGGCGAGGAAGCAAAAGAAAGATAATTCTATCCCGCAGGGGAGAGGACAAAAAGAGGGTGAAAAGGTAGAGGAAAAATTTTTCACATGACCAAAGTTTTTGACAGAACGACAGAATTAACACGGAGGGAATATGTTTGAAGAAAGTGAAGCAAAATTAAGTGCAAGTAAAAAGGCAGTTGATGAATTTATTAATGATAAGCTCGGGCTTTCGGTTCACTGGGGAATCTATGCAATTATTGGAAAGGGAGAATGGGTGATGCATGTTGACAAAATAGATGTGAGGGAATATGAGAAACTGACTGCTTCCTTTAATCCAGTAAAATTCAATGCAGATGAATGGGTTTCTTTATTGAAGGAAGCAGGAATCAAGGCATTTATGATTACATCAAAACATCACGATGGTTTCTGCATGTTTGATACAGCATTGACTGAATATAAAATTACAAATACACCATTCAAAAAAGACCCTGTCAAGGAACTATCAGATGCCTGTCATAAATATAAGGTGAAACTACATTTTTATTATTCTCTTCTTGACTGGCACCATCCAGATTATCAATCAAACTGGACGTCCTATGTAAGATATTATCAGGGCCAGATCAGAGAATTATGTTCAAACTATGGGAAAATTGGCGGCTTTGTTTTTGATGGGTGGTGGCCAAGACATCAATTTGATGAGAGTCAGAAATATTTTATTCCAAAAGGAAAATGGGAAATTGGCGAAACATACGATTTAATACACTCTCTTCAACCAGATGCCCTGATAGCAAATAATCACCATATACTGTCACTTTTTGGTGAGGATTATCAAATTTTCGAACTTGATTTACCAGGTGAAAATACTGCTGGATTTAATACAACCGAAATAGGTAACAAACCACTTGCTTCGTGGATTACCCTTGGAAAAGGATGGGCATATATCAAAAAGAACAAGGAGTTCAAAAGTATCGATTACATTCTGGATTTTATGAAAAAGTGTAAAGAGAGAAATACCTTTTTATGGCTGAATTCAGGACCAATGCCTGATGGAAGATTGCAACCAGAAGAGGAAAAAATAATTAAGAGATAGGAAAAGTATTGCAAAATGGATGATATTGTCTGGGAATGTTCAAAGGATGTTATACGAATTTCTCCAGCATCAGGAGGAAGGATTATTTCCTGGAAACACAAGGGGAAGGAACTGGTCAATATGCCTGTGAGAATAAATGGAGGTATTCTGCGGGTTCTTTTTGGAGACGAGAGGTATCCTGGTTCAAGTTATGCAGTCCCACACATTGTGAAACATCAGGACAAATGGAGTGTGTCGATGAGGTATTTCTGGAATACTCCTGACGAATTCGCAAGGATTTTTGACTGGCAGGGAAAAGCCAATCTATTGTATGTGGATGGTCTTTTGCTTGATAAAACAATTTCGTTTATTCCTGAACTTTCAGTGATTACTGTAGAATTAATGATAACAAATCTTTCTGGAAAAAGAAAAGTCCTTGTACCGTGGTTACACAATTGTTTTTCAGGGATTTTTCATGATGCATTCATGGTGATTGACGGAAGAAAAACTCCTTACGTCTGGATGGATGTATTCTGGGATGGACACAGGGTTGGTCATGCAAAATCTGCAAAACTTGTTGGTGTATCAAGAGACAACGACATTTTTGTTACGCTTGCAGCAGATGTTAATCACCTCAAAGGGATGGCTGCTTATACTGAAAAGACAAATGGACCTGAATATTCAAATGAGGCGTCACTTGAAGTAAGATTTTCTTCTATAAATATTGAACCAGGATTTTGTTTGCGTTCAAAAATGTTTGTTGCAGTTTCAGAAAACGAAGAGACCTGGATGAAAGACAATCCTGTTATTCCATTAACAGGGCTTGAAAAAAGCCAGGTCACTTATAACAAAGAAGAATTGATAACACTACTTCCTTTATGGGCACTTAAAGAAGAAAAAGAAAAAGGTCTGATGGTAATTTCTTATCTTGATAAATTGCCTTTTTCTTCGGAAAAAAGATATTCTGCAAATCATTCGTTTTTTCATTTCACAAAACATGGAACACAAATCTGTTCCCACGTGATACTTGTACCACTGAGAGATATGAACGTGTTTTGCAAAGTTTCTGGTAATTCTGATTGGTCAATCTCTATGTTTGATAAGAAACCAGTACGAAATTTTTCAGCGTTTTTGGAAGCAAGAAAAATATATAAACTAACTCTCTATGGGCAAGCTTCGATGTTAAATCGAAATGATGTAAGAATTGACATCGCTTGTCCGCAAGAGACAGTTGTTTTAGAGATAGAAAAAGAAGCGAGAGTTGAGAAAGAGTATCCCTACGCAGTAAAACAGGTTTCATTCTACTGCGATGAAAGATGGCGCAGAGAGAACTCTCTTTTTTCAGGTAGTACCGCAGAACAATTCTCTAAATGGCAACAAAAACTTCGCAAAAGGCACTTAGAATGGCTCAGAAAAAATGTGATCTATCCATGCAAAATTTCAGCAAGAATTATTGAAAGGCAAATAGGGTATGTCTGTATCAGGGACAAAGTGGTTGTTCAGTCAGAACCAGGAATGTGGATTCCTGCCTATGTAATATACCCCAAGAAACACAAAGGGAAAATGCCTTCTGTAATTTTTTTCCACGGTAGTGGTCCTGGTAAGCAGATGTTTGTTTCTGATGAAGGGAACTCAACTGTCCTTGAACCTTTTCACGAGCTTGAAAACATTGCCTATCGGCTTGCAGGTGAAAAGGGATATCTTGTTTACTGTCCTGATCAGCGCGGCTGGGGAGAATGGGGAGAATCCAGTTATGCCCAGCAACCTCAAAGGGCAGAAAAGGCGGGTTACGACATGCTTGCCATGATGATACACGACCATATTCGTTCCATTGATTACTTATTTCAAAGAGAAGATGTTGATACCAGCAGAATCGGGTGTTTTGGTTCATCAGGAGGAGGGCTTGCAACAATGTATGTAGCTGGTATCGATGAAAGGGTAAAGGCAGCAATCATCAGTAGTTCTTCTGTTTTTATGCCCTATGCAAGTGAAGATTTCTTTTTCAAATTCAAAGATTTTGAACAGGACTTGATTCTTCCTTTCAGGGGACTGCCAGCAGCTACGGTTTTTACCTGTGCCCTTACAATTCCAAGGGCTCTGTGGATTATGGAAGGGATTAATGACAGAGTTGCTGTGAATGCAAATATCACCAACCAATCAGAAGAGGAGATTGAATTACTGATGGAAATCTGGAGAAAAAGGGTCAATGAAGCATGGACAGAGCTTCATAGGTTATACAATATAGCAGGGGTTCCAGAGATGCTAAAAACTACATGGATGCAGGGTGGTCACTGTGCTGGAATGACTTTTGATAACATTACAGGATGGTTTGAGAAATTTTTTTAAAATGATTTCCCCCCTCACCTTTATCCTCTCTCACAGGCGAGGAAAAAATAGAGAAGGTGCTCTCCCGCAAGGGGCGAGGAAGCAAAAGAGAGATAATTCTATCCCGCAGGGGAGAGGACAAAGAGAGGGTGAAACGGCTGTGGTAAAAATTTAACCTGACCAGGGTTTTTGACAGAACATTGATTTCTAACAGGGAGAAATTATGAAAATAAAGTTTTTAATGCTTTGCATATTTTGTTTTATGTTTTCTCAGTATCTTTTTGGCGCAAAGATCTTTTTTGAGGCAGAGGACATGATTGTGAATGAGACGCAGAAATGGCAGGTTGTTGAGCATTTTCCTGGATGGTATTATGGTTTTCCTTCGAAAGGAAAGATGCTTCGTGGTTCAATTGGTGGAGCTGCTGAAGCAAAAAAGACAGTAAATATTCCCCAGCAGGCAGAGTACAGGTTGTGGATCAGGTATCTTGATGTTCTTCCATACAGGGGGCCTTTCAAGATGACAGTCCTGCAACAGGGTAATATCAAGGCAGAAAAAACATTTGATACAGAAAGTTTAAGAAATTCTCCTGAGGGGAAGAAAAAGTGGGGAGATGGCTTTGGACGATTTGTATGGGACTGGATGGATGTGAATCTGCAGCAGGGTGATGCAGAGATTGTGATTTCAAAGGTAGAACCCCGGGGTGGAGCAAGCTGGGTGACAAGGCATCTTGACCTGATTGTGCTTTGTGATGATAAAAAGTATGAACCGGTAATGGCTGATTTTATAGAGCAACTTTATTTAAAAATTCGCATGGGGAAAAACCATAAATATCCATGCGTGATACATACCTTTGGAAGAAGGCCTCAACCTCCATGGTTTCTTCCCCATACCAATATTTACAAAACAGGGCTTGTTTATGGATGTTTTACTGGATATAAGCCAGAGGGTCCAAATGAAAATTTTTTAACAGCAGGTGATGAAACTCCATGGATTAATATCACTTCATTTTTTGATGTGATGGGAGACCATAAACTGGAACTTCTTGCGATGCAAGAATATTACAATGGTGTGGAATCATCAGAATTTACAGTATATCTATCAAATACACCATCTGATGATGGTATTTTTAAATCATTTACCCGTTCAGGCAAAGGTGCAGGAATGCTACTTCTGATTGACCTATCAAAACGTGAAAACATTATCAGCGACCTTGAAGGCAGTAAAGAGGCATTTGATGTTGCAAAAAACTTACCAGAGTTTTCGGGGAAAAGACCAATAAAATTTCCTGTAATGACAGGATGTTCAATCAGTTCATCGTTTTATCAACCAGAAACAGTTAGCAATGAAATTTATATCCTTTCAAAACTTGGATTTAATGGTATTGGCAGTTATGACCCTCAGTATTATGAAGCAGGATTTACCAGATATAAAGGTGGCGCGATTTATTTCCACCTTGCAAAAAACGGTTGTCTGGCAGACCCAAATATGGAGGCAATAACTTCTCTTGTAAAATCTGCTGCAGAAAACTTTGCAAAACAAAACCTGTTCAAAGATATGGTTGCCTGGAGTCAGATGGATGAACCAGGTTCTGTGAGTATGGAGCACATAATAAATTGTCCTGTGTGTCAGAGAAGTTTCAGAGATTATCTTAGAAAAATCGGGCTCAAGCCACAGGATTTTGGAGCAAAGGACTTCAGCGAAATCTTGCCCTCAAACAATTCAGAAGAAGGAAAAACTTATTATTATACTGCGCTTTACAGAAATCAGGTCCTGGCTGACTTTTTCAAAATTGGCACAGACATATTGAAACAATACACACCTGACCCCAGAACAACAACAAATTTTGCTGAATATCTCACATTTACCGGGAATATGCTTCATTCTGGTGATGACTGGTTTTTAATTTTTCATTCAGGCGGACTTACTTACGGTTGGACTGAGGACTGGTTAAATCTTGGTACAAGTTATCAATTATGCGGTTATCGGACTGACTTTCTCAGAGCTGCCTCAAAGGGTAGATTTGGAATGTACTGTATTTTCAGGAATCCCTGGGATACCTGTGCAAAGGTAGCATCTGAGATTGGCCACGGTGCCAGGGCAATTTATTATTATAATTACGGTCCTTATTACGCCAGTATCGATGCTCATTCAAACAATTACAAACTTTATCCTGCTATTGGTAAAATCAATCATTCAATAGGCGCCATCGAAGATTATCTGCTGGATGCAAAATTGTCCTCAAACAACATTGCGCTTCTTTATTCACATACCACTGACATCTGGACATTGAAACAGGGTACATCAATTTTTGGTAAAGAACGAATGGGGCTCTGGCTGATTTTAAGACATCTTGGATATCCTGTTGATATTATCACTGAACAGGATGTGATTGAGAGAAAAAT
>JBMFLH010000070.1:0-8476 GCA_049971295.1 Candidatus Ratteibacteria bacterium | reverse complement strand
GATGCTTTTTTTCTTCTTCAATAATCCACTTCAAAAACACTTTTTCCTGCTCATTCTCAGACTTTACAAGAAACTGCCTATAAGAAGAAATTGACCTTTGTTCCATTTCCATTGCGAGTTCATATCCAGAAAGGTCGCCAGGGTCTTTCTTCAAGTCCAGTTTTTGAGCAGCCGCCCAGAATGTTTTCAATTCTGTTTCAATGTCAGATGTGTTTGTCACCAGTTGCTGAATGTGTGAAGCAATATACACCTTCTCAATCAATCTGGCGTGTTGAACTTCCTGTTCAGCAAGTGAATAAAAAAGTTCTTTACCAAGTAGATTTGAACTTTTCGATGCCAGAGACATATAAAGATAAACACCCTTTGTTTCAAAGTCAACTGCAAAGTCCCTTAATGTTTGATTGATCATTTTTCGCTCCTGTAAGGTGATTTATTATACCACAAAGAAACGATAGCGAGAATTATTCAAAATATGACGCACACTGTTTTTCATTTTCCCATACAGTAACCTTTTTCACCGTCACGTTATAAGTTTTCAATTTTTTCTCAAGTTGCCTGAAAATGTATAATGCAGCATTCTCTGAACTGGGATTAACCTTCTTAAAATAGCCGATGTCATTGAGATACCTGTGGTCAAGCTTTGAAAGCACCTGTTCAAGAGCGCCTTTCAGAATTCCGAAGTCAATCACCATGCCTGATCTGTCAATATCTCCACCAACAGTCACATCAACCTTCCAGTTATGTCCATGAAGATTCTCGCACTTTCCTTTGTAACCCCTCAACCGATGGGCGCCAGAGAAATAACTGCTCACTGTGAGTTCAAACATTGGGACTCCTTTTCAATATTGATCTTTTTGATTAAAAAACCATCAGTTTTCCAGAAATGGTTCATAATTTTTTTCCTATACTCTGGCAAATCGCTGAAGTAAAGGATCGGAGATTTTTCTTTACTCGAATTCAAAAGAGTGTTCTGAACCATAAAAAGTTTCACCTTTCTCGCAGTGGCATCAGCAGCATCAACAAGATACACTGACTTTCCTGCAATTTTCTTTATCGTTTCTTTCAACATCGGATAATGAGTACAACCAAGAATCAAAGTGTCTATCCGTTTTTTTAACAGGTCTGACATATAGTACCTGAGCACTGCCTCTGTGATGGGTCCATCGGTCCAGCCCTCTTCCACAAGCGGCACCAGCAAAGGACATGCCACCTGATACACACTGGTCCCCCTACCAATCTTTTTGATAATTTCAGGATATCTTCCACTTGAAATTGTCGCCGGAGTACCAATAACCCCAATTTTTTTGTTCCTTGTTATTTCCATTGCTTCTTCAATTGAAGGATGTACCACATCAATAAAATGGTAGCTGTTGAACCGGCTTTCAAGAAATTTTCTGCCAAGAGAAGAAACAGAATGGCAGGCAATTACAATAAGTTTGGGCTTGAATTTAACGAGAAATGACGTAATCTGAATTGCATACTGCATAATTATTTCTGGCGATTTTGTGCCATATGGAACTCTGGCCGTATCGCCAAAATAAATAATTTTTTCTCCCGGCAACAGCTGATGCACTCTTTTTGCAACAGTCAAACCACCTATGCCAGTGTCAAAAATTGCAATTGGGGATTTCTTATTCAATGATCTGCTTTGCCTTGAGATATTGAATAACTGCCTTTCCAAGTGTTTCACTGATTGCCTGCCTGACTTCAGGATCTCGTAAATTTGCTTCAATATTAGGATTACAGATGAAACCCACTTCAACGAGAACAGACGTCATCGGTGTATATTTCAGTACATAAAAACTTGCTGGTTTTGCACCTCTATCCGGACATACCAATCTTTCGGCAAGTTTCTCCTGAACCATTTCAGCCAGAATTTTACTTTCTTCAATGACTGATGTCGTGTTCAGGTCTGAAACAATCTGAAAAACAAGTTCTGTGTCGGCGTCAGTATCAGCTGCCTCTTCTGTTTCCTGTTTGGTTGTAAACGAAATTTCACTTTTTCTTGATGGGTAATATGTTTCAAATCCATCAGCACTCCATCTGTTAAACCGCGAAGAATTTGTATGAATACAAAAGAATATATCTGCCCTTTCGCGTTTTGCCATTTCAACCCGTTCGTCGAGAGACAAAAATCTGTCATCTTCTCTGGTCATTTTTATCACCATATTTGGATTTTTCTTGAACTGGCTCAAAAGAAAGTTTTTCAATCTCAACGATATGTCAAGATTTACATCCTTCTCTTTAAGTCCGTAATTACCAACAGCGCCATTGTCTTTGCCGCCGTGACCCGGGTCAATGAGAATAACGAATTTTCTATCATTATTCCATTTTTCTGTAGAAGGTTGCCTGGTTTCTGATGTGGTTGAGGGCTGGGAGTCTGGTTTCTGAACACGGACGAGAATCTGCGAGCCATAGGTACTGGTGAGAATTTTATCAAATGGCTCAACCGGGATAAAAATTTCTTTCTCAATCTCCTTGACCGGGTATTCAAGATTCATCCTTTTGTCATCCACATAAAAATCAGACGAACCAATGCTTCCCTTCAGAATTTTCCCCTGATATTCAATAAAAATTCTGTCCTCAATTCTGCCCCAGCTCTGAACTCCAAGTACCTTGATAATCGTCTGCAAACTCACATATTTCTGCTTGCCAATCCAGTAGGTCGGATAGTTTTTGATTTGATTTGTGAATTCTGAGGAGAATGCGATAAAGGTAAACAGAAAAACACAAACGATAATTTTTGATATTAATCTCACATACACTCCTGTTAATCAAGCGATTTTTTAAAAAGTGGAGGCGGCGGGTACTGCCCCCGCGTCCAGAGGGGAAGTAGAAAAGCATCTACCGACATAGTTTCGGTTTTGTTAGGTGTTTCTGGACTCCCCGAAACAGGATTCCAGAACGCCCGCCCCGTTGTTTCTGATTCCGTCCTCCTGGGACCAGGGAGAACTGGAACGAGCCCTCATGCGACCTGCATCAGGATCCCGAGGGCAGGGAACCTGTCAGGTGGCTGCAATTTATGCAGCCAGATAATTCGCTGTTGTGGCAGCTATTTTGTCTGCCGGTTTTTACGAGCGTCCGGCGACTCGGTCGGCAGCTTTTCTCACTCCTGCCCCCTGTCGAGACCTATTTCGCCCCCCTATCTCGCTTCTGTCTTTCAATATGACGTTTAATTTCTCTTTCTTTTATGTCTCGACGTTTGTCAAAGAGTTTTTTACCACGAACAAGAGCAATATTTACCTTAATCAATCCTTTGTTATTAGTATACAACGAAAGTGGCACAATTGTCAACCCTTTTTCTTCAACTTTTCTATGCAATCGAGCCAGTTGACTGCGATGAAGAAGCAACTTTCTTTTTCTTAATGGATTGATTTTTTCAAATGCTCCGGGGTACTGGGCAATATGCATTTTGTAAAGAAACAGTTCATTTCCTTCAAACCCCGCATAGGAATCCCTTAAACTCACACTGCCCTGCCTCACTGACTTCACCTCAGGTCCTTTCAGTTCAATCCCTGCTTCAATTGTTTCAATGATTGTATAATCATGAAGCGCCTTTTTGTTCTCAATTTTCACCTGTTTCATAGAGATAATTAAACACATACGCGCTGTGGCGTCAATTTTCGGCGATTTGACTGAACGATGTCCGTCATTTATAATTAGATGCATGATGATATCTCCTTCTCTATTGTCAGCGGACTTCGCAAACCTCGGAAAGGAAGTAAGCGTTGTCACTGACTCAGGCGCTGACATGATACATTTTGATGTCATGGATGGGCACTTTGTTCCCAACATCACCTTCGGACCCATGATTCTCGCAGCAATAAGAAAATACACGCACCTTCCGTTTGAAGCGCACCTGATGATATCGCACCCTGAAAAATACTGGAAACAATTTTCAGACGCTGGCGCAGACATCATTGGATTTCACATTGAAGTTAACATTGACCACACCCAACTGATAAAAAAAATACACGCCACCGGAAAAAAAGCATGTATTGTCGTCAATCCGCCGACAGAAGTGAAATTGCTTGAAAAATTTCTTTCATATGTTGACATGATTCTGGTTATGACTGTAAATCCTGGATTCGGCGGACAGAAATTCATTTCGTCAAATCTTAAAAAAATTGAGTGGCTTGACCTTCAAAGAAAAAAGAATAACTACAGGTTTCTGATAGAAGTTGATGGTGGCATTAATTACCAGACGGCTCCACTGGTAAAAAAAGCAGGTGCAGATATTCTTGTTGCTGGCTCTTTTATTTTTAGCAGCAATGATTATAAAAAAACAATAGAGAACCTGAAATGTTGCAGATAAGACCGATTGATGTTGAAAAGGTACTGAAAGAAAAAAAACGATTTTCTGCCTCTGTGGAACATACAGTGTCAAAAATCATTTCTGATGTTGAAAAACGCGGGGACAGCGCCTTAAAGTACTGGACAAAAAAATTCGATGGAGTGGACATTGAAAATTTTCAAATCAGCCCCCAGGAAATTGAATCATCGGTTAAGAAAATTCCTGCCATTGACAGAAAATTGATAAAACAGGCAATCAAAAGAATCACAGATTATCATAAAAGGCAACGAATCAATCAGTTCGTGATAAAAGAAAAAGAAATCAAAATCAGTTTCAGAATAAAACCGGTTGTCAGAGCCGGGCTTTACATACCAGGAGGCACTGCTCCTCTTGTTTCAACTGTATTGATGACAGGGCTGCCAGCAAAAATTGCAGGGGTCAAGGAAATTATTGCGTGCAGTCCGCCTTCATACAATGGTAGTATTCATCCATATATTATCGCGTCCTTACATCTTATCGGCATTGATAAAATATTCAGAGTCGGAGGAGCGCAGGCAATTGCAGCAATGGCATCAGGAACAGAAACCATTCCAAAAGTGGATGTGGTTGCTGGACCCGGGAACATTTATGTCAATGCAGCAAAAAAAACGCTGGCAGGAATAATTGGCATTGATTTGCTCGCAGGCCCAAGCGAATTAGTCGTTTTAATCGACAGCTCGGCAAACCCTGATTTCATAATAGCAGATCTGAAGTCACAGGAAGAACACAATCAAAGTATGATATTTCTTGTATCGGAAGATTCAGCGACCGCAAGAAAAATATCAAACAATGTGAAAAGTGGATACTGGATTAAAATTGATACAATGGATTCAGCCATTGATATCATCAATCACATTGCGCCGGAACACCTGCAGATTGTTTGCAAGAATGCAAATGCAATTGCGGACAAGTTCATCGCAGGAGCAATATTCATAGGAAACTATACCCCATGCGCCATTGGGGATTACATTGCAGGACCCAGTCATACCCTTCCAACAGGAGGAAGCGCCATATTCGATTCAGGTCTCAATGTCTTTGATTTCATCAGAACTTACGCAATCATTGAGGCAAATTCGCAATTTTTCAAAAAACATGGTATCATTGCTGAAAGGCTTGCTGAAATAGAAAATCTACCGTATCATAAAATATCTATAGAAATAAGAAGGAGACAGATGAAAGATTCGACAACGGAGAGTAAAAAATGAATATCGAAATCCTTGCAAGATTACTGGTACTGGTGTGCGCCGGTATTGCATTTCTCGGGTTGTTGATTGGTTTTCTCGTATATCAAATTAACAGGAAAAAGGGAGCAGTAAGTATATTGCTTGCCGTTGTGTTCACAGTGGTCACAGGATATTATGCTTACCTTTTCTTTTTTCCCACAGGTACGGTAACAGTTTTTCAGCAAGGAAACCTGCAACCAGCCAGAATTGCAGGTGGCTCAGCGCCAGGTCCTCTTATGGTTGTCATAGAAACAGAAGATGGTAATCGTTTAACAGCAGAAAATGGCGATTATCTTGACATCAAAAGCGATATGAAAATCAAAATTATTGGCGCTGTTCAAAATGGAAACCCTGTGGAAAATGTAAGAATCAATGTCATAGGATTTGCTCCAGCAAATAATCCAGGAACCACCAATGATACAGGATACCTATTTTCATCCAAGAACATGTTAAGAAAGTTCGCTGTGGATGACGAAAAAACCACTTACAGGGTGGAAGTCAAGCGGAACGACGAAACACTTGCAGAGATTTTTTTGAAATTTATTAAATGAAGAAAAGTGCTGTCATTGTTAGTTTTGAAGGTATAGACGGATGCGGAAAGTCCACTCAGGCAAAAAAATTTACCGGATACATAAAATCCCAGGGAATTGATGTAGTATTTTTCAAAGAACCTGGAACCACAAAAATCGGAAAAAGGTTAAGAAAAATTTTACTTGTCAAAACAGACGACATCCAGCCATTGACCGAGCTATTTCTTTATCTCGCGGCAAGGAATCAACTCGTCGCTGAACAGATATCGCCACTTCTTGCCAAAAAAAGGGTGATTGTCCTTGACCGATTTATGGATTCAACAGTTGCCTATCAGGGTTATGGAAGGGGCATTTCAATAGAATTGATAAATCTTGCGCATAAGATGATATTGAACAATATAAAACCAGACATCACTTTTGTTATTGATGCGCCAGCTTCTGTATTACACAGGGAAGTAAAAAAAAATCCTGACCGGCTTGAAAAATCCATAAGGTTTCAGGAAAAAGTTCGTCAAGGATATCTTAATATTCATCGCGCAGAACCCGAAAGAGTAAAAATCATCAAAAGGCAGAGTATCGAAAAAACCTTCGCACAAATCAAGTATGAGTGGAACAAATTCTTAAATGAACACCCGGCAGATACATCATTTCTTCAAAAACTCAGTTGAAAAAAATAGAGTGTGCCACGCGTTTATCATCCACGGCGGTTCAGGCACAACAAGGAAAGAAAGCGGTTATATCGCAGCAAAAATTCTTGAATGCGAAAAATCGCCTGAGATTTGTGGGGAATGTTATCCGTGTAGAACAATTTCTTCTAACAATTACCCGGATGTTCACCTGATACAGCCAGAAAAAAGAAATCTATCCATTGATGAAGTGCGAAACATTCAACAACAGATGTACACAAAGCCCTATATGAGTAAGTACAGAATTTTTATCATAGAAACCGACTGGATGCAGGCACCTGCGGCAAATAGTTTATTAAAAATTCTTGAAGAACCTCCTTCTTATGGCATTATCATTATTCTCGCCCGCAACAATAAAAATTTTCTTCCAACCATAGTATCGCGAACAATCAACCTGCCATTAAATTTAGAAATAGACATACCCATAAAGGATGATAAAACGCTGAAAAAAATTTTTGAAATGTTTGAGGCAGCCACTGACAGAAACTGGAAAATTCTTTTTGAAACAGCCGGTGATATCGCAAAAAACTTCTCGAGAGAAGATATTGAAAATGTATTCGATTCGCTGATACTGATGGGCAGGGAACATCTGTTGCAAAATATGGAGACAAAGCAATTCAGGTTGCCAGACACCTCATATTCAGGTATAATAAAAATCGCCAATTTCAGGATACTTGCTGACTTAATTGATAAACGGCAGTACCTGAGATTCAATGTAAACAGCAGAATATTTCTTACAGCAGTTGCGCTTGAAATTTCATCGCCGAAGTGGCGGAACTGGCAGACGCGCTAGGTTCAGGACCTAGTGGTGGCAACGCCGTCGGGGTTCAAATCCCCGCTTCGGCACTCTTAAAAAATTTGTTATTTCCTCTTCAATCGGGACGGTTCACAGGATGTTATTATTGCAAGGCTTCAGACATTGAATTTGCTTGTGGCTTATGGCGACAGAAATGGCTTGCTTGTTCCTGCAGGAGAATTTTCAACTGAAACAGGATATCCGAGAACAATGTGTGATGGTGATTTTGATAGAAATGGAACACCTGACGTTGCTGTTGTAACAGGAGATACCGACACGCTTACGATATTTTACAATCTGTTGATTGACAAAGGAGACATTAGCGCCAATGGTACCATTGATATTTCTGATGTGATTCTGTGTTTGAGGATGGCAATTGAACTACCAGTGGAAATCAGAGGAACATTGTACAATGCTCCGTATCCGCAGTGGCTTATCAGTAGAGCAAAGATTGCAGACGACGGCGAAACAGCAATCACAATTTCAGATGTCATAAAGATTCTTCGCAAAGCCATAGGACTTGATTGAAAAAATTATGAAATCAAGTATGGTATGTGGCCGTAATCATTCCGCAGAGAAAGTAAAAATCAGTAAGAATAAAAAAGATTATGCTCTTTGACAGATAGTTATTAAAAGAGAAAAAATAGGAATTTGAAAGTTCGAGACCTTTTCAATAACGGTCCTCACTTCAATGATCCTTCCAAATTTCTTTTTATTCATTCTCCCAAAACAGGATAGGGTGAGGGTGAAAATTGATTAATCACGGTTGAAAGAAAACATAACACCAAATCAAAAGTTTTAATAGAAGCAAGGAGATGATACGATAACCGTCAAATGGTGAACAACTCTGGTTGGAGATATAATGAAAGCATAGTGCACTGGTAGTAAAATAAGAAGAAAAAAGAGGA
>JBMFLH010000069.1:0-8563 GCA_049971295.1 Candidatus Ratteibacteria bacterium | reverse complement strand
ATGTAGATGTAATGATGGCACCTGCTCCAAAAACAAAGACTACAAAAAGAAGCTCCTCTATTTTAATAAAAAATGCCTTTCTTAATTTATACCTTTTCTTATCCTGATTTTTTTACTTGATTTCCATCGGTGGGAATAAATTTTAAGTATGTTTTTATTAATGGGGTGAATCATTTGGTTGATTCTCTTATAGGAATGTGATAAATTTATATCATATGATTTTACAATGAAATAAATATGGAAATCTATCCAAGTTTTTCAGAATTTGAAGCACTGGCAGGTAATTACAATCTAATTCCTGTTTGGACTGAATTTCTTGCTGATCTTGAAACACCTGTTGGTGTGTTTATGAAGCTGACTGTTGACTCAGCGACAAATTTTCTTCTTGAAAGTGTTGAACAGGGTGGAAAACTTGGCAGATATTCATTTATTGGCATTCAGCCAAGGGAATTGTTTAAAAGCATCGGAAATATCGTTGAATTTTTAGATGAAAATGGCACTGTCAGGAAGATGACCGCAGATGACCCTCTTTTAGAACTTGAGAAAATTGTCAGCTATTACAAACAACCCGAAGATGCACGACTTCCTGCATTTTCAGGCGGAGCAGTAGGCTACATTTCCTATGACTATGTAAGATTTATAGAAAAACTTCCTGAAATTCTTTCTGCGGATTTTTTGTTTCCTGAACTTTATTTTCAGATGTGTTTTGACCTGGTTGTTTTTGACCACCTTAAGAGAAAAATTCAGGTAATCAGCAATGCAAGAATAAGAAAAAGAGAATCCCTTAAAAATGCGTACAGAAATTCGTGCGAGAAAATAGAGGCAATTATTTCAATGATAAAGAAACCAATTCCTTATACTGGCAATTATTCTAATATTGATGATGGAACATTTATTTCAAATTACAAACAGGATGAGTTTGAGTTAGCAGTTGCGAGGGCAAAAAAATATATCAGGGCAGGTGACATCATTCAGGTTGTTCTTTCCCAGAGATGGGAGAGAAAAATTGGTGTTCATCCTCTTTCGGCGTATAGAAGTTTGCGTTCAATCAATCCGTCGCCGTATATGTTTTATTTGAATTTCCCCAATATTTACCTTGTTGGGTCTTCTCCTGAAATTCTTGTCAGGTGCAATGGTTCCGAAGCTCTTTTAAGACCAATTGCCGGTACAAGACCAAGGGGCAAGGATGATGCTGAAGATGAGAAACTTTCTGAAGAATTAAAAAAAGATACAAAAGAAATCGCCGAGCACATTATGCTTGTTGATCTTGGAAGAAACGATCTTGGAAGAGTTTGCAGGTTTGGTTCAGTCCGGGTGACTGACCTGATGTTTGTTGAGAAGTACTCGCATGTAATGCATCTGGTGACAAATATTGTTGGAAAACTCGCGAAAGGGAAAAGTCAATTTGACCTTGTCAGGGCATGTTTTCCTGCGGGTACTGTCAGCGGTGCACCAAAAATCAGAGCGATGGAAATTATTGAGGAACTTGAGAAAAATCGACGAGGGGTCTATGCGGGAGCAGTGGGATATTTTGGTTTTCATTCTGATATGGACTTTTGCATCACAATTCGTACAATGTTCGGCTCGACTGATAAAATTTATATTCAGGCGGGTGCAGGAATTGTGGCTGATTCTGTTCCAGAAAGGGAGTATATTGAAACAATAAATAAAGCAAAGGCACTGATGGTTGCATATGAGAATGCAAAGAAAATAGATGTGATTTAAAAAGGGGCGAAGATGAGAAAGTTTCTTTTTCTGGTGGCTGTGATTGTGTTGATGGTGGCAGTCAATTCTCATGCTCAGGACAAAAAGAATGTGCGAATTATTGTTGAAGCAGAGGACATGACTGGTGTCAATCAGAAAAACTTTGGTCCAGGAGCAACATGGAATATAGGTCGCTGGGGAATTGACCTTTATCAGAATATGACTTTTGGTGGTGTCTGGGCAAGTCGACTTAAAACCGCAATGACTGATGAAAAAGATGGTGATGCTGAAATTTCAAAAATTATTGAAATTCCGTACCCGGACACATATAAAGTCTGGGTAAAATATGAAAGTCCGCCATTTTTTAATTACGCATTTCGGGTAAAACTTGTTGATACTTCCGGAAATGTCGTATTCGACAAGATTTATGGACTTTTAACAGCTGAAAAACATTTTTGTTTTACAGACAAACTTCTCAGGGGTTCTCTATACTGGCAATGGGGAATTGACCATGATGCTGCCGAAGGTTACAAGGTGGAACTGACAAAAGGTAAGTATACCCTCATTATTTCGAAAATTCATAACCCTGAACCAGCGGGTGTTCGAAGTATTGATGTCGTGATGATTACAAATGATCTTTCTGAACTTTCTGCTCCAAAATATTCAAGATATCCTTTGCTTGATGAATTAAGAAGGGAAAATCATGTGTATTTTAGATTCAGAAACCTTTCTACCGCGCCCATCAAAGTTAACTGGAATCACTGGAATCACAGATACCCTGATTTTTATAGTCCAATGTACAGGGACCTTGTAAGATTTTATGATGAAAAAGGTAATCCTGTTGTGAAAGAAGGAATGAAGTTTACAGGTGATTGGCCAGAACCAGTTCAACCAGGTAAAGCAAGTGTATGGTATGACCTTGGTCCAACGATGAATGTTGAAAGCACATCTCCATATACATTTAAGGCAATAAGTACTGATAGTTCAGTGAAAAATGTACGTTTTGCGGTTGATATTGCGCTTGAGCCAGATGAAAAGAAGATTTTGAAATCATTTGAAATAGGTCCGGATGAAGAAGAATTAACAGTACTTGTTCAGCCAGACCTTTATACCAGGGAAGGTCTTGCATACACGAAAAAAATTTCAGACATCTTCAGAGAAATTACAATGCAATTAAATAAAGAAAAAAGAATCGGGCCAATTCCCAAAAAATTACGATTATTTGCGTACACGGGGAGAGTAACCGACCAGCACGGTTCTCGCTGGGGGTTTGAAATTGAGCAGGCATTCAGACAGGCCCTTGGTATCAATACCATTGGTTATGTAAATGATGGAAACGAGGCAAGAAAGGTTATTGATTGGTGGAAAGATAAGGGTGGTGTTATTGAAAAATCGTATGCATATCACCATTCTCAGGATATACCAAATGTGGTGAAAATGATAAAAGAAAAGCATCTTGAACCATATTTTTATTATCTTTCTTTTGGTGATGAAATTGGGTTGCCTGTTTTAAAAGCAGATGATCCGAAAATGGTAGAACAATTTCGCGATTTTGTGAAAAAACATGGAGAGACACCAGAAAGTTTGGGTTGCCAGTCCTGGGAAAGTGTGAAACCAGTCAATTCGCCATCAACCGAGATAGCAGTTCAGATAGGAGTGGTTTCTGAGAAAAAGGATGCAGCATCAGTATCGCAAACAATGAAAAAACTTTACTGGTATAGTGTGTTGTTTCAAGAAGAACTTGGAATAAGGGATTTTGCCGAAAAAACAAAGCAATTGAAGAAAGAATTAGGTCAGGATGTTCATACTTCTGCGAATCTTGGCGGGATGCATCCTTTTTACTGGGTCCATCAACAATCTTTTATCGAGGCATTTAAAAGGGGCGCAATGAGTTTAGCCTGGAGTGAGGACTATACATACTGTATGCCAGAGGCATCAGCACTTGTTATTGATTTTCTTGCCTCTTATTTAAGAAAAGGAGCAAGTTATCACGATACACCAATGCAGTTTTATTGTATGCCGCATTATCCGGGATGCCCACCTGACTTGCTTTTGAAAAATGCAGTGCTTCTCTGGACAAACAATGTAAAAGACCTTGACTTTTTCAGCGCGGGTTTTGATGCCTACATGACAGAGAATTACGTTACCTATCGGGGAGGACTGCCAACATTTAAAACTATAAGAACAATTTCTGGCATGGCAGGACTTATTGAAGATTATCTATTACCCGCAAGACCTGAGAAAACGCCTGTTGCAATGCTATTGAGCAAGGCGAGTGATGTCTGGGAAATTGAAGGTAAATCTCAGTGGGATATAAAGCCGGGTTCTGATGCAACAAATGTTTTTCAGGAGGAACGAAAGAATATCTGGTATGCATTGAGAAAAGCCGGTTACAGGGTTGACTTCATTACAGAAAACGATATAAAAGAAGGGCTTCTCGATAAATACAGAGTGCTTTACATTGCCTGTCAGAATATTGAGAAGCATGCAGCAGAAAAAATTAACACATGGGTAAAAAATGGCGGAATAGTATTTGCAACTGCTGGTTCTGGACGAAAGGATGAGTTTGACCAGGAACTGAATGTCCTTGATGAAACATTTGGTAGAGGAAAGCAACTTTCTTATCAAAAGTATAAAGGACCATTAAGAGCCAAACTTGAACTATTGTTTCAATCACCACTTGATTATATGATGTTTAATAACAGAACCTCAAAAGTACTTTGTAACAAAGAAGTATTTGAAGTTGCGCCTGGCGCAGAAGTCATCGCGAGATACTGTTCTGATGGTACACCATCATGGATTAAGAAAAAAACCGGTTCTGGCTTGGCATACTATGGCGGAACATTTCCAGGTCAGAGTTATATTCAGTATGGATTAAAGGTATTACCATGTGGAAAAGGTGGCATAAATCAGAGATTTTGTCATTTTGGAGCAGGAAATTTTGAGCCAGTAAAGTGCGACCCGGTTTCAGAAGACTTAATACTGCTTCCTCTAAAGCAAAATGGGATACTACCGGATGTTATTGTAGATAAAAAAGGAATTGTATCAGGTAGATTGGTATCAGAAAACAGTACGGTAATACCACTTGTAAATCTTACTGACAGTAGTTCTATAAAAAATATTTCAA
Organism: Candidatus Ratteibacteria bacterium; assembly: GCA_049971295.1. Classification (GTDB taxonomy): domain Bacteria; phylum Ratteibacteria; class UBA8468; order B48-G9; family DTJG01; genus DTJG01. The sequence continues at coordinate 3,732 of JBMFLH010000069.1, read as the reverse complement.
TCAATGTGAATTCCTTAAATTATTTTCCCAGAAAAGTTTGGTCGTGTTTTTATCCAGATGGATTAAAGTTTTCAGTAAGTAATTCGCAGATATCAATAAAAATGCCATTACTTGGTGCAGCAGATATGTTGATTATAGAAAGGTGATATGTCTCTTTTATATAAACCTGATTGGCAAGAGATAAAGGAGAATTACAGGAAATGGTGGGCTCACGATCATTTTGGAAGATGTGCAATTGCAGTGTATGCTCCCAAAAAGAATCCACCAGATATCCCTGCACCGCCACAACCAGAAAGTATTTATCAAAAGTGGTACGACCTTGATTATATCAGTCAGGTAAATCAGTACAATCTTTCCCATACTTTTTTTGGGGCAGAGGCGCTGCCAATCTGGAATGGGGGATACCCCGGGCATACTGCAATTCCAACGTTTCTTGGTTGCAAGATACATCTTGATATACAAACTGGCTGGTGGGAACCAATTTTGAAACAGGAAGAGTTGAATTTCGAACATCTTGAAATAGATGAAAATCATCCTGATTACAAATTTTCCATTAAACTACTAGAAAGAGGCATTGAGGAAGCAAAAGGAAAATGCCTTGTTTCAATTGGCGCCTTTGGTGGTTGTGGGGATACGCTTGCTGCATTAAGAGGAACCGAAAAACTTCTTTTTGATTGTATTGAAAGACCTGAAAAAGTACGACAGGCAGAAATTTATTTAATGGAAATGTGGTGCAGGCACTATGAAAAGCTCTACAACATAATAAAAGAAGTGGATGAAGGGTCTACTTGCTGGTTTCCACTGTGGTCGCCAGGAAAATTTTATGCTGCTCAAAACGATTTTGCTTATAACATTTCTCCGTCAATGTTCAGAGAAATTTTTTTACCTGCAATAAAAAAACAGGTAGAATTTCTTGATTATACTGTATATCATGTTGATGGAACAGGTAATTTTAACCATCTTGATACTCTGCTTGAACTTCCTGAATTGCAGGCAATTCAAATCTTACCGGGTGCAGGAAAACCATCGCCCCTTTATTTTATGGATGTATTGAAAAAGGTACAAAAAGCCGGGAAAAATCTTCACATATCAATTTCTTCAACTGAAGTAAAAACTGCTTTAGACCATCTCAGTGCCCGTGGACTTTTCATATCAACAAGTTGTGAAACAGAAGATGATGCATTAAGATTGATTGAGAATACATACAGGTGGTCAGTAGACCGTTTCTAATCTAAGTTTGTCATTGCGCGTACTATCGGGCATAATAATATAGGAGGAGAAAAATGCAGAGGATATTGATGATCGATAATTACGATTCTTTCACCTATAATCTTGTGCAGTATTTTGGCGAACTAGGGTGCAAAATAGAGGTTTTTAGGAATGATCAAATTCCAGTTGAAAAAATCAAAAGAATGAAATTTGACAAAATTGTAATATCGCCAGGACCTGGTAGACCTGAAAATGCAGGAATATCCATGGAATTAATCAAGGAATTTGAAGGTAAAAAAGCGATTCTTGGTGTTTGTTTAGGCCATCAGTGTATTGGATATCTGTATGGTGGGAAAATCACAGGGGCAAGGAATTTGATGCACGGTAAGACATCTCTCATTTATCACAGGGCTGAAAACATTTTTAAAGATATTGTAAATCCATTTTCTGCTACCAGATATCATTCTCTTGTTATTGAAAGGAAAAGTTTGCCGGATGTTCTCACAATTACTGCCTGGAGTGATGATGGTGAGATCATGGGTATATGTCATAGAAAATACAACATTTTTGGTGTTCAGTTTCACCCTGAATCTGTCCTTACCGACCAGGGTAAAAAAATTTTGAAAAATTTTCTTGAACTATGAATGTAGATGAAGTATTATTTAAGGTTGTTTCAGGCAAGCATCTTACCAGAATTGAATCTGCTGAAATTTTCCGTCAGATTATGAGTGGTAATGTTTCACCCATTAAAGTAGCAAGTTTTCTTACCGCCTTAAGAATGTCAGGAGAAACCTGTGATATTGTTGGAGGTGCTGCTGATGCAATGCGTGAGAAATGTTTGAAGGTGAAAGCCGGAGGGATTGTTGCGGATACCTGTGGTACTGGTGGAGACCATACTGGTACATTTAATATTTCTACTGCTTCTGCAATTGTGGGTTCTGCCTGTGGCGTGAAGGTAGCAAAACATGGCAACAGAGCCATATCAAGTAAATGTGGGAGTGCGGATGTTCTTGAGAAACTTGGTATGAATATCGAGATATTACCTGAAAAGGCAGAAATGATGCTGGAAAAAGTGAACTTTACTTTTCTTTTTGCTCCTTTATATCATCCTGCCATGAAAAGTGTTGCCGCAGTGAGGAAAGAACTTGGATTCAGAACCATTTTCAATATTCTCGGGCCATTGTGCAATCCCGCAGGGGCCAATGTTCAAATCCTCGGGGTTGGTAATAAAAATCTTCTTGATATCGTACCTGATGTACTTTCAAGTTTTAATGTAAAAATGGCATGGATTTTCTATGGCGAAGATGGAACAGACGAAATTTCAATCACTGGAAAGACCATTGTTGTTGAGATTGGAACAACAAGAAAAACGTTTACTATTGAGCCAGAAGAATTTGGTTTAAAAAGGGCAACATTAAAGGATCTTGAAGGAGGCACTCCCGAGGAAAATGCTGAAATATTGAGGCAGATTGTTAGTGGGAAGATGAAAGGCGCAAAAAGAAATTCTGTACTATTGAATACAGGCGCTCTATTGTACCTTGCTGGCATTGCAGGGAATGTTGCCGACGGAATGAAAATGGCTCAGGAGGTTATTGATAGTGGATATTGTATTGGCCATCTTGAAAAGATTATTTCAATGTCAAAAGAAAATTAAACTTTTCTTGATGATTATCATTCTGCCATTGGTTGTCTACGCCCAACCAGAGCAGGTCGCCATTCAACTTCTTGACTTAACAAATCAGCGGGACCCTGTGATTAATATCATCAATTTGAAAATAGACCAGTTATGGCACTCCGGCAGATATGAAAAGATATTTCCATTATTTCATCTTGTTGTGAGGCTTGACCCTGAGGACCAGGAGGCATGGGCAACAGGAGGCTGGTTCTTGATTTACTGTGTTGCTCCGATGAAAAGGTTCCCTGACAGCGAAAAAATAAAACAAAAGGGGATGGAATTTCTTAAAGAGGGACTGAGCCATAATCCTGATTCTTATAGACTTTACTGGGAAATTGGGTGGATTTACTATATTGGCGGAGAATTTGAGAATGCCATCACATACCTTGATAAAGCAATTCAATACGAACATCCTGCATACGTTGAAAATACAAGAGCTCATGTTCTTGAAAAACTCGGAAGAATTGATGATGCAATAAAACAGTGGCAGGAAATAAGAAAAAAATTTCCTGAAATGAGATTTGTTGCAGAGAGATTCATCCTGAATCTTCAGAAAGAGAAGAAAGATGTTGAAAAGGATCCTTGAATACAAAGAGAATGCGGTTGAACGAAAAAAAATATTGATGCCGCTGGATATTCTGAAACAAAAAGTTCATCCCGTCATTTGCAGGTCGATTATTGAGAAAACAAAGCAAAGACCGTTTATCATCATTGCTGAAACGAAAAAGGCATCGCCATCAGGCGGAATTTTCAGAAAAAGATACAGCCCTTCAAAAATAGCATTATCTTATGAAAAAGGCGGTGCCTCGGCAATTTCTGTACTAACAGAAGAAAGGTATTTTCTGGGA
>JBMFLH010000068.1:0-8694 GCA_049971295.1 Candidatus Ratteibacteria bacterium | reverse complement strand
ATACTAAATAATTAGTATGTAAAAGAGAGAAATGGAAGAGAGAAAATTACTGAAAGAGAGAAAGAAGATATTAAAAGAGATAGGTGGTGCATTAAAAGAACAGATAAGGGGGACTTTTAGAGAAGTTTATTTAGAATGTATAAGAAAAAAGTTGGACAATATTTAAGGGATTGAAGTATATTTATTTCAAGTATATTAAGAATTTGTATGAGGAGATGATAAAAAGTATAAGAGAGAAAGAACATATTTATTCCGATGAGACAGGATGGAAATTATTTGTAAAAAAAGAGCAATATCAATTTATTTGTTTGGGTTTATATAGGGAAGGAGAGAATTTATAAACTTAAAGACAAAATATCCAGATTAAAATGAATGAATAGATATTGGATTAAGAAAATTGCATTGAAAAGAAAATCAACTCTGATAATTTGGAAGAATATTTACCACATAAACTAACAAAAAATATTAAAGAAGAAATTGAATTGAGGCCCCCTTAAAAATTATTTTAAACGGGTTTCAGTTAGGATTTACGAATTTTTCAACTGTTTTCCAGAATATGATGGGTCTAATCGGATTCAAGGATGTTTCAACATCTTCGCTCCAATTCTCGTCCTGCTTTTAGTAAGGCAAAAATAGGCCGCGCAGGACTCGAACCTGCTGCCCCCGCCTTAAAAGGGCGGTGCTCTGCCGGGTGAGCTAGCGGCCCATCTGAGACACATAATTTTACAGAAAAAGAAACAAAATGTCAAAAATTGTGTTATCATACTTAACCAGGAAAGGAGAAAAATACTTGGTTTTTCAAAGAAAATTAAGAATAGAAATTATTAACAGGGTATTAATTATTGGTTTGAGTTCTATTGGCGATAACCTTCTTATCACGCCTGCGATTAAATTGATGCGTGATGCACTTTGCAACGCAGAATTTAACATTGTTGTTGGTCCAAGAGCTATTGAGTTTGCAAAAGGTAATCCGATGTTTTCACACTTTTACGTCTGGGATAAAAAAACCGGTATGATAGCACTTATGAAAATGCTCCGGTATCAAAAATATGATCTCGTGGTTGATTTCAGAAATTCTCTAATACCATTTTTTCTGAAAAGTAGGTACAGGTTGACATTTTTTACAAAAGAACTGTTTTCTGATAAATTCAGAACTCACGAAGCAGAAAGGACACTAAGATTTTTTATCCCTCTGTTCGGAAAATATGAAAAGGTAGAATTGTATTTTCCGTTGACCGATAGTGAAATTCACTTGTATTTTGAATTTTTCAAAAACATTGGAGTCATAGGTGACAGAAAAGTTGTTATGATCAATCCAGGCGCGGCTTTTGAAAAGAAAAGATGGGATAAAAAAAATTTTATAGATGCAGGAAAACGTATTATTCAAAATTATCGTGTCAACATCGCAATTGTAGGGAATGATAAGGAATTTGATCTTGCCGAGGAAATTAGAAAAGGAATTGATAATACAAAAGTTTTTAATCTTGCTGGAAAAATAACCTTCAGACAATTGGCATACCTTCTTTCCTGTGCAGCCTTGTTAATTACCAATGATACCGGTACAATGCACCTTGCTTCTGCGATGAAATGTCCTGTGATTGCAATTTTTGGTCCTGGTAATCCAATGAGATATGGACCATTGGGTAACAACAATATTGTTCTTCATACTAAAAGAGATTGTTTTCCCTGTGTGGTGGAGTCAAAATGCAAAAAAAGATTTATATGCATGAACGACGTCACAGTGGATGATGTATATGCTGGTGTCTCGCAAATTTTGAATCTGGGTTGAAATTTAATCAGTTTCCAGACCCCAGTTCTTCATATTTTCAAAACTTATTTTAATTGCGTCCCACACTGGTACAAGGGGTGAAAAATCCAATTCCGCAATCGCATATTTTGCACTTGAATCTTTGGCAGCTGAAAGAATTTTTGCCCAATTCAAATTGCCAGTGCCTACAGGAACCATGGCCTGTTTATTATCATCAGTCATACCCATGTCCTTAAAATGTATTGAGTTTAATCTTTGAGAATACTTACTAATCCAGTACGAAGGGTCTCCACCACCATATTGAACCCAGTATGTGTCGATCTGTGCAGTGAGGATTTCTGGATTTGCTGTTTCCATAATAATTTCAAACCATGTTTTGCCTTTACATCTGGCAAATTCTATTCCATGGTTATGATAACCAAGTGTCAGTCCATTTTTTTTCAAGATTTCTGCTGCTTTTGAAATTTTTTCTGCTATCTTCTTTATACCTTCCATGTCCTTTTTTTCTGCGCCTGGCCAGCTTGAATTGCAGGTTCGTGCATCAAGAATCAATTGTTGCTCAACTACGAATTCTGGTTCTTTCAAAATTGCATCAACTCCAATATGACTCGAACAAATTGTCAGCCCGGCATCATCCATGATTTGTTTGAACTGTTTTGCCGATAGATTTGCTGTACCTGCGGTTTCTACATACCTATATCCAATGTTTGATAATTTTTTTACTGCTTTTACAATCTCTTCCTGTGAGCCGAAATATTCCCTTATCGTATAAAGTTGAATTGCGATTTTCATGTCATTCTCCTGTTTAATGATATTGTTTTGACTGGCATATTAAATACGATGATTATTTTTTTGTCAAATTTTTCCAGGATGCAGGAATTCCAAAAACATAGGGCTTACCTGAAATAGGATGAGGATATACCAGAACATTTGTATGATAAACTTCTTCAAGAATTTTGTAATGTAGAACCTTTTGTGGATTCCCTGAAATTACCACTGAACCTTTATTGAGCAATATGAGCTCATCGCAATATTGAGAAGCGAGATTTAAATCATGGAGAACTGCAAGGATTGAAAGGGATGAGTGTTCCTGATACTGTTTCAGAAGGTCAAGAAAAGCAAATTGATAACCAATATCAAGATGTGCGGTTGGTTCATCAAATATCACGAGTTTTGGTTCCTGAACAAGGCATTGAGCAAGAAGTACTCTCTGTTTTTCTCCTTCTGACATTTCAAAAATGGTCTTGTTCATAAATTGTGTAAGGTCCATCTTTTCGGCTACTGAAGTTATGATTTCCATGTCTTGTGATGTTGGACTACGAAAACCTGCCAGGAAAGGATATCTTGCCATGGCAAGTAATTCTATCACTGTGTAAGGATACGCAATTTCAATGTCTGATGGTAAAAAAGAAATATTTTGAGCAAATTTCTTGATCGGTATGTCTTTTATGTTTACACCATTAAACAGGATTATTCCTGTGTATTGTTTTATAACTTTTGTTGCTGTTCTCAAAAGTGTTGATTTTCCGCTTCCATTGGGGCCGATGATTCCAAGAAAATGACCTTTTTTCATCTGAAAACTTATGTTATGAATAATCATGTTCTTGCCATAACCTGCACTGACATTTTTGAATTCAAGGGTCACCATTTTTGTTTTCTTGAAGTTTTTAAAAGTATCAGAACAAAAAATATCCCACCAAAAAATCCACTGATTACACCAACAGGAATTTCAACAGGTTTGACAATTGTCCTTGCCAGAGTATCTGCAATGCTAAGGAAACTTCCGCCAGCCAGTATGGCTGCCGGTATGTTTTTTTTATGGTCTGTGCCGACCAGAATTCTTACAGTGTGTGGTATCACAAGTCCAACAAATCCGACAAGTCCTGCCAGAGATACACAGTATCCTGTAATAAGTCCTGTCAGAATAAACCACATGTAACGTTTTTTCTCAGGGTCAATGCCAAGCGTGACGGCTTTTTCCTCTCCAAGAGAGAATATATTTAGCTGTTTCCAGTATAACCATGTGACCAGATATGCTGGTATGAGAAACAATGGAGCGCTTTTCAGGGTCTCTGGATGGTAACTACTGAGATTTCCCATAAACCAAACCACTGCTTCCATAAACCTTTCTTTCTGTAGTAAGGTGATGACCAGAAGTGAAAATGAAGAAAAAATAAAATTGAGCATAATACCAAGTAAGAGTAACGTTCCTGATGATACCTTTCTTAACGACGCAGTTACCATAAGAATAAAAATAGAAACAAGACTACCAGCAAATGCAAAAACTGGCACAGCCATCATTTGCCCGGATACGATTCCGAAGGCAATTCCTAAACTTGCGCCTCCTGACACGCCCAACGTGTAACTTTCCGCAAGGGGATTTTTTAAGATTGCCTGCAAAATCAGACCAGATACTGCCAGACCAGAGCCAGTTAGAAATCCGCACCATACCCTTGGTAACCTGACTTGTAATAATATCGTTCTTTCAAATGTGTTGTTCTGAGGACTAAAAAGTATTTTTATGAGTTTGACCAGAGAATAGTTTTCTGTGCCAAAAGAGAGACCAACGATGATCGATACAACTGCAAAAATAGAAATTGCTAAAAAAGAGATTTTTTTCAATTGTTTAAAAAATTTGTTATTAATTTTATCGATTGTAAAAAACTTGCTGGCGTTGGACTGCAAAACATGTAGTCATCAACGCGAAAAATTTTGTTTCTTTTGACTGCGTCGATATCCTTGAATTTCTCCCAGAAACTGATGACATATTCGTTTTCACCCATACCCATGGCTATGATGACCTCTGGATTTCTTTTGATTACTTCTTCTATACTGATTGTGACATATTTGGTCTTTATATCTTCAAAAATATTTCTTGCTCCTGCATAAATTGATAGTTCGGTGAAGTATGTGTGGCGACCCGCTGTTACCAGCGGTTTTGTCCCGAGTTGCCAGAATACTTTCTTTTTTGATTTCTGTTTTTGATTGTGATATTGTTCAAGTTGCTTTTCTATATCTGAAATAATATTTCTGGCAATGTTTTCTTTGCCGAATATTCTGGCAAGAGTAAAAAAATTTTTTTTCAAATCATCGTAGGTAATAACTTCATCAAGAACCTCTACCCTGATTCCGAGTTTCTGAATTTTTTCCACACTCTGTTTGCGATTTCCTTCTTTGCTGGCTATTACAATATCTGGTTTTAGTTTTAGAATTGTTTCAAGATTTGGGTCAAGCAGAGTACCGACAATTTCACGACCCTTTTTTATTTCCTCCTTTTCATGCATTGTAACGCCAACAATTTCTTTGTCAACACCAAGCAAAATAAGATTTTCTGTTACATATGGGCCAAGAGAAACAACTCGTAAAGGATATTTTTCGTCTGCTTTCAGCAGTTGCTGCGAAAAAAACAGAGATAACATCAATACAAAAGTAAAACAGAAAATTTTTTTCATTGCTTCATATAAATTGAAACGGCTTTCCTTATTTCACGAATGTGCGATGGGGTTGTTCCACAACAGCCGCCAATAATTGAAGACCCAGCTTTTATTAATTCGGGGACATAACCTGCCATGTGTTCAGGGGTATCTGGATATACTGTTTTCCCTTTTACCAGTTTTGGAATTCCGGCGTTTGGTTTCACCCATACTGGCAGATTGACTTTGTTCATTTCTTTAACGATGGATACAAAATCTTCAATACCTGACCCGCAATTTGTTCCAACGATAGTTGCACCATGGTTTTTAAGAAGGATTGCACATTCCTCAGCACCTGTTCCCATTAATGTTCTATATCCATTTACAGTTTTGTTAAATGTCATACAAACAACCACGGTTCTATCTGTAACATTTTTTACTGCCTTCAAAGCGCACAGGGCTTCTTTTATATCACTCATTGTTTCTATTACTATGCCATCTGCCCCGGATTTAATAAGTATCTCTGCCTGTTGTTCAAAACAGTTTATCATTTCCTTTTCAGTGATGTTTCCATAAGGTTCAAGCAGTTCTCCTGTTGGTCCCATTGAAGCAAAAACGATTTTATTTACTGCGGCTCTGAGTGATATTTCAACGCCCTTTTTGTTAATTTCGTTTATTCTGTCATCTGCGCCATATTTTTTCAACTTCAAAATATTTGCCCCGAATGTATTGGTGAGTATAATGTCAGCACCCGCTTCCACATAGGATGCCGCGAGTTTTTCTATTATTTCAGGATGTGTCAGATTCAATATTTCAGGAAACGCAAATTTTATCTGCTGATTTTTTGTTATTTCTGTTCCCCAGGCACCATCTGCCACCAGTACCTTTTTTTCTTCTAATAGCTGACGAAAATTTTTTTTCATAAATTCATTATAACACATCGCATTTCATTGCAGGTCATACAATGAATCGTCTTTAGAAAGGTCGCCAAGCGTTCTGTCATTTGGGTCAATGTTATATTTTGTTCCAATTGACTCAACGTGTCCATCACAAAAAAGTACATTTGCCCGTCCATTATGTCTGAAATGCACATTTGGACCAAAATAATAAATGTCTCCTGGAGCCCTCAGGAAATTGTTTGCGATTGTTTCCATCGTCCATGACGACCATATCGCACTATCTGCCACAAGGACTGTTTGAGATGGATTTTGAATCCTGCTGAGTTTTGCCGGAGAATCTGCCTGGCCATCCCAGACAGAATATCCACCACCAATATATGTTGCATTATAGGCATAACCAGTAAATGGGCTATCGTATGATTTCAGGTTGAATCTCGAAGGACATTGAAAAATCTGTTTATTATTCAGATACATTCCAATAATGCCAAGGCGCCAGTTCACCCAGTCGTCCGTAGCAAAATCCCAGCATAGTGCGCTTGAAAATGTATAGTAATATGCAGGTGGAAAAAATTCGTCATTATCCTGAACATACATTGAAAATGCGAGGTATATTTGTTTCAAATTCCCCATACAAACAGCAGCTCTTGCCCTTTCCCTTGCTTTTGACAGTGCTGGCAACAACATTGCTGCCAGTATCGCAATGATCGCAATTACCACAAGCAGCTCTATCAGGGTAAATCCTTTGCCCTCTCCTGCTTTCATATCTCCTCCTCGTTAAGCGGGCAAAATTAAAGCCCGCCATGCGGCGGGCTGCACCCTGATTTCTTCACCCTTAGACGATTCCTGAACTCCGCAGGAATGCGTTGCACCGTCTCGCAGGCAGGTCTTCTGACTTCCTGATTTCCTGGTCATCCTTCCCATCCATTACGGACAGTGGAACCACTGACCAGGCTGTTCACTCTGTATATGTGATCCAGGTTACAGCGCCGGGAGCGTGTCTGATTTTCACAGACTTCCCTATTAAGCCCACTATAGGCACCTGCGAAATTTATACACAAAATTATAATTTTATTTCAGTTCTTTGTCAAGGATAATGCCTGCGTATCCAACAACCTGCTGGGAATCTCCTGAAACCTGACCGCTGTGTGAGTAATCAACAAGTATGCCTTTTTTAGCCCCAAGAACCTTTGCTGCTGTAATTACAGTCACTATAGGTGCAAATCCACAAATACTGATATCATTTTCCGATACTATTGTTAAGAAATTATCGGCGTCAAGTTGTAAAATTGCCCCAATCGCAAGTTTATCTTTTTTTTCCGCATCTTCTGCTGGTTCATAATGAGTAAAATCAGAACTGGCGACAACCATTATGGTTTTCTTGCATTCACTGAGCACAAGACCAATCGTGTATCCTATTTCATACCAGGGGTTTGCATCGTGATAACTTGAGAGTACCACAGGAACAATTTTTATATCTGGGTTAATATACTGTAAGAATGGAACCTGAACTTCTATTGAGTGTTCAGCTATGTGAGCAGTTGAATCTGATTGCAGATATCTGCTGTGTGCAAGTAACTTCTTCCTTATTTCATCATCAATTTCTACCAAACCAAGAGGACTTTCCCAGTAATCATTTTCGTCAATTGCGTATGGCTCTCCATATCCATGGTGATTGGGACCTATGATAATTGCGGTTTCAGGAGGTATGATTTTGCCATATACTTTGCCAGCTGTTTTACCTGAGTATATGTATCCTGCATGAGGGCAAATTGCACCAATGGCAGATATTTTGTCTCTTTCAGCAATAATATACTGCCTCAGATTACTGACAAGTTCACTTTTATCACCAGGATAAAAGTAACCACTTACTGATGGTTTTCTTGTTTTTTTCATATCAATAATTTAACTTTTTTTCAAGGTCCCTCAGAAAATCCCTTGCTTTTATGATATCAGCTTCAGGATTTTCGCCGACTTCTCTTTCAATTGTAAAAAAACCGCTATAACCAATATCTTTCATTGCTTTCAGATATTCAGGAAAATTTACATTTCCTTCTCCAAGAGGAAGCTCCTTCCATCTCTTTTTTCCGTTTTCGTCAGGCAATTTTATACCATCTTTTGCATGCGTGTGCACGATATAGTTTTTCAAAATATGCACTCCTTTTACAGGGTCGTCGCCTGCTACCATCACAAGATTTGCAGGGTCATAGTTTACCTTGATCCCTGGATTATTTAGTTCATCAAGCAATTTTTTCAAAATTTCAGCTGGCTCAGGTCCTGTTTCAGTAGCAAGGACAACACCTTTATTGTATGCATAACTTCCAATTTCTGGTAACGATTGTAGAAGAATTTTCCATTCAGTCGCCTGTGTATTTTCAGGAACAACCCCTATGTGAGTTGTTACGATATTGACTCCGATATCCACAGCCAGATCAATAACCTCTTTTGTTTTTTCAACACGCCAATCAACAGTTTTTGGATCAGTGAATCCGTGCCCGCCGAAGTCGCCGACGACGGCTGATATTTGCAGTCCGAGGTCAGAAACAAATTTTTTTAACTCATACCTTCCACTCCTGGATAAATTTTCGGGAGCCATCTCACCTCCTGTCGCGTATGG